>JAFAPR010000049.1 GCA_019247075.1 Solirubrobacterales bacterium
TACCGAGCCTGTACGGATCGCTTATCGACGCGCTCCTCGAAGCCAACGACGTCCGCGGCGCTGAACGAGCGCTAGCGCACAGCGGGGTCAGCGAGCAGATCCCCGACATCCTGCTGTTCTCCCCGCTCATTCACAGCCGCGGGCGTCTGCGTCTTGCGCAGGGAGACACGCAAGCAGGGATCGACGATCTCCTCGCCGGCTACCGGCTGCTCGCCCGGTTCGGGATTACCAACCCCGTCGCGTCGCACGGCCGCTCGATCGCCGCCGTCGCGCAGTGCGGTCTCGGCCGGCGCGAGGACGCCCGCAACCTGGTTGCCCAGGAGCTCGCTGTCGCGCGCAAGTTCGGCGCGCCCGCCACGATCGGAATCTCGCTGCGCGCCTCGGGTGTGATCGAGCCAGGAATCGCCGGCATCATCGACCTCCGCGAAGCTGTCTCGCACCTCCAGCGATCGCCGGCCCGGCTCGAGCACGCCCGCGCACTGGCCGACCTCGGCGCCGGGCTGAGACGAGCTGGTAGTCGGCGCGAGGCGCAGCTGACACTCCGCCAGGCGCTTGATCTCGCAGACCGCTGCGGCGGCAAAGCGGTCGCCGAACGGGCTCGGACAGAGCTCTTGGTCACCGGTGCCCGACCACGCCGCACGCGCGTCACCGGTGTCGAAGCGCTCACCGCCCGCGAGCTACGCGTCGCGCAACTGGCAGTCGAGGGTCTGACCAACCGGCAGATCGCACAGGCGCTGTTCGTCTCGCAGCCAACGGTCGCCACCCATCTCAGCCATTGCTACCAAAAGCTCGATATCAACTCGCGCGAACAGCTTCCCACCGCGCTCGCCCAAAGCCAGGCCGACGACCCGTAAATCCAACCACTGCACGCAGAAAGGTCATCCCGGCACGATGCGCCCGCGGGCGGGCAGGGGCCCGCCTTGCCGTCATCGGCCACGATTGATCAGGCGGGCCGGGAGCCGAGATCAGCAGGACTTCCGAAGCAGACGCTGAATGTCAAGCCAGCCGCTCCCGGCCGCGGGATCAGGGCCGACCTGCAGGGGCGCGTGGTGGGAGTGGTCGGTAGACCGGAGGCGGCTGGGCCGCGCCGGCTACCCGACTGCCGCTCGCTCGCATCGGCTCGGCATCCGGTCGATCCCGCGAAGGCGTGGTGGCGTGGTGCGCGGAGAAGTTCGCCCGACTTAACAGCGCACGTTTCCGCAGTGAACTCGGCTGGGCAACTCAACGTACGTCCACGAGCGGAGCCCGAGGAACGCGCGTGTCGGGCGCGACCCGACACCACTTCACGGCCGCGTGGAATCTGAGTTGAGCGGTGTGTGTGTGATGCCCGCGGCGGCGCCGCGGGCGGCAGTGGCCGCCGTCTGGAAGGCAACCAGTTACCCGAACGATCGTCAGCGATACCGTCGAGCCTGCCGCAGCTCTGTCCGAGTTCACTCTCGCCTGCGCGTCGAATGCTGTCAAATGCCTCCTCGACGTGTTCGACCGACATCGCAGCCATCGCTCGGGGTATGCGAAGGTTCGCTTGTGATGGCGGCGGGAGACGAGGATCTGGCGTTTGCCGGTGTGGCGCGTCTTGGCGAGTTGTTGCGCGCCGGGAAGGTGACTCCGCGCGAAGTGGTGGAGTTGCACTTGGGGCGGATCGAGCGGCTGGATTCCCGGCTGAACGCGTTCCTATCGGTTCGTGCCGAGAAGGCGCTGGCGGAGGCGGACGGGGCGCTCAGGCGGCTGCGTGCCGGCGATGCTGGTGCGCTATTGGGAGTCCCGGTGGCGGTCAAGGACGATGTCGATATCGCCGGTGAGCTCACGACTCGCGGTACGGGGGCTCAGGCCACGCCAGCCCGCGCGGACGCGGAGGTGGTGCGTCGTTTGCGTGCGGCGGGAGCACCGATCCTCGGCAAGACCGCCCTCCCGGAGCTGGCGACATGCGGACAGATCACGGAGTCACCCACATACGGCGTGACGCGCAACCCGTGGGATCCAGCGCGGACGAGTGGCGGAACGAGCGGCGGGAGCGCGGTTGCGATCGCGGCTGGCCTGGCGCCAGTCGGCCTCGGCGCTGACGGCGCGGGGTCGATTCGGGTGCCGGCGGCGTTTTGCGGACTGTTCGCGCTTGCGCCCTCGCGCGGGCGGATCTCGACGATGCCCGACCCCGAGCCGTGGCATGGGCTGACGGTGTTCGGCGGGATGGCGCGCAGCGTGCTCGACGCGGCGTTATTCGACGACGCGTTGTCCGCGCGCGGTCCGGGCGGTTCGGTCGGCGCTCCGGGGCTGGACGTCACGTTAGCGCTGGCAGCGACGGCGGAGCCCGGGCGGCTGCGTGTGGCGATGTCGCTGAAGGGAATGGTTCCCTGGGTAAGACCTGGCGCGGTTGCGCGCCGATCGGTCGAGCAGACGGCTGATCTTTTGCGCTCGCTCGGACATCGCGTCTCGGAGCGCGACCCAACATACGGGCAGCTCTCCGATGGGATAGGGGTGCGCTCGCTCGCCGGTATCGCTGATGATGCTGCCAAGCTCGACCATCCCGAGCGACTCGGCGACCGCGCGCGCCGGATGGCCAGGCTGGGGCGAGCGCTCCACGGTCGCGCGCTCCGGCGCGCGCGGCAACGCGAGCCGTCGGCGCGCCGGCGGGTCAACCGCGTATTTGCCGAGCATGACATCCTGCTCACCCCGGTGACCGCGGTTCAGCCGTGCCCGGTCGAGCACTGGCACGATGCAGGCATGATCCGCACACTCCTCGGTGGCGGTCCGTACGTCACTTATACCGCGGCTTGGAACTATCTCGGCCAGCCCGCCGCGTCGGTCCCGACCGGACTCGACGAAGACGGGCTCCCGACCGCCGTGCAGCTCGCTGGCCCTCCGGGCAGCGAAACGACAATCGTCGCACTCGCCGCCCAAATCGAACGCGCCCACCCCTGGGCACACCGCAAACCGCCCGTCTCGTAACTCCAAGGCCCCATAAGGTCCGGTGGTCGCGGAGCCCCGAACGTGGCACGCTCCGACGGCCAAGACCGCTCGCAGAGTTCGGAGACGCGGCTAATGATGCACCTCCTCGCTCCTGCATCCACGAATCCGCAGAAGTCCCCGCTGCCCTCAGTTGGACCGTAGGCGCTTCCGCTCTCCGCCCGGGGCAGCCACGGCGCCATCGTGGCCGCAATAGGCGTGAAGCAGCTGGACCGGAATCCCCATGACCATAGCTGGCCGGGACCTGCTCTTCTTGTCGCACGGGTATCTCGGCGCCGTCCTCCCCCAGACGCGCTTTGCGCGGGAGGCGGGGTTGGCCCGAATGCCTGCATCACGCTAAGTAGCTCAAAACGGCCGGGGGCTAATGCCGAGCTGGCGCAGCCGGGTGAGATTGTCTTCAACCCCGAAGGCGGAGACCAGCTTGGCGTCGCGGACGTGAAAGATGTAAATCTCGTCCACATTCTGGAACCTACGTCCGGTGGGTGGGACCCCAAGCCACTCGCCGCGATGGGTGCCCGAGCATCTGAAATGGGCGACAACCGTGTCGTCCTCGCCGATCAGCTCGATGATCTCCATTTCAAAGTCGGGAAAAGCGCTCCAAAACGGCCGCACCCACCGCCTCGCGACATCTGCAAACTTGCCCGCCGTGATCTCGTCGATGATCTCGAGGTTGTGTCTTGCCACCGCCTCGTCGACAAAGCGGCGTACCAAGAGCTTGTTCTCCTCGGCGGACAGGTAGTCCATTGTGCCGATCGGCGGGCTAAACGCTGCCCCACCTGGGGGGGTCGAAGTCGACCCATGGCGCGCACCCTGACGGTGCGCGATCACACTCCCTGAGGTCTTGAAGCCGACCGGTCGGATCCGTGATCGGTGCTTGGCGTCAGGACCCGAAGGTGATGTGCGCGGAGACTGTCTTGAGGTAACACAACAGCCGCTTGCCGGATATGGAGGTGATCGCGCCGGACAAGACGCCGCGTGGTCGCGGTGATCGGGTCAAGACCGATCGCAAGGACGCCGAGTGGCTCGCTCGGCTGCTGCTGGCAGGAGGGCTGAGCGCGATCACGCGGCGGCCGCCGGGGATTGAGGCCGGGCGGGAGCTGACCCGCTGCCATGAGATGGGCCGGCGTGATCTCAATCGGGCAGGCACGGGGTCTCGAAGATGCTGTTGCGCCACGGGCGGGTGTCTTCCGAGCGCTCGGCCTGGAGCTAGGAGCATCGCTCCGGGTTGGCTTAGCCGCGGTTCGATCGGCGCGATGGTGCCCGCCGGTGGCGCGGCTGCCCGCGGTCGGCGGGATCAAGACGCTCACCGCGCTCGCGCTGGATCTCGAGCTCGGCGGCGACTGGCCCCGGTTCATCTAGGGCGTCCCGGGTCGGGTGGTGGCTCGGGCTGACCCCGTCGCTGAACCAGTCGGGCGAGTCCGCCCGAGAAGGCGCGATCGCCAGAACCGGCTCCGAGCTCCCCGGCGAGCGGCTGATCGAAGCGGCCTGGCACTCCGCCCGTGTGCACCCCGGGCGACGCTCGAAGCGCCGCCAGGACGGCCAGCCCGGGCACGTCCTGGCGATCGCCAACCGCGCCCCATCCCGCCTAGACCACGTGCTTGGTTTGCGTCTGAGCTCGCGATAGAGGTCGGGTCGTTTTTCAACCTGATCCTGGGACGCTGTGCCCCCCCGGTCCCAGGAGGTGTG
>JAFAPR010000061.1 GCA_019247075.1 Solirubrobacterales bacterium
TGGTCGCGCTCTCCCGGCGGCCAAGCGCCCGGATCGCATCCACGAGCTCGGCCGGGATCGACGTGCGCCGCCAAGCCCCGGACAGCGTGGGGACGGTCGGGCGCGGCCGGTCGGTCGGGAGCTCGAGCGCGGTCGGCGCTCCTTCGAGCTCCACTCGCCAGTGCTCCAGCTCGGAAGCGAGCCGGTCGCCGGTCAGCCACGAGCGCTCCCACTCGGCATAGTCGCCGTACTGCACCGGCAGCTCGGGCAGCGGCGAGGGCAGCCCGGCGGCGTACGCCCGGTAAAGCGTGTCGAGCTCACGGAAGAAAACCGTCTTGGACCATCCGTCGGCCGCGATGTGGTGCGCGACGATCGCCAGGACATGGTCACGAGCGCCGAGATGCAGAAGACTCGCGCGCAGCAGCGGACCGCGCCCCAGGTCGAACGGCATCTGGGTCTGCTCATCGACGAGCTCGCGAGCCACGAGCTCGGCGTCCGGCCGGCTCGAGAGATCCGTGGGGTGCAGGTCGACGTCGCGCCGTGCGTCGATCAGCTGCACCCGGCGGCCGTCCTGCACCACAAAGCGCGTCCGCAGCGCTTCGTGCCGGCGAACGATCTCGGACAGGGCCCGGCCGAGCGCGACCACGTCCAGCTCACCCTTGAGGCGCAGCGGCCAGGGGATGTTGTACGCCGAGGTCGGTCCGGCGAGCTGGTCGATGAACAAGAATCGGTCCTGGGCAAATGAGGTTCGCCGGACGCGGGCGATCGGGACCAGCGGCGGAGGTTCTTCCCGCGGCTTCTCTGCCTGCTCTGCCTGCGCCTGCATCGCCTCGATCCGCTCGGACAGCCCGACGACCGTCGGCGCTTCGAAGAGCGCGCGCAGCGGAAGCTGCACGTCGAGCTGCGAGTGGATCCGACCAATCATCCGTGCGGCCAGTAGAGAGTGGCCGCCGAGGTCGAAAAAGTCGTCGTGAACCCCGATTCGGTCGTGCTCGAGCAGCTCGGCCCAGAGTTCCGCGAGACGCTGCTCGAGCTCGGTGCTCGGCGCGGTGTATTCGGCGACGGGCTCGGTGCCCCACACCTCGGGACGCGGCAGCGCCTTGCGATCCACCTTGCCATTCGGGGTGAGCGGAAACGCATCCAGCGTCACGTAGGTGGGCGGGATCATGTATGCCGGGAGCTTCTGAGCTAGGAACCGGCGCAGCTCGGTTCCGCTCGGCATCGGGCCGCTCGGGATCACGTAGGCCACGAGCGCGTTATCGCCGGAGCGCTCCGCATGCGCTCTCGCCACCGCGGCCGCGACCGCAGGGTGCTGGGAGAGCTGCGTCTCGATCTCGCCGAGCTCGATCCGATAACCGCGGATCTTCACCTGGTTGTCGAGCCGCCCAAGGAATTCGACCGAACCATCCGGCCGGTAGCGAGCGAGGTCGCCCGTCTTATAGACGCGAGCGTGGGGTGAGGGGTCGAACCGATTGGCGACGAAGCGCTCCGCCGTGAGCTCCGGTCGGTTCCGGTAGCCGCGCGCGAGTCCCGCCCCACCGATGTGCAGCTCCCCGGGTACGCCGACCGGCGTTGGCTGGCCACGGCAGTCGAGGATGAACAACGTCGTGTTGGCGATCGGACGGCCGATCGAGAGCGGCTCGCCTTGCGTCGTCACCCGCTGGACCGTGGACCAGATGGTCGTCTCGGTCGGCCCGTACATGTTCCACAGCTCGACGCCGCGCTGCACCAGCTCGTCGGCGAGCGCCAGCGGCAGCGCCTCGCCGCCACACAGCGCCTTGAGCCCCGGCTTTCCGGGCCAGCCCGCTTCGATCAGCATCCGCCAGGTCGCGGGCGTGGCCTGCATCACCGTGGCGGCCGAGCTGTCGAGCAGCGCCCACAGCCTGCGCCAATCCGTCGTCGCGTCCTGGGGCGCCACCACCACGCGCGCGCCGCAGACCAGCGGCAGATACAGCTCGAGGCCGGCGATGTCGAACGACAGCGTGGTGACCGCGACGAGCACGTCGTCGCTCGTGAGGCCCGGGCGCTTACGCATCGCGGTCAGGAAGTTGACGAGCGCGCGGTGCTGAATCTCGACGCCCTTTGGCTGTCCCGTCGATCCTGACGTGTAGATGACGTACGCGAGATCGTTCGCGTCGCTGGCCGGTTGAAGCGCGCGCCCGGAGTCGCTCTCGAGCGCCTCGCGATCGAGGCACAGGACGGCCGCGCTGTGCGACGGCAGGCCGTCCACCAGGCTTTCCTCGGTCAGGAGCACGCGCACGTCCGCGTCGTCGAGCATGAACTGCTGGCGTTCGGCAGGGAATGCGGGATCGATCGGCACATATGCGCCGCCGGCCTTGAGCACGCCAAGCAGGGCCACAAGCAGCCTCTCCGAGCGCTCGAGGCAAATGCCAACGAGCTCGCCGGTCGCGACGCCCAGCGCCTGCAGCTTCGAGGCCAATCGAGTCGAGCGCACGTCGAGCTCGGAGTAAGTCAGCGACGTGCTCTCGAATGCCACCGCGACCCGGTCGGGCGTGCGAGCTGCCTGATCAGCGATGATTTGCTCTAGGCGGCGATTCGGGATGTGTGCCTCGGTCTCGTTCCAGCGCTCGAGGAGCTCCGAGCGCTCGGACTCCTCCAGCCACGGCAACTCGTCGATCGGGCAGTCCGGATTGGCGATGATCTCGCTCAGTAGCCGCAAGAAGTGTTGCCCGAGACGCTCGATCGTCCCGGCATCAAACAGATCGGTGCTGTAGATCAGGCGGCCGTCGAGGTGGCCCTCGGGACGCTCGTCCAACTCGAGGGTAAGGTCGAACTTGGCGTTACCGATCGCGTTGCTGACCTCGGCCTCCATCTGGTGGAGGCTCCACTCGGGATCAACGGCAACCATCGCCGGCTCGACCTCGAGCGATACCTGGAAGATCGGGTTCAGACCAGGGTCGCGACTCGGCTGTAGCTCGCGGACCAGCCGCTCGAACGGCACCAGATGGCTCAGCCCGTCCAGGAGTTCGCCGCGGACCCGCCCCAGCAACTCGATGAACGACAGATGCTCCTGTACGTCGACACGGAGGACCAGCGGCGTCAGGCAGTAGCCGACCATCTGTTCGAGTTCACGGCGATTCCGCAAGTCGGTAACCGTGGCGAACACGATGTCCTCCTGCCCCGAGTAGCGATGCAACAGCACGGTGAACGCGGCGGTCAGGACCTGGAACAGGGTGGCCCCTGACGTTCGGCTCTGCGAACGGAGCCCGTCGGCCAACTCTCTCGAGATGCGCATGCGCTTCATCGCGCCCCGGAATCGCTGACGCGACGGGCGTGGATGGTCGAGGGGCAGCTGGAGCGTGGACGCGCCGTCGAGGTGCTGGCGCCAGTAGTCGATCCGCCGGGCGAAGTCTGGACCGGGCCTCTGTTCGCGTCCCCGTCTGGAGTAGTCCGCGTACTGCATCGGAGGCTCCGGCAGCGAGGGCTCTTCACCGGCGCGGAAGTTGTCGTAGAGCGTAACCAGCTCCGGGAGGATGATGCGGTACAAGCTGACCCCGTCGAAGAGCAGGTGAGGGAGGGCCAGGTATAGGCGGTGGTGATGCTCGGTGAAGCGGATGAGAAGCGGCCTCAGCAATGGTCCGCGCGCGAGGTCGTAAGGACGGCGCGCCTCATCTCCTGCCATCCGCACGGCCTCGGCCTCGCACTCAGCCGCGGGCATGGCGCTGAGGTCGACGACCGGCAGCTCCCAGGTCGGTGCCTGATGGACCACCTGCACGGGCTCACCGTCGAGAACCTCGAACGTGGAGCGCCAGATTTCGTGTCTCCGCACAATCTCATTGAAGGCGGCGCGGAAGGCCGTTACGTCGAACTGGCCCTCCTTCCGAATCGAAACCGCCTCGTTATAGACCGGATTGTCCGGCTCGAGCTGACTGAAGTACCAGACCTGCTCAAGAACGATCGACAGCGGTGCTGGACCCGAGCCGGTCCGACGTGAGACCGGCTCGGAGGTTGTCAGCGGACCTGCCGCACCGCCGCGCAGTCGCTGCTCGAGCAGAGCTCGCTTGGTGGGCGACATGCCCCTGACTTCGAGCGTGGACATGACTAGAACGCGACCGGCAGCGCCGTGAGCCCGCGCAGCCCCAGGTTTGCACGCCACGTGATCGGACCCGGCACGAGCTGCAAGTTGGGCAGCCGGCGCAGCAGCGCGGAGAAGGCGATCTGGCCCTCGATGCGTGCCAACGGCGCGCCGAAGCAGAAGTGTGACGCCCAACCGAACGCGAGGTGGCGGTTGTCCGCACGCGCGAGATCCAGCCGGTCGGGATCCGGGAATCGCTCGGGGTCACGGTTCCCGGCGGCCATCACGGCCATCACCGCCTGGCCCCGCTTAATCAGCCTGCCGCCAAGCTCGACGTCGTGGGGCGCCAACCGGCCCGTGTGCTGGCTGGGACTCTCGTAGCGAAGCAGCTCTTCGACCGCGGTCCCGATAAGCGCCGGGTCGCGGCGCAGCTGTTCCATCTCCTGAGGATGGCGTAGCAGCGTGAGCAGCCCGTTGCCGATCAGGTTCGTCGTCGTCTCCTGTCCTCCGACCATGGTGACGATCACATTCGCGACCACCTCCTCCTCGGTCAGGCGGTCACCGTCGACCTCAGCCGTAGTCAGCGCGTTGACGAGGCCCTGCGTGGGATGCGTCGCCTGGCCGCGGACCGCATCTCGGAAATAGGCCATCATCTCCTCCAGGCTGCGCGCGACCTTCGCCGCGCGGCCGGGATTGTGCTGGAAGTTGCCGAGCATCTCGGCGAAGTCCTGCGACCAGTCCTTGAGCTTGCGGTGGTCCTCTATCGGCACGCCGAGCATCTCGGCGGTCACGATCGCCGGCAGCGGGGCGGCCAGGTCCTCCATCACGTCCATCTCGCCCCGTGCGCTCACCGCGTCGAGCAGCGAGTTGGCGATCTCCTCGATGTGGCCCCGCAGCACCGCCACACGCCGCGGTGTAAAGGCCGCCGCGGCCAACCGGCGCACGCGAGTGTGTTGCGGGGGGTCGAGGAACAGCATCTGGCGGACCATCACCCGCGCGATCGGGGTCAGCTCCTCCATCCCGAGCAGAACCAACTTCTCCGGCGTATGAGTCCGCTCCGCCGAGAAGCGGTGCAGGACCTCGACGACGTCGGCGTAGCGCGTCACCACCCAAGCGTGCAGGTAGGGATCCCAGTGCACCGGATCCTCGCTGCGCAGCCGTCGGTAAAGCGGGTACGGATTCGCCAGAACGTCCGGATCCAGCAGGTGATACAGACTGAGAGGAGCTTCAGTCGAGACCGTCATAGGCCTCACACTTCGTGCTCGTCGCTCAGCGTCTCGAGCGGCCCCGGCGTACTCTCCGCAAGCAGATGGGCGGCGTCGTCGTCGCTCATCGCCTCCAGCTCGGCGATGAGCAAGCGCTCAACCTCGGTGGCCATCTCGGCCACCGTCGGATTGTCGAACAAGGCGCGTAGGCTCATGTCGACGCGGAAGCGCTCGCCGATGCGCGCGATCAGCTGCGCTCCGAGCATCGAATGACCGCCGAGCATGAAAAAGTTCTCGTCCGTCCCCACCCGGTCGAGCTCGAGCAGCTCGGCAACGAGTGTTGCCAACACTTGTTCGAGCTCGCTCCCCGGCTGCGCCGACTCCGCAGGCTGCGCCGTGTTGGCGGAGACCGGCGCGGGCAGCGCCGCCCGATCCACCTTGCCATTCGGCGTCAAGGGCAGCTCCTCGAGCCAAACGAACGCCGCCGGAACCATGTAAGTCGGCAGGTGTTGGCCAAGATGAGCGCGCAGCTGCGTGCTATCGGGACGACGACTGTCGACGGGCACCACGTAGGCGATCAAGTGCCGCCCGCCCGACGCATGCTCTCGCATCACCACAACGCTGGAGCGGACCTCCACGTGGCGGTTCAAGGTGGCCGAGATCTCGCCCAACTCAATCCGGTTGCCCAGGATCTTGACCTGCTCATCGACACGGCCGAGGAACTCGATCTCGCCATCCGGACGCTCACAGACGAGGTCCCCCGTACGGTAGACGCGCGCCCCTGGAACGCCGCTGAACCGGTCGGGGATGAACCTCTCGTCCGTGAGGCACGCCCTATTCAGATAGCCGCGGGCCACACCGGCGCCACCGACCAGCAACTCTCCGGGGGTCCCCGTACCGACGCGATCCAGTTGGTCGTCGACGATGTAAGCCTGAACGCCCTTGATCGGCCTGCCGATCGAGGGCACACCCACCTGGTCGATACTGGGGCTTACTACACCTGATGTCGTGACGACCGTGGCCTCGCTGGGTCCGTAGTTGTTGACCACGGCGAACGGGAGCCCCGCAGGCGGATGACGATGCAGGGTATCGCCGCCGGTGAGCAGGTAACGCAACGACGTCTCCGCAGGCCAATCGAGTGTCATCAGCACCTCGGCGAGCGCCGTGGGCACGAAGGTCACGCTGATCCGCTCTGCTACGAGCCAGTCGCGCAGCGCGACAGGATCGGCGCGAACCTCGTCCGTAGGAATGTGGATAGAGGCGCCCGCCGTGAGGTACGGCCACAGCTCCCAAACCGTCCCGTCGAACGCGGGGCTGGCGATCTGAGTAGCCCGGTCGGCCCCACTGATCGCGAATGCGTGCTGGTGCCAAGAGACCAGGTTACGCAGGCCGGCGTGCTCCACCAAGATGCCCTTCGGAGTACCCGTCGAACCGGACGTGTAGATCACGTAGGCGAGGTCTCCGCCGCCGCCGGTCGCAGCCGGCTCGACGCTCGACTCCAGCTCGGGCTCGCGCTCGGCGCACGCCGCGTCGACAGTGACCACAGCCATCTGCCCGGTGTCGAGCTCCGCGGCGGCCGAGCCGCTGGTGACGAGCACGTCGGCGCCGCAATCACGAAGCATAAAGCCGAGCCGCTCCCGAGGATGACCCGGGTCCAACGCCACATATGCGCCCCCCGCCCTAAGAATGCCAAGCGCCCCGACGATCAGCGCCGCCGATCGCCCCAAGCACAGGCCGACGGGACGCTCGCGAGCGACGCCCAAAGCGCGCAAGCGCCGAGCGAGTTGATCGGTACGCCGCTCCAGCTGGCCGTAGGTAAGCGTCGCGTCGGGGCCCGATACCGCCAACGCATCAGGCTGAGTCGCGGCGTAGGTTGCAAACTGCTCTTGAACTGAGCTGTCTCCCAGAGTCTCACGGGATGCCCGTCCGCGTGTGCCAATGGCAGCACCGGCGACGATTGTCATCGCTGTGGGATCGTCATACGTAGGGCTTCTCATACAAACTGAACGGGTCCAACTGCGCAGAGCTTTTGCATCATGGCAACCGAAACAAGTCGCGCTGGCGCCGCCCGCGACATGGCCGAGTGGTCGGCGACGACAAGCCGAATCGGCGTCGGATACGGCATTGATAAACGCGCCCAAAGTGGTTATCTGCGCTGCCCTCCTCGGCGCCCGTACCCAAGGGAACCGAAGACTGCGCGATCACGGCCGGCACAGGGCACTCGGCGGCCGCGCGGAGATCGTCCGCGACGGGATCGATGGGGTTCTGGTCGCGCCACGACGGCCGGAGGTGTTGGCGCCTCGCGATCGCCGGGCTGCTCGACGACCGTGTGTCAGGCGGTGCCGTCTCATATCGCCCTATCCATCGCTGCTGCGGCGACCGTCTGCTCACGCCGCGAGTTGCCCCAAGCGGCGGGTGGACGGCCCGGACTCAAGCCGCGCCAGCTCCCGTTGCAGCGCTCGTCGCCCGCGGTGATGCAGACCGTGGATCGAGCCCTCGCTGCGCCCCATCCAGTCCGCAATCTCCCCCGGGGTCAGCCCCACGACATGACGGAGCATGACGACTTCGCGCTGCTCATCGGGAAGCGTCGCCAACGCAGCCCGGACGGTCTCGACGCAGTCAAGATCCGTCCCGCAAGCCGCTGCTCGATCCAGCACCTCTCCGGTCGGCAAGAAACGATTGGCGCGCAGGTGATCGATCGCGACGTTGCGAGCGAGGCGCAAAAGCCACGCGAAGAATGGCACGCCACGATCGTCGTACTTCACGATCGTCGTTATCAGCTTAACGAACACATGCTGAGTCACGTCTTCGGCCTCGTGATCGTCACGCACGATGGAGCGGACATAGCCATAGATGTTGTGCACATAGCTGACGTAGAGGAAGCGCAATGCGCCGTCGTCGCCTTGCTTGGCGAGCTCTACCGCAACTCGCGTCTTGCGCTGGGTCTCTGGTGAGTCATCGAGCGTGGCTCTGCTCTTGAAGCCGACGTTCCCCGATGTCGTGGCTAGTGCTTCGGTGATCACGGCCGCCCCTTTCTGATCCGCGGAGACGCCCAAGCGCCTGAGTCCTTAGCTCGAGCCCCCATCGCTGGTGGGCGCTTGGGCCCCTATGTCGCTGCCCCCACTTGGGCCAGCGGCCTTGCATCTCCGTTACTGGCCGAGTATCGCCGCTCCGAGCGGAGGGTCAATAATCGCCCTGGCCCATCCTTCCGTTCAGTGGATTGAACGAATTACACGTCACACCGGGACGGTCTCGCCAAGCCCGCCGCCGCCCTCGGGAAAGCGCCGCACGTCGTCTGTCTTGACCGTTCCAGCACGCCGGACGGCGCGCGCCAGCGGCTCCTGAGCGATCCGCTCGGAATCCAGGCTGTGGGCGGACATGCCGCGCCGACGGGCCCGTCCCGGCGGGGCGTGCGGTTGGCGCACGTCGCGCCTGTCATCGCCCCGGCTGGTCAGAAGATCGCCGTAAGCCGTCCCAGCCCGCGGCCTTCTCGACCCCCAGCGGGGAGATCTGCCCGAACTGGCGTGCCCACGCCTCCAACCCCCGATGCCCCAGTGGCCACATTCAAGTGCTCAGAGGCCACGGGCCTACCGATGGAATCCACGACCGTCGCCGTCAACATCTGCTGGTGTCCGGATCGACCCCCCACCACGTTGCCAGGGTGATCCGGCGTGATCAGCACGCCCGACGGCCCCCACCCGCTTCTCGGTTCCTCGGGCTAAGCGTCGCGCCTCCTTGCGACCCTCGATCGGGAGGCGCATGCCGGCTGTTCGCAGAGGCGAGACGGGTCCTTCGACCTCAAGGGGGCCCAGTCGGCTGAGGAACACGCTGCCGTTCCTACCAAGAACAGGACCGGCCCACGCAAGCTGCAGCGACCCAAGCCATGCCCGGTGGCGACGTGACCATGTCTCGCCGGG
The DNA here is from genome assembly GCA_019247075.1 of Solirubrobacterales bacterium. Taxonomy (GTDB): domain Bacteria; phylum Actinomycetota; class Thermoleophilia; order Solirubrobacterales; family Solirubrobacteraceae; genus Palsa-465. The sequence continues at coordinate 9,138 of JAFAPR010000061.1, forward strand.
CCCTTCGTAGTAGATCTCGCGGCGCAAGAGGAACTTCCCCAGCCGATTCCGGGCGTGCATCAGATCGGCGCGGATGTCCTCCCGGCAGCGGACCAGGTCCCGCAGCCGCTCCTGCTCAAGCGACGGGACCCCTCACCAGCGTCAGCTAACCCGCCGCGCCAGCCCGTAGCCGGTCGGCCCGGTCTCATACACCATCCGCGCGGGTTTGGGGATCTCCACCAGCCGCTCCAGCAGCTCGTGCGGGCGCCCCACCACCCGGCCCGTGGACAACTCGCCTGTTCGCTGGCTCGGAAACGAACGGGTCGACACAAAACGCGCACTTCGTGCTCGACATGCTCGGCGCCTGCGCCCCGCCAAGCAGACGATGATCGCAGCGCCATACGCCAGGGTCTCTGCCAACTCGGGCCCCGAAGCGCGCGAGCCGCTAGTCGAGGTCGTCGACCGCCTTCGGCGCGCGAAGCCGAAGGCCGCCGGCCTGCTCGAGCAAGCCGAGGAGTAGCTGCTCGCGTTCTACTCGTTCCCGCGCGCACGCCATCCGCTCGTGCTCACAGACGCGGCACAGCTCGAAATCCCTCGCTCGAACTGTCAAGGAGGCGATGGAACTCAACGCCGCCTGAGCAGCGGACGGCAATCTCGATCGCGAGCCACACGACGAAACGCGACTTGACTCGTACGGTAGGATGTCGCCGACTGTGTGCTGAAAAGCGGTAGGGGCTGGAAGGCCGATGTCGGGGTGTGATATGGGTCCGGAAACTCACTAAAGTGTCGCTGCTCAGAGCCTGTAAGCGGGCGAGAGCGCACCGTTGGGTGTTGGTGATTGCCGCGGCGATGGCCGATACCTACGGACCAATAACGACGCCGTCATCGGCGCGATCCGGACCGGGAGCCTGGAAGGCTGTGGCTTGCGGCGAGCCTCTCCCCGGTTGCGCTGAGCCTCTCTGGCGAAGGTTCGGACGTGCGTCGCGGTATTAATCGACGCGGCGAAGGTGAACCCGTTGGAGCAGTCGCAGCGCCGCCGGCGCAAGTTTATGCGTGCACCATGAGCTCGACATTGGGGGGCTACATGGGTAGATCCCGGAAAGACCGGAGCGGACTTTGGCCTCGCCGTCAAGCCATTTTTCGCAATGGGGCCGGCGTCCGACTCGCAGTGGTAGCGCTCATCGGCTTGTCGACTCTGGCCGCGGTGTTGACGCTGATCTTCCGCTTTTCAGTGGAGGCTGCCACCCTGCGCGCCACGATCGGAACCACACTCGTCCTGTCTGGGCTCACGAGCGCGTGGTTCATCTGGGTTCGGAGCACCCGCACTCGACAGGTTTCCGACCTTCTTTTGTTGGTCGCCGTCCTTACGCTCACGTCTGCGCAGTTCGTATTCTTCGCCGCGCCAGCGATTGCAGACTCGCATTCTCCGGACCGCGACGCGGCGATCCCTCTCATCGCGCACCTGGAAGCCGCCGGCATGTTCGCCGCCGCGGCACTCGCGCGCCGCCGCCTCGTCTCCACGCGACGGCAAGCAACCGCCCTTCTCGCGACGCCGGTTCTCGGTGCTGTGGCAGTGGGCGTCGGCGCGCTATTGATTTATGGCGACTCAGCGTGGTATGGCCCCGACGCGCATCCTGGCTCGACGACAACTGCACAAGCGGTTGCGCTCACCGTGCCAGGCGCTTTTCTTATGTTGGTGGCCGCCATCGGATTTGTACGCCGCTCCCTCCGGCAGCGCGACATGAGCATAGGGTTGCTCGGGGCTGCGGCGATCCTACTGGCCGCGGCTTGGTCGCATTCGCTGCTCGTCTCCAGGGTGACAGCCAACTCGGTTTCCGGGCACGACTGCCTATGCGTCGCAGCATCCGGGTTGATCCTGCTCGTCGCATTCAGCTCCCACACACAACTAAAGCGTGCGCAAGCAGACGAAGCTACGGCGGCGGAGCGACGACGGCTCGTCTGCGAACTCCATGACGGAATGGCTCAAGACCTCGCGTTCATAGCCACCTACGCGGAGCACCTTGTTCAAGATTTCGGTCCCGAGCATCCACTCACCGTTGCGGCGCGGCGCGCACTTGCGGCCTCGCGCGGCGTTATCGTCGACCTCTCCGCATCCGATGCGCGGAACGCGGCTTCAGCCTTACGAACGGTGGCCGATGAACTCTCCACTCGTCACGGTGTCCGTATTACCGTGGAGGCTGATGGCGAAGCCCTCACCACTCGTATACGCGAGGCGGTGGTCGGGATTGCCCGCGAGGCGATTGTGAACGCGATCCAGCACGGACAGGCGCAGCACATCAGCGTGTCGCTGGAAACCCGCAACGACACGCTCACGCTCCGAATCAGCGATGACGGCCGGGGCCTCAGAAAAGGGATCTCAGTCGATCAGAACCGAGGCTTCGGAATCCGAGCGATGCGTGAGCGGGCCGCAGCGATCGGCGGCGACCTAATCGTGGACGAACGGAACGACGGAGGCGTCACCGTGGAAGCCGTCGTCACGTGACGCTATCGCAAGGGCTGCAGCCAAGCGTCTTGATCGCCGATCTACCGGCGATCCGGCTCGGAGTCCGGATTGCGCTCGAAGGCGCGGTCCGAGTTTGCGCAGAGGCAGGCGATGCCGAAGAGGCGATCAGCGCAGCGCAGCGCGAACAGCCGGACATCTGCTTGATCGGACTGGATTTACCAGGAGACGGAATCGGCGCAATCCGTGGAATTTGCGAGGTTGCACCCGGCACGGCAGCGATCGCGCTGGCCGCCTCGCGAGACGCCAATGATCTGCTGGCGTGCGTGCATGCCGGAGCTGTCGGTTATGTCACAGGTACCATCCGTCCTGCGCCTTTGCGCCGAGTCGTTGCGGGCGTACGCGCGGGCGAGGCCGTAATACCCCGCGTTATGGTCCGCGTGCTCGTCCGCGAACTCCAGCGAGCCGCGTCCGGTAGCGGCGGTTTGACACCGCGCGAGACGCAAGTGCTTGACTTGCTACGGCGAGGGCGCTCAACCGCTGCCATCGCCGACGATCTCGGCATCTCATCGGTAACGGTGCGTCGCCACATCTCAGGCTCCATGCAGAAGCTCGGCGCCGAAGACCGCACCGCGTTAACCCAAGCCCGGGGCTCGTAGTCCAGCCTCGTTCCGCCGACGGGACGGACGCGAACGCCTGTCGCCTGCTGAGCAGGCGTTGAGCCGGACCTGAACACGAAACAAGATATTTCGTCCACTCCGCAGGCGATCTTCAGCGGGCACTATGTTTAGCGCGCTCTTGATGTCATGAAGGAGCGGGCCTCCTGGCGCTTCGGTGCCCGGTGCGGTATGCCACCGGATGCCAAGAATCAACCGGACCGAGGCGGCCCACGCATGCATTCGGTCGGGATTGTTTGCACCGCTCGCGTTCGCACGTCGCCGTTGTCGGCGATGAAGGCGACGTGCTCCCCTCGCGGCGCATCGTCAATGACCCAGCGCTCTTCCTGCAGCTGATGGCGGAGATCGATGGCGAATGCTGGGGCGCGCTGGAGGCGACCTATGGCTGGGAGTGGCTGGCCGAGTGCTCCAGCATGCCGGCTATGAGCTGCCCCCGGCGCACCCGCTGCGCACCAAGGCGATCGCCTCGGCTAGGGTGAAGACCGACGCCGTCGACACCAAGACGCTCGCGCACCTGTTGCGAAGCGACTTGTTGCGAGATGCGTATATCGCTCCGCGGGAGATGCGCGAACTGCGCGACCGGTTGCGAAATCAGCGGTCGACGAAGCTGAAGCCCACAAACACGGGCAATTCAGCCCCCAAACCCGCCCACATGCCTATCAACTGTCGACTCCGGACGATCTGTTGAGGGAATCCGCGTCCTCCGCAAGGCCGCCTCCGAGCGCACACGCGCACAAATCCGGAGGGTCGACCCCCACTCGAGCAAGGATTCGTGTTGCGGCGCAAACCTTGAACTCCATTTCTTGCCGCACAAAATCCGTGCGCTGATCAGCGTCGCGCCCCGATCCGCGCTTTGGATCACTCATTATTCGATGCTTCTCCGCAACGGATACGGTCACTCGGAGTGGAATCGACTCGCACGGAACGGCGAGACCAGCGGGTCGATATCCCCATGGATGATCTCGGCGGCTAGCAGGCGACCAACGATTGGTCCGAGCGTTATCCCACTGTGAGTGACAGCTTCGTAGTACCCGTCGATATCAATGGCTTTGCCAATTGCAGGGAAACCGTCCACGGGGACGGGCCGGTATCCGACTCGCGTCTCGACCACCGATGCGCGGGCGAGCTCGGGCAGCGTCTGCGCCGCGATCCGTTTGACCTCGTCGCCGAGCTGCTCAGAGGCGCGCCCTGCCTTGCGAAGTGCCGGCTCCACGCTCCGCACCAGGAGAAAGACGCGCCCGGGGCCGTCTGGACGGATCGCAATGCCGGTCGGGTGAATCACGCGCGCGACCAGATCCCTGCTCGTCTGCACGCGGACCGCGAGCCCAGGGCTATCCCTCATCGGTAGGACTCGCCCCAGGAGCCTGGCAACGCCCGCGGCGCCGGGTCCCGCGGCGTTCACGACCTTCTCCACCGGGTACGTCTCGCCACCGCCAAGCTCGATCGACGACACGGCTGCGCCGACGACATTGATCTTGCGGAGCATGCTTCCGAACGCCGTCGTCGCGCCCATTTCCACTGCCGCGTCGACTAGTGTCCGGACCAGATTAGGTCCGTCTACCCACGACTCCGACGGAAACAACGCCACCAATGCTGCAGGGGATGGGAACGCAACGTGTGGCTCGAGCAGCGTTTGCACCCGCCCCGCCTCCCACACCTCCGCCGGATAACCGCGCCCCCGCAGCTGCTGTACGGCATCGACGAGTTCCCGCTCGTCCCGATAGTCCCACCGCAGATGACCGGTTGGATTCCACCAACTCGCGCCGGGAAGCTCGCCCACCAGCCTTTCGTACTCTCTGCACCCAGCGAAGTTCAGGGCAAAGTAAGCCTGATGTTCGGCTTTGGCAGATGCGTTGACCCAGGCTAGGCTGGCGCGCGTCGTCAGTTCCCCAGGGCGCTGTGCGTCCACCATCAGCACGTTCACCCCCTCGCGGGCCAGGTAATACCCGACGCAGGCACCCACGACGCCGCTGCCGATTACCGCAACGCGCCCGACATCGGGCATCGAAGACCCCGGGGGAACCGCCCGACCCACTGGGGGCAATCGCCGAGAGGCACTCTGTGACCGTGCGCTAGCCTGGCGTCCCATCCATTGCGCAGCGCAGCTACACAGGGTCCAGCGTGTTTGGGGGTGATCAAAGCACTGAGCTGATTCGGCACCATTGGGACCGCCGGGCCGGCAAATTCGACGAGGAGGCCGATCACGGTCTGGTGAGCGATGAGCAACGGGAAGCGTGGCACAGTCTGCTCTCGCGGCTCGTCGGCGGCTCACCGCGGCGGGTCCTAGACGTAGGGTGCGGCACCGGCTTCCTCGCGCTCAGGTTAGCTGAGCTCGGGCATATCGTTACGGGGGTCGATCTGTCGGGGAAGATGATCGAGCAGGCGCGCGACAAGGCCGAGCAGGCAGCCCTAAAGATCGAGTTCGAGCTCGGCGACGCAGTTGAGCTCGACTGCGCTGACGAGACGTATGACTTCGTGGTGGCCCGACACGTCATCTGGAATCTGCCTGACCCTGCGCGAGGAGTAGCGGAGTGGCTGCGCGTGCTTCGCCCGGGGGGGCGCCTTCTGCTGTTCGAGTGCAAGTGGGCGGACAGCGAAGCGATGGCGCGGTCACACAGACGCCCGACGATGAGGCTTTTTACTCGGGTGCTGGGTTGGGCCGCGGTCATCATTCGCAGCAGCTGGTACCGGACCAAACTTCTCAGCTGGAGATATAGGCGACTCGCGTTACGATTGCCGTTCGCCGGCGGACCGGCGCAGAGCCAACTTGTCTCATTCCTAGAAGCGAACTCCGTCTACGACGTCTCTGCGGAGCCGCTCATGGATCCAACGCTGTGGGGCATGGACCCAACGCTTTGGGGCGAGTCGCAGCAATATCCGCGGTACGTTGTCGCAGGCACGCGTTCTGCGCGGCGGAAAGACGAGTGAGACCTGGCGCGTTGTAGGCGAGGATCGCCCATCCCCAGATCTGCGCTTGATGCGTCTGGAGGTCTGCTCCTGGTGGCAAGCGATGAGCACCGTCTGCCGCGCGACCTTGCCAGCTCGCCGGGAAGTTCCTTCCCCCCGACCGGCAAGGCATCGTCCCACAGGCACTCCGGCTGGGCCGCCAGGAGCGTCAGCACACGCACTCCTTACGGCGAGAAACCCCGTCACATGCAGGGATTCTCCTCGGCCCACCGGACAGAACGTCCCTTCACAGGCCCTACTTATTCGGCGGCAAGTCGCTTGCCCCACCGCGCTTCACCGCCCGCCGTCCATTATCACGCCGCGCTCGTGCTCCGCAACGTGCTCGGGTTCTCCGCCACCGGTCGCCGACATGCCTGGCCGCCCGATAACCTTGTTGCGGCTTGTCTCCCGAAAGTTCAAGGAGGGTATCGTGGGCTGGTCTTGCTGAACCCTTCCTGAAACTCCATATGCGCTGAACTGCGAGGCTGATGCTCGGTGCTTCGGCGTTTAGCGGTCGCCTATACGGTCAACGAGTTAGGCAACTGGCTCGGGACGGTCGCGCTGACTGTCGCGGTGTTCGACCACACGCACAGCGCGATTGCGACCGCGGCGCTATTCGTGTCGGTCCGCTTTGTGCCAGCCCTCGTGGTTACGGCCGGGGTGGCGTGGCTTGAGTCGGCTGGACGGCGAGGCACGCTCGCGGTCCTCTATTCCGTGCAGGCGCTGACCACGGGTGGCTTGGCCGTGCTCGTTGCGCACCCGGTCCTCGCTCCCATCCTCGTGCTCGGCGCGTTGGACGGGGCGGCAGCCCTGGCCGCCCGCGCTCTCCTGCGGGCCGTGGTCTCGCAGGAGGCGGGGGACGATGCCACGCGCCGACGGGCCAACGGCAATCTCAACCTGGGGTGGGCGACCACCGCGGCACTCGGCCCAGCGATCGGTGGCGTGCTGACCGGAGCCCTCGGCGCCACGCCCGTCCTGCTGATCGATGTAGCGTCGTTCGCGCTCACAGCTGCACTGGTGCTGCGCGTGCCGACCTCTCGCACCGACGCGGCTCGCGGCGGCGTTCTCGAGCAATTGCGGAGCGCCCGTCGGTACATAGCCGGGGACGCAACGCTGGGCTGGCTTCTTGGTACTGAGGCCGTCGCACTGGTTTTCTTCGCCGCTGTGGTGCCCGTGGAAGTGATCTTCGCCAAGGCGACGCTCCGAGCGGGAGACGGCGGCTACGGAGCTCTGCTGGCCGCGTGGGGGGCGGGGATGTTCTTCGGTAGCACGATCTTCGCCCGCGCCGGGCACCGTAGCCTGGGCGCGTTATTGACCGTCAGCACTGCAGCAGTGGCGGTCGCCTACCTGGGGGTAGCGGCCGCTGGACTGCTCTGGATCGCGTGCGTCTTTTGCTTTGTCGGCGGCACGGGCAATGGCGTGCAGTGGATCGCGTTGATCACCGCCGTCCAAGAACGGACGCCGAGCGCCCTTCAAGGTCGCTTGATGGGCGTGGTTGAATCGATGGGGGCTCTGTGCCCCGCAGTCGGCTTCGCGCTCGGCGGCGCGGTCACGGCGGCGACGGACCCGCGCGCAACCTTCGCCATGGCCGGTATCGCGGCCGCCGTGGCAACATTCGCCTTTGCCCGTCTGGCGGTGCTCGGTCGCGCTGCTCGGGCCACCCAGACAGACATGGGCGCCGGTGAGCCTGTGGGCTGAACTTAAAGACCAATGGTTGCACCGGTTAACTGAGGTACGGCATGATTAGGACTTCCATGGGCGCGCGCGTTCACCGGCCAACCGGGAGAGGTCTCTACGTCATCAGCCAGGTGACGCTGCTCGGTGCCGCGGCGGCGGGTGTCGTTCTCACATGGGAGAACCTCGATTGGCACCCGCTCTGGGTGGCTGGCGTCCTGGCGGCTCTGGCGATCGGCGCTCACGCCTTCGCAATCCGCATCGGAAATCAGCGCCTGTCGGCATCGTTCATCGCGCTGGTGCTGGCGATGGTCGTGCTAGGACCCGCCCCCGCGGCCGTGATCGGCTTCTCCACGATGTTCGTCGATGGCGCGCGGCGGCGGATGTGGCGCCAGCCGCTGCCGTGGCTAACGAACGCCGCCACGTACGCCGCCTTCCCGCTCGCCGGCGCATTCCTTGTGACAGCCATTCTGGGACAGGACGTCCACGGGCCGAGCGGATTGCGTGTAGACGGTCCGACCCTCGCTGCCGCCGTCTGCGCGGTCTACGTCGCGACCAATCTGATCAATTTCGGGTTGATCGCAACGCACTACCGCGTCGTCAGCGGGCGGGGGATCTTTACGCAGGCCCAGACGCTGCTGGTGCCGATGCTTCCCAGCGAACTCGCCGCCGCCGTGCTCACCGCGCTGTTTGCCACGGCTTACGCGCAGTTTCACCAGGGTGCGATCGTCATCCTCGGCCTGGTCGTCGTGCTGGCCGTTTTTATGGCGATGGTGCGTGCGCTCGCTCGATCCGAGGACCGCGCCGATCAGCTCGCCGCACGCTCCAGGCAGCTGGCCCACCTTCAGGTAGGCGTGCTCGCGACACTCCTCGAAACGCTCGCGCTGCGCGATCCCCCCACCTCCCGCCACGGCGCCGCCGTGGCCCGTCTCGCCCGGGCGCTTGCCCAGGAGCTCTCGCTCCCGGAGCGCGAGCAGGACCTGGTACACACCGCCGGCCTCCTCCACGATATCGGGAAGTTCGCGCTCCCTGACCGCATTCTGCACGCTACCGCGCTGCGGGAAGAGGACTGGCCACTTGTGAGGCGCCACTGCCAGGACGGCGCCGCGCTCGTCGGCCGGCTCGACGGCTATGGCCCGGTGGCGCAGATCATCCTTTACCACCATGAGCGGATTGACGGGACGGGCTATCCGGCGGGATTGATCGGCCGGGAGATTCCCCAGCTGGCCCGCATCATCGCCGTCTGTGAAACGTACGACGCGCTCACTGGCCGCGACTCATATCGGACCGCGGTGACGCCGGTGGAGGCGTTTGCCGAGCTTCGCCGGGTGGCCGGCCGCCAGCTCGACGCCGACCTCGTCGACCGCCTGATCGTCTTGTTGCAGCGTGATGGAAGGGGCCTCCTGGTCTCCGGGGAGGTCCAGGACGCGACGGCAGACGCCGCTTTCACCCGCTTGGCGCAGGCGATGGCGGAACCCTGAGCGGGATACGAGGCATAATGGGTTAGCTGCGAGCGCGGGGGGAACCTGCAACGGGGACAAGCCGCGTAAGGTTGGGTGAGAGATGAGAGCTGCATCGGGGCCGGAGCTCTGGCTGCTGCGTCTGATGGCTGAGCGAGGACTCAGGCTGCTAGGTGCGACTGGGCTCATCATCGCCATGACGCGTGAGTCCGAACTCGAGGTCGTCGCCGAGGCCGGGGCGGCGACGCCGCGGGTGCGCTCCCTGCCGCTTCATGGAAGCGCGCTCGGCACGGTCTGCGAGAGCCGGACCAGCTTGGCCTTGGAGCAGCCGACTGCGCGAGAGACGCCGTGGCTGACCGAGCTTGGCGTCGCGGCGGCCGCGGTGCTCGTGGAGCCGCTTCCGTTCGAGGGCCAGCTCGGCCTGCTGATCGCGCTGGGCGACCGTGAGCCTGGGTTCGACCGGTCGGAGGTCGCGGCGGCCTCGGATCTAGCCCGCAGCATCGTCGAGCGGTTGGAGGCCGAGCGGTCCACCGAACGGGAGCGGTTGCGCCACGGTGTGCTGGCGCGCGAGCGGGAACGGACGCGCTGGGCGCGTGAGCTCCACGACGAGACGGTGCAAGGGCTCGCCTCCCTGCGTCTGCTACTCGAGTCTGCGCGCTGTTTGAACGACTCCCACGAGCGGCAACAGGTGCTCGAGAACGCGCTCGCCGAGGTGGATCGCGAGATCGACGCGCTCCGGCACCTCATCACCGAGCTTCGGCCAGCAGCGTTGGACGACCTCGGGCTCGTCGCTGCACTCGAGGCGCTCGCCCGGCGGGCCGGGGCCATCGACGGCCTCACGGTAAACACCGACATCGCTGTCAACGGGCCGGTGCCTCGCCTCGGTCCGGAGGCCGAGAGCGCGGTCTACCGGATCGCACAGGAGGCGTTGACCAACGTGGCGAAGCATTCGGGTGCTGCGCACGCCGAGCTAGCTTTGCACGTCCAAGGTGACCGGCTGCTGGCGACGGTGCGAGACGACGGCATCGGCTTTGCGTCCGCGGACCCGGCTTCAACGATGACAGCGCGCCCTGAATCCAGTGGTAACGGTGCGGTTGCCGCCGCGACGGGGTTCGGTCTGAGCGGGATGCAAGAGCGCGCCGAGCTCGTGGGCGCCGACCTGGATGTCACGTCCGAGCCCGGTGCGGGCACCACGGTGCGCGTCAGCGTGCCCATCTCGGGGCCGACAACAACCTAGGGTATGAGCCCGTGCGTGCGTGCGTATTCCGTCAGCTCCGCCCGGCTCGAAAGGCCGAGCTTGGAGACCGCGCGCGCCCGGTAGGTCTTGACGGTGCGCTCGGATAGGTAGAGGCGCTCGGCGATCTGGCTGTTGGTGTAGCCGAGCGCCAGTTGCCGCACGACCTCCCGCTCGCGATCGCTGAGGGGGACGCTCGCGTTCGCCCCGCTCGAAGCGAGCCGCGCGCCGACCCGGGGATCGACGTAGAAGCCCTCATCGGCGGCAACGCGGAAGGCCCTCAGCAGCTCATCGGGCTCGGCCTGCTTGAGCACGAAGCTATGAGCCCCTGATTCGAGAGCGGCGCGGGCGTAGCCGGGATCCTCGTGCATCGTCAGGACCACGATCGCCAACGCCGGATGCTCGGCCCGCAGCTCAGCCAAGCGGGGGAGGCTTGAGCCTTCGGGCATGGTCACATCGACGATCAGCAAGCGCGGCTGATGGCTGCGAATCGCATCGAACATCGCCGCCAGATCGCACGCCTCGGCGACCACGCGGAACTCGCCACGCGTGCGTTCGAGCACGCTGCGCAACCCGTCGCGCACGACCGCGTGATCGTCCGCGATCACAGTGGTGATTGGTCCGCCGGGCCGTGACACCCCAACGACATTATTCGCTGCCGGCGCGCAGACGGCCGTCCGATCTGCCCGTTTTGGACGACACGGTCGTCACCCCTGCGCGGACGTGACGCAGGGGCGCGCAGTCCACAATCACGTTACATGGATGGATCCTCCCCGACCATGTGCCCGCCAGCGGACTCGGCGTGAGCGTTGCGCACCCCCACACCCCGAATCGGTGCGGCTTTGCGGTGGCACCGAAACAGCAGCGCGCAAAGCTGCGCCGAGTCCACTCTGCCACGATGGATTCCCGGACCGCAGTGACAGCACGTGACGTTCACTCACTGCTGCACTGGACGCCGCGCAGCCGCGCGGTAATCGTGTGCGGGGAGCTGGCGGGCATCGGGGAGACCTCCATCTAGCGGCTCGTGCGGGCCTTCACTGGACGCCGGGGCTCGGATGGCTGGCAATCTGTCGCGATCTGCGGTGGGGGCAACGCTGCGCACGCTCTGGCTGTCGTCGCGTCGCAGTACTTCGGCGGGGCCATCGATTGGCTGGTGAGCTCTGAGGAAAAGGCGGAGCGGCTGCGCCGCGCGTTGGCGAGTGGTGGGCTGCGCTCCACGGGCGTGATCAGGGCCACCGCGGACCGGGTGCGAACAATTACTGCTGACCCGGCCGAGGTGATCCCGAACGCCGACATGGTCATCATCGTGGTGCCCGCCTTCGCTCATGGCGCCCTGCTCCGGCGAATCAGACCATGCGTGAGCGAACGGACGGCGATTGGCTGTATGCCGGCGCGGGGAGGTTTCGAGTTTGGGGCGGCCCAGCTGGCTGCGGTTGGTGGCGACGTCCCTCAGACGCTGTTCGGCCTCCAGACGCTGCCGTGGTCGACGCGCGTGACGACCGTGGGGAGGCGTACGCACATCCACGCGATCAAGGGAGAGGTGGTCCTTGCCGCTCTTCCTGCCGGTCGTGCGCCGGCGTTGGCTGCGCGGATCTCGAAGATGTTAGGAATCCGGGTGGTTCCGGCTAGGAGCTTTCTCGGCCTGACCATCGGGAATCCCGGTCAGATCATCCATCCGGGCCTGATGTACTCCCACTTTCGCTGGTGGCGGGGAGAGGAGTACGCCGGGGATCGCGTGCCGCGGCTCCATGCCGAGGTGACTGACGAGACGGGTGTCTTGGTGGAGCGGCTTTCGGAGGACGCGGTCGCTACGGCGCGAGCGCTCGAGGCGAAGACCGGCGGCGCGCTCGGGTTGGAGGCGGTGGTCGTCCCGATTCACGAGTGGCTGCGATCGGCCTACGGCCGGCTGATTAGGGACGCGAGCAGCGTTGCTTCCTGCTTTCGCACCGGGCCGAACCAGGCGCTCCGGGCGCCGATGGTCGAGAGCCGCCCCGGGAGGTTCGTACCCGAGTTCCAGCATCGCTATCTGAGCGAGGACGTCCCGTTCGGGCTGGTTGTCACGCGGGCGCTGGCCGAGATCGCCGACGTAGAGACCCCCCTGATCGACGAGGTCATCACGTGGGCTCAGTCTGTGCTCCAGAAGACTTATCTCGTTGACGGTGAGTTGCGAGGGCGCGACGCCGAGAGGGTTCCCATCCCGCAGAACCATGGGGTAGTAACGGTGTCGGACCTGATCGACTGGTACACCGAAGCCGACAGGTCAATGTCGCGCCTTGCGATGAGTCGTTTCGGTCCTTTCGCGCGACGTTGAAGTTGCCGCGGTGCCGCGAATGGGAGGAGCTCGCCGCCCAGGGGAGCCTGCCCGCCGATCCGAGTGCGGATGTAGTCGGCGAAGCAGTCGGCGACCATAAGCCAGGGCACAACGCCGCGCCCAATAGAATCGAAAGCCGTGCCCCGAAAGTCCATGACCGTGCCCTCCAAGGGCTTCGAGATTGCCCTAAAAGGCCCGCCGCCCAGGCGAGATTGTCCAAGCACTGGCCGTGCCGGCGTATGACGTCCTGATCATCGGGGCGGGGCTCGCCGGCCAGCGAGCCGCGCTGGCAGCCGCGCAGACCGGCGCGACCGTGGGGGTTGTATCCAAGGTCCATCCAGTCCGCTCGCACTCCGTCGCCGCCGCCGGCGGCATCAATGCTGCCTTGAATCCCGAGGACAGCTGGGAGTCCCACGCCTTCGACACGGTCAAGGGCTCGGACTACCTCGGCGACCAGGACGCAATCGAGATCATGTGCCGCGAGGCCCCGGACGAGCTCCTGTGGCTCGAGCACGCCGGGGTCACGTTCCACCGCGACGGCACCGGCCATCTGGGTACGCGAGCATTTGGCGGCGCTTCGGCTGCCCGCACCTACTATGTCGCCGACATCACGGGGCAGGCAATCCTGCACGTGCTCTACGAGCAGCTGCTCAAGCACCACGCCCAGCTCGACCGCTACGAGGAATGGTTCACCACCGACCTGGTGGTCGGCGACGAGGGTCAGTGTGTGGGGGCGATTTGCCGTGATCTGCGCGATGGGCGCCTCGAGCTCATCAATGCCAAGGCAGTGATCCTCGCCTCGGGCGGCGCGGGCCAGGTGTACAGGCCGACGACCAACGGCCTGATCGTGACGGGCGATGGCATCGCGCAGGCGTGCAGGGTCGGAGCCAAGCTCATGGACATGGAGATGGTCCAGTACCACCCGACCACGCTTAGCGGCAACGGCCTCCTGATCACCGAAGGCGCGCGCGGCGAAGGCGCCTGGCTGCTGAACGCCGAAGGCGACCGGTTCATGGAGGAGTACGCCCCCAACAAGCTCGAGCTCGCGTCGCGCGACGTGGTCTCACGCGCCGAGCAGACCGAGATCATGGAGGGCCGGGGCTTCCCCGACGGCACCGTCGCGCTCGATGTCACCAAGGTCCCACGCAGGCGCACGCTCGAAGCGCTGCGCGAGATCGTCAACATCGGTCGAGACTTCGCGGGCGTTGACATCACGCGCGAGCCGATACACATCCGTCCCGGCAATCACTACATCATGGGAGGGGTCAAGACCGACGTCGACGGACAGACCACCGTGCCTGGGCTCTATGCGGCCGGAGAGGTCGCCTGCGTCTCGGTCCATGGCGGCAACCGGCTCGGCGCCAACTCGCTGCTGGACACGCTCGTATTCGGCCGCCGCTCGGGCGAGAGCGCGGCCAGGCGGGCGCTACGGATGCCCATGCCCTCGACCCCCAGCGCGTGCCTGACCGACACGCAGCGCGCGCTCGCGGCGATCCTCCGCCGCCGCGGGAATGGCAGCCGCATCGGCGCGATCAAAAAGGAGCTGGGCGACACGATGAACGAGTACGTCGCCGTTTTCCGCGACGCCGAGGGGCTGGCCAAGGCGCACCAGATCGTGCGCCGGTTGAAAGAGGAGGCGGCTGGTGCGGCGATCGACGATCACGGCTCGGTCTTCAACCAGGACGTGATCGCTGCGATTGAGCTCTCCTACATGCTCGAGGTGGCCGAGACGATCGTGATCGCCGCCGAGGAGCGCAAGGAGTCACGCGGCGCCCAGTACCGGACCGACTTCCCCGAGCGCAACGACGCCGACTGGCTCAAGCACGTCGACATCTCGCTCGACGGCGGCCCTGAGCCGAAGGTGAGCTATTCGCCCGTCACCATCACCCGCTGGCAGCCCGAGGAGCGGACGTATTAGTGATCACGCCCCCACCATTGGAAGAAACCTGCGCATAGGGTCCATAACTTCCAGTGGTCGTGAAAGTGCCCCTCGCGTCAATGACCACCCCAAGCAACCCGTGAGATCCTGATGCCCGAATACACGCTGAGAATCCGTCGCTTTGACCCGCTCTCCGGCGAGGCCGCCTACTGGGACGAGCACTTCATCGAGATGGAAGAGCACAACTCCGTCCTCGACGGAATCCTCAAGGTCAAGGACGAGAAGGACGGCTCGATCGGCATCCGCTGCTCCTGCCAGCAGGGCATCTGCGGCTCGTGCGCGGTTAGGATCAACGGCAAGCCAGGACTCGCCTGCAACACCCATCTCGAGGAGGCCGCCCACCGCGGCCACGGCGTCGGTTGGAACCCCCCGGCTCCCGACGACACGTCCAGCGGAGAGGGGCTCAAGCTTCCCGAGATCATGGTCGAGCCGATGGGCAACATGCCGGTCATCCGCGACCTGATCGTGGACATGGACGCCGTCCATTGGCGCAAGATCCAGCGCGTCACCCCGTGGCTCATCAACAGGGAGCCGGTCCCGGAGCGCGAGTACATCGTCCCCCACGCCAACATGGTCGACGTCACCCAGCCGATGTCGTGCATCCAGTGCGGCGCGTGCGTCTCGGACTGTCTCTCGATGGAGATCGACCCGCTCTTCATCGGTCCCGCGGCGCTGGCCAAGGCCTACCGCTTCGTCGGCGACCCGCGCGACGCCCAGCACCGCGAGCGGCTCTTCGATCTGGCCGAGGACCCCCACGGGATCTACGACTGCACCCACTGCTTCAACTGCGTCGACGCTTGTCCCAAGGGCGTCGACCCGATGAACCAGATCATGCGCCTGCGCCGCATCGCAGGTACCGACTACGACATCGAGGACCGCAACAACGGCTACCGCCACGAGCACGCGTTCGTCAAGAACATCCGCCGCAACGGCCTCCTGCACGAGTCTGACCTGCTCGCCGACTCCTACGGCGGCAAGTTCAACCCGGCCGCGGGGCGCGAACTGGTGAGCTCGTTGCCCACGGGGATCAAAGGGCTCGCTCGCCGCAAGATGACACCCAAGACCGCGCTCATGCATCCGCACAAGGCGCCCAAGCCGGTATCCCAGACGTTTGACCGCATCGAGGGCCGCGACCAGCGCGTCGAGTTGAATCTCTACGTGAGCGGCTACGAGGACGACGAGCCCGCCGATGAGACGGAGAGCGAGGAGCGTCGATGAGGGTGGCCTACTGGCCGGGCTGTGTGAGCCGCGGGTTCACCCCCGAGCTGCACGGCGCGATGGCCAAGATCGCGCCCCTGCTTGACCTCGAGCTGATCGAGCTGGACCGCGCCTCCTGCTGCGGGGCGGGTGTGATCGAGGAGCACAACCAGGAACTGGCCGACACCCTCAACGCGCGTACGTTCGCGCTCGCCCAGCAGACCGACGGCGAGCTGATGATGAACATATGCTCGACCTGCCAGGGCGCCCAGTCCGAGTGCCAGGAGCGACTCGACGCCAACGGCGAGTACCGAGACCAAATCAACGCCAACCTCCAGGACGAGGGTCTTCGCTACGAGAAGGGCCTGACCAACAAGAACCTGCTGTGGCTGCTGGTCGAGGGGATCGGCCTCGACGAGGTTAGGTCGAGGGTCAAACGGCCCCTCAGCGGGTTGCGCGTGGGCCCGTTCTACGGCTGCTACATCGTGCGCCCAACGCGCCGCCTGGGGATCGACGAAGACCACCCGCGCGACCGCTATCTACACATGCTGATCGAGGCTCTCGGCGGGACCGTGATCGACTACGCGGGCGTCTACAAGTGCTGCGGCTTTCCGATCATCACGATGAACAAGCAGGCCTCGCTCGAGATGGCCGGCCGCCACCTCGGCGACGCGATCGACGCCGAGGCGGACTGCCTGGTGGTCCCGTGTCCGCTGTGCCACCTCAATCTCGACCTCCAGCAGCCGGTGGCCGCCAAGGCCGTGAGCCGGGAACTCGGTCTCCCGGTGCTGCACCTGCCGCAGCTGATCGGCCTGGCCCTCGGTCTCGAGCCCAAGGACCTCGGGATGAACCGGCATATCGTTCGCCCCACCTCGGTGATCGACTGGTCGACCTCCGTGGTGGGGGCGGCGGCTTAGCGCCTCCCGTTCGCGGCCGTCTGCTCGATCTCGCCGACGATCTGGGGCCAGAGCGCCGGCGGAATGTCGTGGGCCATCCCGGGTATGACCACCAGCCGCGCGCCGTCGACGGCCTCGGCCGTGGCACGCCCACCGGAAGGCATCACGAGCCGGTCGGCGTCGCCGTGGATGACGGTAGTCGCCACCTTGATCTCGTGCAGCAGCGCGGTGCGGTCGGTCGCGGTCATGACCGCCGCGAGCTGCCGCGCCGTCCCGGCCGGGTGGATGCCGCGCTCGAAGCAACGCTCGGCGAGCGTCCACAGGCGGTCATCGCCCGACGGGTAGCGCCGCGAGCCGATCGCCCTGTAGCTCTCGACGAAGTCGCGCACGTACCCTTCGCGGTCCCGGCGCGGGCGCCGCAGCATCTGGCGCCACAACGCCGGGTGGGTGAGCCCGACGCGGCGGTTGCCGGTGGTCGCCATGATCGAGACGAGCGAAAGAACGCGCGCCGGATGGCGGATCGTCACCAGCTGGGCGAGCATGCCCCCCATCGAGGCGCCAACGACGTACGCGGCCTCGACCCCGAGCTGGTCGAGCAGACCGGCGGCGTCGTCGGCCATGTCCTCGAGGGAGTAGGCGGCTCCGCGCGGGTCGCGCAGAACCAGCTGGCTGCGCGTCGGCACGTGTGACTCGCGCAGTATCGTGGAGCGCCCCACGTCGCGGTTCTCGAAGCGGACCACCCAGAAGCCGCGCTGAGCGAGCTGCTCGCAGAACTCGTCCTCCCACAGCACCATCTGCGAGCCCAGGCCCATGATCAGCAGCAGTGGCGGCATCGTCCGATCGCCGAAGGTCTCGTAGCACAGCTCGAGCTTGCCCACCGGGACGTACCGCTCCCCGGAGCTCGCGACCGCCCGCGGCCGCTCGCTGCCGTCCCCGGCGCGATGCCCGCCCGACCTCTCGACCACCATGGAGCGCCCCACTGTACGCGCTTGAGCTACGATCGGAGCGCTTCGTCGGTTGGGGGCACGATTCAACGACCCTGGGGGTTCTCATGAGCACGTATTCGTCGCGGATGGTCGTCCAACACGGCGTCCACCGGGACGAACGTGGCGCCCACCACCGGGACCAAGACGACGTCCACGACCGGATCGCACCCGCTGTCAAAGGCGGCATACGAGGCGAAACTGGGCCCGATGCTGAACGCTCGGGTCGTTCCGGCGCTCAAGGGCGCGCTGTCGGACGGCGGCGTGACCGATCCCCAGAAGCTGAAGGCCGCTGCCGGTCTCCTGGACCAGGCCCGTAGTGCTATGGGCTCGCTGACCCCGCCCACGAAGGTCGCGGACCTCAACCGCGAGGCCGTCACCAGGCTGGGCGCGCCCGCCGCCAACCTGACGAAGATGAGCGAGGCCCTGCATGCCCACAACCAGGGCGCCTACCTCAACGCTGCCCAGGCTGCCATGCGGAACGCCGGAAAGGTCGAGACGATCGGGGGCCAGTTCAGCGCGCGCGGGTACTGACGAGCGCCCGGCGGCGGGTCATTGCCGCGTGCTGGCGACCGCCGGCCGCGGCAGTGGCGCTAACGCGGGCCGCGGTCGGGCTCGATCCCCGCGACCCCCAGATCGAAGGCGCTGTGTAGCGCCCTGACCGCATGGGGAACCCGGTCGGCCCGGATCACGCACGAGATCTTGATAGGGGAGGTCGAGATCATCTCGATGTTGATCCCCTCCTCGCCCAAGGTCTCGAACACCTTGGCGGCGACACCGGGGTGGGAGCGCATCCCGGCGCCGACGATGGACACCTTGCCGATCTGGCGGTCGGTGTCGACCTTCGCGATTCCGAGCGAGCCGGCAACGGTTTGCAGCGCCCGCTCCGCAGCGGGGAGGTCCTCCTGCGGGATCGTGAACGACACCTCCGCGTCGCGGCCGTCGCCCAGCGGCTCGTTCTGGATGATCGTGTCCACGATGCAGCCGGCGTCGGCGAGTGCGCCGAAGATCGCCGCCGCGGCGCCGGGCCGGTCGGGCACCCCGAGCAGGGAGATCCGGGCCTCCTCGGTGGAGTGGGTCACGGCGGTTACGAGCGGTCGCTCCATGGTCTCGTCCTCTGAGAGCACAACGGTACCCGGACCGTCCTCGAAGCTGGAGCGACAGTGGATGCGGACCCCGTGGTTGCGGGCGTACTCGACCGAACGCAGCTGTAGCACCTTCGCCCCCGAGGCGGCCATCTCGAGCATCTCCTCGAAGCTCACGATCGGCAGCTTGCGCGCCTCCGGCACCAGCCTGGGATCTGCGCTGAAGACGCCTGCGACGTCCGTGTAGATCTCGCACACCTCGGCGCCGATCGCCGCCGCGACCGCGACCGCAGTGGTGTCGGAACCCCCCCGGCCCAGCGTCGTCACGTCGCGGCTGGTCGATACCCCCTGGAAGCCCGCGACCAGCACGATTCGATCCTCGTCGAGGGCCTCCCGGATGCGATCGCCGCGCACGTCGAGGATGCGGGCCTTGGTGTGCGAGGTGTCGGTGACAATCCCCGCCTGGGACCCCGTCAGCGAGATCGCACGGTGGCCGAGGTCGTTGATCGCCATCGCGCAAAGGGCACAGGAGATCCGCTCCCCGGTCGACAACAGCATGTCCATCTCGCGGCGGTCGGGATGGGGCGAAACCTCCTCGGCCATCGCGATGAGCTCGTCGGTCGTCTGCCCGCGGGCCGAGAGTACGGCGACCACGCGCTTGCCGGCCTCGCGCTGAACGACTATCCGGCGCGCGGCCCGTTTGATCCGCTGCGCATCGGCCACCGAGGTGCCGCCGAACTTCATCACCACCGTGGGTGCCGCAGGCTCTTGGCGGGCTGCCGCTGCCAGGCTGCTCGAATCCACGGTCACACCGCGCGACGGCCGGCCAGCGCCCGGCCCAGCGTAAGCTCGTCGGCGTATTCGAGGTCGGCGCCCACCGGCAGCCCGCTGGCGAGGCGCGTGATCGTGACCCCGGGGGCACGCTCGCGCAGCACGCCGGCGATGTGAAGGGCCGTCGCCTCGCCGGTCGTGGTCGGGTTGGTCGCGATCACGACCTCGCTCACGCCGCCGTTCGCGACGCGCTCGTACAGCTCGGCCAGTTTGAGGTCCTCAGGGTCGATCCCATCGATCGGCGAGAGCGCTCCTCCCAGGACGTGGTAGCGGCCGCGGAACTCGTGCGTGCGCTCGATCGAGATCAGGTCGGACGGCTCCTCCACCACGCAGATCACCTCGGAGTCGCGGCGCACATCTGCGCAGATACGGCAGATCGAGCCGTCGGCGAGGTTGAAGCAGATCTCGCAGCGCCTGATTCGCTGCTTGACCTCGCGGATCGCGTCGGCCAGCGCGAAGGCCTCCTCGTCGCCCGAGCGCAGGATGTGAAATGCAAGCCGCTGCGCGGTGCGCCCGCCGATGCCGGGCAACCGCGCGAGCTCGGTGATCAGCCGCTGGACCGGAGGCGCGTACATCTCCGTGCGGATTTCAGCAGAGCCGCAGGCACCCCGGCCCCGGCGGCGGTCAGAAGGCCCTTCGCCTACAACCCTAGCGCGCCGAGCCCGCCCGTGATCCCGCCGAGCTTGGAGTTGGCTAGCTCCTGGGCGGCTCGAAGTCCCTCGTTCACGGCCGCCAGCACCATGTCCTGGAGCAGCTCCGGGTCATCCGGGTCGATCGCTTCGGGTGCGATCTTGACCGACTTGACACGCAGATCGCCGGTTACCGCGACGGTCACCATGCCGCCGCCGGCCGAGGCATCCACGACCTCGTCCTTGAGCGACTCCTGGGCGGCGAGGACCTCCTGTTGCATCTTCTGGACCTGCTTGAGCATCTGTTGCATGTTCGGTTGTTGTGGCATGTCAAGTGGTTCTCCTCGTAAGTACGGCGACACCGAAAGGCGTCACCGGTGAGTGGCTGGTGAGGACTAAAGCGAGCGTGGCTACCTGGAAGGTATGGGAGCGAGCGAGGACGACACCGTACGCCGCCGGGGGCGGCTCGAATGTCGTCGTATTGGCGAGGGGAGCCACTAGCCCTCCTGGGCCTCGCGTTGCTCGGAATCGTCCTCCTCGGGGAGCTCCTCGGCGTCGAACTCCTCGATGAATCGGCGCACCAGCTCCTCGCCGGAGAGCGCCGGCTCGCCGTCGCCTCGCTGATCCTCTTCGCCCAGTTCGTAGCGCAGGGTCAGCGGGGAGCCGCTCACCGCGCGCCACACCTCGGCGGCCAGGTGCCGATGGTCGTCCTGCTCGGCTTTGCGTTTGAGGAAGGCGGCGCCGGCGGGGAACGCGAGCGTCAGCTCGCGTTCCCCGGTCGCTACGGGCCGCGCCTCTGCGAGGAGCGCGGCCACCAGCGCGTTGCGCTCGCGAACCTGGGCCACCACCGCGGGCCACAGCTCGACCGCGCGCTCGAGGTCGGCCTCCACGCCGGGTGCGGGATCGGTGGCCGCCGCCCGCGGCGCGGCCTTGGGCGGAGCGATCGGTGCTGGTGCTAAGTCTGGAGTCGCGGCTGCCTCCCCATCTGCATCGCCCGCTTCGACGTGCGCCTCCCCCCCATCTCGGCCGCCTGCCTCGAGCCGTTCGATGCGCGCAAGTAGCGCGGCCTTGGACGGGTCGACCTCGGGCGCGGCGGCCTTGATCAGCACGAGTTCAAGCTGGATTTGCGCCTGAGCGCCGTTGGCCGTCGCCTCGAGCGCGGCCGCGATCAGGTCGAGCAGGCGGACGACGTCGGTCCTGGAGACGGTCTGGGCCTGTTCGGCCAGACGCCGGTCGCGTTCTGGCGTCATGCGCAGCTCGAGCGGCACCTCGTCGAGCACCTGGACCGCGAGCAGCTCTCGCCCGTGGGACTCGAGGTCGCGCAGCACCTGGCCGGGATCGCGTCCTGAGCCGGCGAGCCGCGCTGCGGTGCGCAGCGCCTGGGCGGGGCTGCGTGCGGCGATCGCCTCGACCGCCGCAAGCAGCAGCTCGTCGTCGGCCACCCCGACCACCTCGATGACGTCGTCGGCCGCGATCGCCTCGTCGCTCTTATAGGTGCGGAGCTGCTCGAGGGTGCCCAGCGCGTCGCGGAAGCTGCCCGTGGCGTGCCGGGCGATCAGCGCCAGCGCGTGGTCGTCGATCTGGATCTCCTCCTCGCCCGCCACCCGGCGCAGCACCGCTACGACCTGAGGGATCGAAGGCCGCCCGAAGTCGAACCGGTGGCAGCGGTCGACGACCGTGGGCAGCACCTTTTGCGGCTCGGTGGTAGCGAGCACGAAGATCGTCCGCGGCGGCGGCTCCTCGAGCGTCTTCAGAAACGCGTTCCAGGCCTGTGGCGAGAGCATGTGGGCCTCGTCGAGGATGTAGACCTTGTGCCGGCCAGAGACCGGCGCGTAGGCGACGCGCTCGCGCAGGTTGCGAATGTCGTCAACCGAGTTGTTGGAGGCGGCGTCCATCTCGATCACGTCGAGTGACGTGGCCGCGGCGATCGAGACGCACGACTCGCAGCGGCCGCACGGGCGGGTGGTCGGGCCCTGCTCGCAGTTGAGACAGGCGGCCAGGATCTTGGCCATGCTCGTCTTGCCCGTCCCCCGCGCGCCAACGAACAGGTAGGCGTGGTGGACCTTGCCCTGCTCCACCGCGTTGCGCAACGTCCGGACGACGTGCTCCTGTCCCACGACCTCGTCGAAGGTGCGGGGGCGGTGGCGGCGGTAGAGAGAGGGCGGACCGGTGGACACTGCCGTCGAGTCTAAAGAGGAGGTAGGCCGGCGCACATGTGCGCCGCTCGGGCTTGCCGCGCGCTCGGCATCCGGCCTCGCTTCATGCGCGGCGCCCGAGTCATCCGGCTGGCCGGAACATGTTCTGGCCGGCCGGTCCGCGCATGCGCGGACCGGAACAAATAGGTGGGTGGACCGTGCACCCTCCGTCGATGCCGGTGTCGGGGCGCAGCCGCCGCCTATGGGCTCCGGTCCGGTGATCCCACAACGCCTGAAGGTGGCCGCTTAAGGCTGCTTCCTTCCGGACCTGACCTGGTTCACGGGTCTCCATCGTCGCGGGACCGAACCATCGACACACCACGGACGGGGCGTCGACCCCGGGCCTGGCCCCTCGGGAGGGGATTCAGCCCCGCTAGAGCGGTTTGCGGGTACAGGGCACCGCTAGCGCCCCGCCTAGCACGGTCCACAGGAGATCCTAGCTCCTCGGTATCGTCTCGGGTCTAGTGTCCATCGGGGTAATCGGCCTGGGCTACGTCGGGCTGCCGCTCGCGGTCGCGTTCGCGGAGGCTGACGAGCGCGTGGTGGCGGTCGACATAGACGAGAGCAAGATCGCCGCGATCGCTGCGGCCGACTCCTACATCGAGGACGTCTCCTCGGAACGGCTGCGCGCGGTGCGGGAGCTCGTCTCGGCGACGACTCATTACGCGCCGCTGGCGCGCACGGACGCCGTGATCATCTGCGTGCCCACGCCGCTGACGGCAAATCGCGAGCCCGACCTCTCGGCGCTGCTGGGCGCGGCGCGCGAGCTGGGGCGCGTGCTCCAGTCGGGTCAGCTCGTCGTGCTCGAGTCCACCACGTATCCGGGCACGACCCGCGAGCAGCTGCTGCCGCTGCTCGAGCGCGAATCGGGGCTCCGCGTGGGCGATGGGCTCAACGTCGCCTACTCCCCCGAACGCGTCGACCCGGGCCGGACCGACTTCACGCTGCAGAACACGCCCAAGGTGGTAGGCGGCATCACGGACGAGTGCCTGGCAAGGGCCGCGGCGCTCTACGGCCGCGTCTGCGAGCAGCTTGTGCGGGTCTCGAGCCCTGAAGCGGCCGAGTTGACAAAGCTGCTCGAGAACATCTTTCGCTCGGTCAACATCGCCCTGGTCAACGAACTGGCGATGTTGTCCGAACGGATGGGCATCGACATCTGGGAGGTGGTCGACGCGGCCTCCACCAAGCCATACGGGTTCATGCGCTTTGAGCCGGGCCCCGGCATGGGCGGCCACTGCCTCCCGGTGGACCCGTTCTATCTCAGCTGGCGCGCCCGAGAGTTCCACTTCCCGACCGAGTTCATCGAGCTGGCCGGGAAGATCAACCAGCAGATGCCCTCCCACTGCGTGCAGCGGATCGAGCAGTCCCTCAACGAGCACGCCAAGGCGGTCAACGGCTCGAAGATCGCGATCCTCGGCGTGTCGTACAAGGCCGGCATCGGCGACACCCGCGAGTCGCCGGCGCTCAGGATCATCGAGGAGCTCCAAGCGCGGGGAGGCGAGATGACCTATCACGACCCCTACGTCCCCACGCTGCCCGAGCTCGGACTGGCGAGCGCGCCACTGGAGGAAGCCGTCGCCGACGCCGACGCGCTGGTGCTCGTCACCGCCCACCCCGGAATCGACCACGGTGCACTCGTCCGTGACGCCAAGCTGTTCGTCGACCTGCGCGGGGTCACCCGCAGGGAATCGGTCGAGAACCTGGTCCGGCTCTAGGGCGTCGCGCACTTAGCCACCGAGCGCCCTCGCCTCGTCTCCGAACGCGCTTCGCAGCGCCCGCGCGAGCGCCGCTCCGCGCCGGAGCGCGTCCTCCGCCGCGTACCACCAGAAATACCCGCCGACGTAGCACCGCGGGCCCGGGTGAAGCGAGTAGGCCCAGAGCATGATCCGGGCCGCCCGGGCCCACGTCGCGCGCCTGGCCGCGTGCGTGAGGCCCACCTCGCCAAAGCCAAGCGCGGCATTCGGGAATACGCCCCGGAGTCGCTTCAGGTGGACGGCAACCGTCTCCGCCGACGGCTCCCGTCCCCCGCACTCGGTCGGGTAGTACGAGAGCAGCACGTAGTCCAGCCAGTGCGCGAGGGACGCGGGAACCCACCGCCGGCTGAATTGGAGCGGCGTCAGCTCGGCGCGGCCGTCGCCGCAATGGTCGGGGCCGAAATCGTTCGCATACAGCGTCAAGGCAGTCTTGGCGCCGGCAGCTTTGACCGCGGCGTAGGCGGCGACCAGCTTTTGAGCGACGGGGCGATGGGAGCCAGTCCAGCTGCCGTTGACCTCGTTACCGACCTCCCAGATCGTAACGTGCCGGCCGAGCAGGTGAACATATGAGCGTGCGCGCGCCCGCATGCCGGCGACCGAGATCGAGCGCTCGTCAGAGGAGTCGAGCAGATCACCCATCACGGCGCCGACCTTGGCGATGCGCGTCACGGCCCGCTCGTAATAGGAGGCCGGCTCGCGAACGTCGAAGTAGACGCGCACGGTCGGGCGGTATGGGAGGGTTCGAAGGCCGGCGAGCACGCCGGGTAGCCCGCGTATCCGGTCGAGCGTGACGCCGTAGAGCGGTCGTTGTCGACTGACAGCTGGCGCGCTGGAGGGGGCCGCTGCCAAGGGCGCGTGCCTTCGTACAGCGCGGGACCCAGCGCCGGCGGTGCCGGCCGCCGCGACCGCCACCGTCACCAGCGTGGCCGCGAGCACTGCTGACAGTCGCATGCGCCCAGCCGCCATGCCCCGATTACACCACCCCTGCCCGGACCTCGAGCCGCGTAGAATCAGCCACCACCCGCATGGGCGCGTAGCTCAGTGGGAGAGCGCTCGCTTCACACGCGAGAGGTCGCTGGTTCGAGCCCAGCCGTGCCCACTCTCGAAGGCCTGGAAATCCAGGGCTTTTGTCCTTTGCGAACGGACTTTGATCTGCCGTCGGCTGAGGCGCTTCTGGACCTGCGCGTAGATAAACCCGGCGAGTTAGATCGGTGGCGTATCCTCAGGCGCCCTAGAGGGCCGGTGGGCCGAGACTTCTCAGTTCGAGGGTCACCGGGCTGCTGGCATTCGCGGTATAACGCCGCAGCCGCGGCCTGACAGCACCTGGATAGCTCGCGCCTGGGCAGTTGATCGTCAGCCGTTGACCCGGCTTGGCGGCGGTTAGTCTCCCTCGCGGGCTGGCGTTCGCGAGGGAATATCAAGACATCATGGTCGCTCGGCTCGCGCGCTGTGATCTCGCGGACGCGGTTAGTGACCAAAGCGTTTCCAGCGCGGCTGGCGTTCGGAGGACGCTATGGCGCTGGGCATATCGCGGGACTCGCGGGGACGCACCCAGATCTCCTCCACGAGGATGATCGCGCTCGCGAGGATCGGGATGGCGATGAGCAGGCCGAAGAACCCGAAGAGCGCGCCGACCGCGACAACTCCGAGTGCGATAACTGCCGGGTGCAGGTGGACGGTGCGCGCCATGACGACCGGGCCGATCAGGTTCGCCTCGACCTGGTGTACCGCGACATAGATCGCGAGCACCACCAGCGCCTTGGTCGGAGAGATCGTTAGCGCGTAGCCGACCGGCGGGATCGCGGTGGTGATCGAGCCAAGGTACGGGACGACCTCCGCCACGCCGCTCAATACGGCGAAGAAGAGAGCAAAACGAAGCCCGACGATCAGGCCCAGGGAGAGGTAGAGCAGTAGCGCTACCAGCACCATCGCGATCAGCAAGCCTCTCATCCACCCGAGCATCGCGGTGCGCAACCGCATCAGCACTCGCACGGCCGCGGGGCGCTGTGGGGGGGTGAACAGCCGCACCACGCCGTCGATCAGGGGCTGCGGCTGGGCGGCGATGAAGTAGGCGGTCATTACCGCGATGACAATGCCCGCGACGATGCTGGTGGCGGTGATCCCGACCGACTCGAGCGCGCCGAGGTAGTGGGTGGGGTGGTGGACGTAGGTGGCGACGGCGTGCTGGACCCGGGCGGCGACGCGGCCTGGCTTGACCCCCGTGAGGTGGCCGAGCTGCACCTCGGCGGAGTACACGAGCGCGGGCGCGGCCTTGACCAGCGTCTTCGCCTGCGAGACGATCGTCGGCACGAGCAACGCGATGAGCCCGCCCACGGCGGCTAGTCCGGTGAGCAGTCCGATCAATGCTCCGAGCGGCTGCGGAATTGCCCAGCGTCTCAGCGCGGCTCCACACCACGCGAGCGGCAGGCTAAGGATGATCGTCACCATCACCGCCAGCAGCAGCGTCAACAGCTGCTGGACAAGCAAGCCGACCACGATCAGGATCGCCCCCAGGAAGATCGCGCCATACACGGCCCGCTGTGTACGGGCCGCTCCGGAGGGGCGCTCGGGCATCGGTGGTCGTAGGGGTCTCGCCACCACGCCGGCGGGCCCGGCGCGGCGTTGCATGGGGAAGATCCAGATCTCCTCGATCGCGATCAAGGTCAGCGACAGCAGGGGGATGGCGATGAACAGGCCGATCACGCCGAACAGCGACCCGGCGATAAGCACGGCGATCGCGACCACCG
>JAFAPR010000038.1 GCA_019247075.1 Solirubrobacterales bacterium
TCGTCGAAGCTGATGTGCTGGGTCGCGGCGGACCGGGGGGCGAGACTCGCCCGGATTCGCGAGGACGAACTGACCGCGGCGCGGTGGCAGGCGGCCGCCGAGGAGATCCACGCCGACATCTGCGCGCGCGGGGTCGACGAACGCGGAGTGTTCGTCCAGCACTACGACACGACCGCGCTGGATGCATCGCTGCTATTGATGCCGCTGGTGCGGTTCCTGCCCGCCGATGACCCGCGCATCCGGGCGAGCGTGCTGGCGATCCCCGATGAGCTGACCGAGGACGGTCTCGTCTTGCGCTACAGGGTCAGCGAGACCGACGACGGGTTCGCGGCGAGCGACGAGGGGACTTTCACGATCTGCTCCTTCTGGCTGGTTTCGGCGCTGGTCGAGATCGGCGATGTCCCGCGCGCCCGCGGCCTGTGTGAGAAGCTGCTCTCGCACGCGAGCCCGCTCGACCTCTATGCCGAGCAAATCGACGCCGCGAGCGGCCGCCACCTCGGCAACTTCCCCCAGGCATTCACGCACCTGGCGCTGATCAACGCCGTCGTCCACGTGATCCGCGCCGAACAGCAGCTCGAGCTGCGAACGCTGGCCCGCGAGCCGGAGCTCGACCGGCTTACCAGCCGGATGTGAACGGCGAGGGTACTGGGGTCAGCCTGCGGGCTGCTCCTGGGCCTGGATCGCGGTGATCGCCACCGTGTTGACGATGTCGGTCACTGTGCAACCGCGGCTCAAGTCGTTGACCGGCTTTCGCAGCCCCTGCAGCACAGGCCCGATCGCGACCGCCCCTGCGGAGCGCTGAACCGCCTTGTAAGCGACATTGCCCGTGTCAAGATCCGGGAAGATGAACACCGTGGCCCGCCCCGCGACCTCGCTCTCAGGCAGCTTCAGTTGCGCCACGTGGGCGTCGACCGCGGCGTCGTACTGGATCGGTCCCTCGACCTTGAGCTCAGGGCGGCGCTCGCGCACCAGGGCGGCCGCGCGGCGCACGGCATCCACCTGCTCTCCCCGGCCCGATTCGCCAGTGGAGTACGACAGCATCGCGATGCGGGCCTCGACACCGAAGCGGACTGCCGTCTCGGCAGAGCTGATCGCTATGTCGGCCAGTTGCTCGGCCCTCGGCTGCGGGTTCACCGCGCAGTCGCCGTACACGAGCACGCGGTCCGCCAGGCACATGAAGAACACGCTCGAGACCACTGATACGCCGGACTTGGCGCGGACGATCTCGAACGCGGGCCGGATCGTGTCGGCGGTCGTGTGCGCGGCGCCTGAGACCATCCCGTCCGCCTGGCCTGAGTCGACCATCAAGGTGCCGAAGTAGCTCCCCTCGGCGACCACCTCGAGTGCCAGCTCAGGCGTGACGCCCTTGTGCTTACGAAGCTCGTGGTAGCGCCGCGCGTACTCCCCGCGCAAGGCTGAGGTGAGTGGATCGACCAGCTGCGCCCGGTCGAGAACCAGCCCCCGGGACCCTGCACGCGCGCGCATCTCGCCGAGCGGGCCGAGGATCGTCAGCTCGACTGCATCGCGCCGCAGGAGGATGTCGGCGGCGCGCAGCACGCGCTCGTCCTCCCCCTCGGGCAGGACGATATGCACTCGCCGATCCTTGGCGCGCTCGAGCAGCTCGTGCTGGAACATCATGGGGGTTCTGGTCTGGGGCCTGGGGAGCGCAATCCGCGCGGCCAGCTCGCGCGGATCGACGCCGGCTTCGAAGACGCCGATCGCGGTGGCGACCTTGGGCTCGTCGCCCGCGGTGATCGCAGGCGTGATCGCATGCACCGCTGTGGCAGTGGAGTAGGTGCGGTCGGCCACCTGGAGGACGGCGAACGGAGCCTGGTTGAGAAGCGCGGCGATCGGCGCCGGCGGGGAATAGCCCCCGGTGAGGACCATCCCGGCGACCGCAGGCAAGCGAGGGAAGAGGCTCGAAGCGAGGCTCGCCAGCACGATGTCGGCGCGGTCGCCGGGAACGATCACGAGCGTCCCGTCGACCAGCTCGTCGATGAAGTGCTCGACGCTCATCGCCGCCACCAGAACCTCGCTGACGTCGCGACCAAGCCTGCCATCGCCTCCAGCGAGCACCTCGGCTCCGAGCTCGTCTGCGACCTGCTGCATCGTGGGGTGTCCGAGCGCTGGGTTCTCCGGCAGCACGTACAGCGGCTCGCCGGGGTCATAGGCGACCGAATGGGCGCGCATCTCCGCGAGCGCCGCTTCCGGCACGCGGTTCACGATCGCCCCGAAGAGCGAGCAACCCTTGCCCTGAAGCGAGGCCTTGGCGACGCGAACCGCTGAGGCGATGTCTGGCACCGAAGCACCCCGGATCACAACCAGCACGGGACAGCCGAGTTGGTTGGCGAGCGTGGCGTTGAGATCGAAGTCGAGCGCCGGCGCGACGCCGACGAAGTCGGTGCCCTCGCACACGATCACCTCGAAGCGCCGCTCAAGCGCCTTGTAGGCGTCGAACACGCGCTGCTCGAGCTCGGCGTAGCGGTTTGTCGCGATCAGCGCGTGCGCGTGCGGCGCCACCACCGCGTGCATCTCCTGGTATGAGGTCTTGAGGCGGTAGCGGCGGCGGATCAGCTCGATTTGGGGATCGGGTTTCTCGGCGGAGGCGACGATGGGTCGAAAGAAACCCGTTCGTTCGATCCTGCCGGCGAGCGTCTCCATGAGGCCGAGCGCGACGATCGACTTGCCGCTGCCGGGCTCCATGCCGGTGATATAGACATTGTGAGCCACGCGGAGCTTCATCTTGGTCAATCGGGAAAGGAGACGTCAAGGTCATGAGTGCGACTGAGCAGCTGCTATCTAGAAACGAGAATTACGCCGCGGCCTTCGACCTCGCCGGCCTCGCGGCCCCACCGGCGATGAAGGTGGCGATCGTTACCTGCATGGATGCGCGCCTTGATCCCACGCGCTTGTTGGGATTAAAGCCCGGGGACGCGCATGTGATCCGCAACGCCGGCGGCGTCGTCACTGACGATGTGATCCGCTCGCTGTCGATCTCCCAGCGCGAGCTGGGAACGCGGGAGATCATGCTCGTGCACCACACCGGGTGCGGGCTCATGACCTTCACCAACGACGAGTTTGCGGCCGCCCGCGAGCGGGATAGCGGTCAGCGCCCGGAGTGGAGCGCGGGCGCTTTCAACGACTTGGAGCAGGATGTGCGCGATTCGGTCAGGCGGGTGCTGGAGTGTCCGTTCATCCCGCGCAAGGAGAGCGTGCGGGGCTTCGTGTACGAGGTCGAGACCGGCCTGGTCCGCGAAGTCAAGTGATCAGGCCGGGGGCGGTCCCCACTCCAGCGCGGAGGCGCGCTGGGGAGTGGCGACCCCCTTGAGCTGCAGCTCCCTCTCAAGGCCGTAGCGCCAGAAGCCCGTTGGCTCCGTGTACGCACGACAGGCCTCGGAGACCAGGATCTCACCACCCCGGGCCTGGCCGGTGATCCTCGCCGCGAGCACCACGGCCCTGCCATGCAAGTCCTCCTCCGATTGGAAGATGTTGCCGGTGTGCATTCCGATGCGCATGTGTAGCGATTCGTCGGGCTTGCGCTCGTTGTACCGGGCCAAGGCTCGTTGCAGCTCGACCGAGCATCCCAGAGCGGCACTCGCGCTCGCGAACGCCAGCATGAAGCCGTCGCCCTGGGACTTCACGACCTCGCCCTCAAATTTGGTCACGGAGCGGCGCACGATCCGGTTATGGGTCAGCAACCCCTTGAGGTAGCGATGCTCGCCGAGCCGCTCCATCAGCTCGGTCGATCCCTCGATGTCCGTGAATACGATCGTCACCATCCCGTCCGGGGAGGTCTGCTCTCGAAAAGCGGGGAGCGTAGGATCGACCGCCGCGACGATCGCGGCGATGGACGGCGACGTCTCTTGCGGAGTTACTGAGAGGCCGGCCATCTTTGGGATTGTCCCCGCGATTCGCGCCTGGCAAGTTTGACGCATGTAAGGCCGTGAGATAGCCTCGGCGGCCGCAAGACGATTAGGGGGTACCGGGATGCATTCAGATACCGAAGCGCCGACTGCCGGGCCGCAGATCCGCTCTGTGGACGACATCCCTGCCGACACTCGGCGTGGAGGCGACGTTCGTACGCTGCTCAGTCCCAAGACCGTCGGCTCCACGTCGGGCTTCATGGGCGTGGCGACGATCGCGTCCGGGGACCGCATTAGCGAGCACTACCACCCCTACTCCGAGGAATTCATCTACGTGGTGAGCGGAAAGCTCGACGCGCAGCTGGATGGCAAGTCGCACGAGTTGCGCGCGCGGCAGGGATTGCTGATCCCGATTAATGTTCGGCACCGGCTGGTTAATCCTAGCGAGGAGGAGGCATTCCTCGTCTTCCACCTGGGGCCGCTCGCGCCACGCCCCGATCTCGGCCACGTAGACACTGAGTAGTCCGCGCGAGCCGGCGTGAGCGCACTCACGAGGGGCACGGACGCGGCATGAGGAAGACCGCGATCACCGGGATTGGCGTGGTTGCCCCGGGCGGGGTTACCCGAGAGAGCTTTTGGGCTCAGGTCACCGCGGGTCGCACCGCCACACGACAGATCACCGCGTTCGACCCCAGCGGGTTTCGCTCGCAGATCGCCGCCGAAGCGGACTTTGACCCGCTCGAAGCGGGACTGGAGGAACACGAACAGCGCCGGCAGGATCGCTACATCCAGTTCGCCACCGCGGCCACAACCGAGGCGGCCACCGACTCGGGGCTTGATCTCGCGGCGGTGGATCGCGAGCGGGTGGGCGTTTGCCTGGGGTCTGCGGTGGGCGGCACCGTGATCCTCGAGGACGGTTTCGTCGCCGTCTCGAACCGCGGCCGGGAATGGCTCGTAGATCCCGAGTATGCACCGCCATTCCTGTATCAGGGGCTAGTTCCCAGCTCGCTCGCCAGTGAGATCGCGCTCAAGCTGGCGGCGCAAGGACCCGCTGTGGTGGTCTCCACCGGCTGCACGTCGGGAGTTGACGCAATCGGCTACGGACATCAGATGATCCAGGACGGCGAGGTCGACATCGTTATCTCGGGGGCCTCCGAGTCGCCGATCTCGCCGATCTCGATGGCGTGCTTCGATCCGATCAAGGCGACCTCGCAGCGCAACGATGACGCTGCGCACGCCTCCCGTCCGTTCGATCGCGACCGCGACGGCTTCGTGATGGGAGAAGGATGCGCGATCCTGATCCTCGAGGAGATGGAGGCCGCACGCACACGCGGCGCCCACATCTATTGCGAGGTAGTCGGCTATGCCACGCGCGGCAACGCCTACCACATGACGGGCCTACGCCCCGAGGCGTTCGCGATGAGCGAGGCGATCCTTGACGCGATGCGCCAGGCAAACATCAACCCCGAGAACATCGACTACATCAATGCCCACGGGTCGGGGACGAAGCAGAACGATCGCCACGAGACCAACGCATACAAGAAGACGTTGGGTGATCAGGCGTACAAAATCCCGATCAGCTCGATCAAGTCGATGATCGGTCACTCGCTCGGGGCGATCGGGGCGATCGAGATCGCCGCCTGCGCTCTCGCGATTGATCGCGGTGTGGTCCCGCCCACCGCCAATTGGGAGAACCGCGACCCGGAATGCGATCTCGACTACACCCCCAATGTGGCGGTCCGTAAAGCGGTGTACACCGCACTCTCCACCGCAAGCGGGTTCGGGGGCTTCCAGTCGGCGATGATCGTGGCGCTGCCAGAAGAGTTGCGCGAGGTGGCCGCGTGAGCTACACGAGCTTACCCGATGCGTCCCGCGTTGCGGTCATCACCGGGGTCGGAGTGGTGGCGCCGAACGGGATCGGCAAGCAGGCGTGGTGGAAGGCGACGAAGGCGGGCGCCAGTGGGATCGCCAGGATCACGCGCTTCGATCCCTCCAAATACTCGACTCAGCTCGCTGGCGAGGTTGCGGATTTCAACGCCGACGACTGGATCGAGCGCCGGCTCCAGGTCCAGACAGACCGCTGGACGCACATGGCGCTCGCGGCGACGCAGATGGCATTCGAGGACGCGGACTTCGATCCGGCTCAGTTCGACGAGTGGTCTACAAGCGCGATCACGGCGAGCTCCTCGGGCGGGAATGCGTTCGGACAGAAGGAGATCCAGGCGTTGTGGGGGAAGGGGCCGAAGTTCGTCGGCGCCTACCAGTCGATCGCCTGGTTCTATGCCGCCAGCACCGGACAGATCTCGATCCGCTACGGGCTCAAGGGGCCCTGCGGCGTGGTGATCGCCGAGGGAGCCGGTGGGCTGGAGGCGCTCCAGCACTCCAGGCGCACGATCCGGCGCGGGGTCGACACGGTAGTGAGCGGCGGCCTCGAGGCGCCAATCGGTCCCTACGCCCTCACTTGCCAGATCAGCAATGGGTATCTGAGCGGCGCCAGCGACCCCGAACACGCGTACAGGCCGTTCGACGAGCGCGCCAACGGGTACGTTCCCGGAGAGGGCGGTGCAATCCTGCTGGTAGAGAGCAGCGAGCGTGCACAACAGCGAGGCGCACCGCAGGTGTACGCCGAGGTCGCCGGATACGGCGCTACCAACGACGCCTACCACTGGGGCAAGCCGGCTCCCGACGGGAGCCATTTCGCGCGAGCGATCTCAATCGCGCTAGAGGATGCCGACGTCTCGGCGGACGAGGTCGATGCGGTCTTCGCCGATGCGTTCGGGGTGCCTGAGTTTGACGCGAGCGAGGTCGCGGCAATCAAATCGGCACTGGGCCAGCGGGCCGCGACGGTGCCGGTCACAGCCCCCAAGTCGATGGTCGGCCGGCTGTACGCGGGCGGCGCTTCTCTCGATCTCGCGGCGGCCGTGCTCGCGATGCGCGACGGGCTGATCCCTCCGACGATCAATTTGGAGCGAGCGGCGCACGGCTGCGATCTCGACTTTGTCACCTCGGCGCGGGAAGCCAAGCTGGGGGTCGTGCTCGTCGTTGCGCGCGGCTACGGAGGCTTCAATGGGGCCGTTGTACTGCGACGGGTGGAATAGGAAGCAGCGTGCTTGAGTCGCTGCTGTCCACGCTGTCGACTGAGCGTGGCACGCGCGCTGCGCTGGCGTACGAGGGGGACACGCTGACCTTCAGGGCGCTGTCAGCGGCCGCCGATCGTCTCGCTGCCGCGCTCGCAGTGAATGAGGGGGAGCGCGTGGCCGTAGTGGCGCCGAATGTTCCCGCACTCGTGATTGCCCTATTCGCGACGTGGCGCGCTGGGGCGGTCGCCGTACTTCTCAACGCCCGCCTGCGGCAATTTGAGCTCACGCGTGCGTTCGCCGACGCGGAGCCCGCCGCCACGGTCTCGCTGCGAGCCCATGCTGGCTATGAGCTCGCCCGGGAGATCCGGACACTCAGCGAGCGCGTTCGAACGGTCCGTTCCTGCGTCGTTACCGACAAGCTGGGCCGCATCGTCGACGAGTCCTGGCTAGGGGGCGCGAGAGGCTCCCTGCCGTCCGACCGCGACCTGGCGGCAATCCTGTACACGTCCGGCACTAGCGGCGACCCCAAGGGCGCGCTTGTGCCACGGCAGCTGGCGTATGCGGAGGCCTTGAACGTCGCCGAGCTGCTCGGCGACGAGGCCGACGCCCCCTACGGTCTCGTGGTCCCGGCCACGCACGCCTTCGGGCTCGCCTGCCTGCTGGGTGGGATGGTCGGCGCTGGGTGCGCTGTTCTCGTCGACTCCACAAGTTCGCTGGACCCCCTGCTGGAGGCGCTCGAGCGCCATGCAGCGCTCGTGCTGCACGGCACGCCGACGCTGTTCGGGCGGCTGCTGCGATCCGGCGCGACGCTCGGCGTGCGCATCGGCCTCACCGCGGGATCGTGGTGCCCTCCGGAGCTTCTGCAGGCGCTCGATGAACGGGGCTTGCGGTTGCTCAACCTGTACGGCATGACCGAGATCGGCGCCGCCACCTCCTGCCGAGTGCAGGACCCGCCCGCGACGCGTTACCGCACGGTCGGGCGCGCGCTGCCGGGTTACGAGCTGCGGGCGGCGGCAGGGGAGGTCCAGGTGCGCAGCAGCCTCCTGCCATCGGGTTATCACGGGCGGCCGTTCTCGGAGGACGAGTAGACTCGCGACGGCTGGTTTCGAACCGGCGACCTCGGCGAGATCGACACCGCCGGTAATCTCATGCTCCACGGGCGGGCGAAAGAGGTCGTCCACGTCGGGGGCTTCAACGTCTTTCCAGCGGAGGTCGAGGGGTACCTGCTCACGCACCCGACGATCGTCCAGGCCGCGGTCATCGGCGTGCCGCATCCGGTCATGGGCGAGTCTCTCCATGCGTTCGTCGTGCCGGTCGCCGGTGCGGCGCCCGAGCCGAGAGAGGTGGTGCGTTTCGCCCGCAACGGCATTGCCGGCTACAAGGTGCCGTACGCGGTCGACGTGGTCGACGAGCTTCCGCTGCTGGCCTCGGGGAAGCCGGATCGGCGCGAACTGGCCGAGGTCGCCCGGCG
Source organism: Solirubrobacterales bacterium (assembly GCA_019247075.1). Taxonomy (GTDB): domain Bacteria; phylum Actinomycetota; class Thermoleophilia; order Solirubrobacterales; family Solirubrobacteraceae; genus Palsa-465. The sequence goes on from JAFAPR010000038.1 coordinate 8,415, forward strand.
AGCGAGAGTGATCCGATGACGATCGACATCGCGCTGCTCGCCGACAGCCCGGTGTTCGCCGGCCTTGGCCCTGGTGACCTGGAAGCGATCGCTCAGGCGGCTGACGTCCGCACCTTCGAACCCGGCGAGCCCTTGTGCGAGGCTGGTCAACCAAGCGACCGTTGCTGGTTGATAACCGGAGGCCTGGTCGATGTTCTGAGTGGCTCCGGCGATCGGGAAGCCTGGCAGGTGGTGGCGCGCCAGCGCAGAGGCTCGACGGTCGGCGAGGTCGCGGTGATCCTGGACGAGCCGTACTCGGAGACAGTGGTCGCAAGCATTCCGACCTCAACGCTCGAAATCGATGCCGAGGGGCTCGCCGAGCTGGCGCGGCGAGCGCCGCGTACGGTTCTGAACGTGCTACGCGCGCTGCACGGACGCCTCGCGCACGCACGAGCGCGCGGTCTTGAGCGTCAACGCGGTGAACGGGTCGCTCTGGTCGTCGGACCGTCGCTGCGGCGCGTCGCGGGAAGCGTGCTGGCGGCGGCGCGCAGCGTCAGTCCGCGTCCGCTGACGACGCTGGACCGCCAGTTTTCTTTCGCGGGCGCGGTCGCGGCCGCGGATGATCTCGCCTTGAGCCATGCCACGGTCGTCCTCCCCGTGGAGCTCGATGCCGCGACGGTCGCGACGCTGATGAGGGAGGCCGATAGGGTGGTGGCCCTGGTGGGCACACTCGGCGAGGCCGAGGAGCTCAGCGTGCTGGAGAGTCGTCCCGGTTTGGCGGGCGAGGTCGAGGTGATTCTCGTAGGCGAGGCAGCGGCGAGGGCGCGAACGCAATGGTCCCCAGACGCCCCGTTGCGCGTGGTCCGCACTTGCGAGATGACGCGAGGCATGTCGCTTGCGTCCGCTGAGCTTGCCTGGGTCGCCCGCCATCTGACGCGCACAAAACTGGGGCTCGCCCTGGGGGCCGGAGGCGCCAAGGGCTATGCCCATGTCGGCGTGCTCCAAGCCCTCGAGGAGGCGGGCTACATCATCGACTGCGTGGCTGGGAGCAGCATCGGCGCGATCGTAGGTGCGTATCTGGCGCTCGGCGCGAACGCAGTGCGGATCGAGCAGGTGCTGCGGGCCATGTACGACCGCGCGACCGTCGCCGAGCTGTTCAAGACCTCGCTCGCGGGTCGCTCCACGGGCATAGAGCTGATGACCCGCCTGCTACGCGAGACGACGGAGGAGAAGACATTCGCCGACACGGTGATCCCGCTCACCATCATGGCCGTGTCCCTGTCAGGGCGCGCGCCCGCGCCGCTGCGCGCTGGGCCCCTCTGGGAAGCGCTGCTAGCTGCGACCGCGCTCGTGGGCGTGTTCCCGCCGTACGAGCGCGACGACCAGCGGCTGGTCGACGGCCTCGCGCTGGTGCCCGTGCCGACCGAGGCTGTCATCGAGGACGGCGCAGACGTAGTGGTCGCCGTCAACCTGATCAGCGCTAACACGAGCCCGCGCTGGCCTGGCGGTCCCCCGCCTGACCCGCCTCCCGAGCGGCGGCGCCGCGGTGTGCTGGACGACCTGCTTGAGGTCATGGACCTGAGCCAGCTGTCGGAGAGCACGCGCAACGCACAGCTGGCCGACGTGGTGATCACCCCTCGCTTTGGGCCGGGCGAATGGCGAGACTTCCATCTCGCGGACCTGTTCCTGGACGCCGGACGTGCGGCGGCCGAGGAGCAGTTGCCCGCACTCAGATCGCTCGCGCTGCCGGCGAGCAGAGAAACCACACCCCCCGATGAAGGAGGAGGCGTTGACCGAGCAGACGCAGTTCGGATTTGAGGATCTCAAGCGAATTCTGGTCGATCGCGTCGGCCTGGGCGAAGCGGATGTGAGGAATGATCCCAACGCGACCTTTGATGAGATGGGTCTGGACTCGCTGGCGTTCGTGGAGATCCAGCTTGCAATGGAGCAGGAATACAGCTTCACCATCGCCGAAGAGGACGCCGCACAGATCCACACGGTGCAGGAGGCGATCGACTACGTAAACAGGCGCCTCGAGGAGGTCTGAGCGGATGGCAGCACACACCGACAACTCCGTCCAGATCAACGCCCCGCTCGAGTTCGTGTGGGAGCGGATGATGGACATCGCGGGCTGGCCCGATCTGTTCACCGAGTACGCCAAGGCTGAGGTGATCGAGCAGGAAGGCGATCGGGTCGTGTTTCGCCTGACCACCCATCCGGACCCGGAGTACGACGGTCAGGTATGGAGCTGGACCTCTGAGCGGATCGCTGACCCGGCCACCCACAGTTCGAAGTCGCAGCGGATCGAAACCGGCCCGTTCGAGTTCATGAACATTGAGTGGTACTTCGACGAGGCCGACGGCGGCACCAGCATGCGCTGGGTGCAGGATTTCTCGATGAGGCCCGAGGCGCCGGCAAACGACGAACAGGCCGAGCAGTACATGAACAAGAACACCAAGGAACAGATGCAGGTGATCAAGGAACGCCTGGAGGCGCAGGCTGCCCGGGGCTCCTCATGAGCATCCAACGAGGGGTGATCGTCGCGCGGATCAAGCCCGGCTCCGAGCAGGAGGTGGCCCGTATCTTCGGGGAGTCGGACGCCACTGAGCTGCCACGACTGACGGGCGTGCGTCACCGCAGCCTGTACGTGCTCGACGACGTCTACATCCACCTAGTAGAGACCGACGACGAGTTCGCGGCGGCCGTCGAGAACGTGCGCGACCACGCGCTGTTCAAGGACATCTCCCGGAAGCTTGACGCCTACATCACGCCGTTTAACCCGGAGACATGGAGGTCTCCGAAGGACGCCCAGGCGCGGCAGTTCTATAGCTGGGAGCCGGAGCAGTGAAGGGGCGGGTGGTGTTCCTGTTGAAGATCAAGCCGGGCATGCAGGAGGATTTCCTGAACGCCTATGAGGGCGTTCGCCATCTGGTGGCAGAGGGAGTCGAAGGCCATCTCGTCGACCAGGTCTGCCGCTCGCCGGATGATGACGAGCAGTGGCTGATCACCAGCGAATGGGAAACGCTCGAGCACTTCTTGGCCTGGGAGCGCACCCAGGAGCACCGCGACCTGGTCAAGCCGATGCGGGACACCTTTGCCGAGGCGAGATCGCTGAAGTTCGAGATCGTGGAGGAGACGCCGCACTAGGGCTAGGAGGTTGTGGTGGCAACGCAGCGGATCGCGTTCATCGGGCTGGGGAATATGGGCGCCGGGATGGCTGAGCGACTCGCAGAGTCCGGCTACCAGCTAGCGGTCTACAACCGAACTACGGAGAAAGCCGAAGGCGCGGCCCGCCTGGGCGCGCGGATCGCGGAGTCTCCCGCGGACGCAGCCCGCGAGGCCGACGTGGTGATGCTTAGCCTCGCCAACCAGGATGTGGTGCGCGCGATGCTGTACAGAGACGATGGGGTCTTGAGAACCCTGCCCAAGGGCGGCTACATCGTGGACATGAGCACCGTCTCGCCCGAGTTCTGCCTCGAGACCGCGGAGAAGGCCAAGCAAGCGGGCTACCGGGCACTCGAAGCGTCGGTGTACGGGGCACCGTTCCACGCCCGCTCCGGAGAGCTGCGGGTGATGGTCGGTGGGGAGGAGAGGGACTTCAAGGAGATCGCGGCGATCCTGCGCACTGTCGCCAAGCAGGTCACGCTCATGGGCCCGAGCGGGATGGGGGCGACGATGAAGATCGTGCTCAATATGTTGATGGGGATACAGATGCCGGCGCTAGCCGAGGCAGTTGTGTTCGGCGAGCGCGCCGGGCTCGAGCGGCGCAAGATGCTCGAGGCGATCAACGGGACCGGCTACAGCTCGCCCGTGATGAACCTCCGCTGCCCGATGATGGCCGAGCGCCGCTTCGAGCCGCCGATGTTCCGGCTTAGCCTGATGCGCAAGGACATGATGCTGGTGCTCGAGCGCTGCCAGCAGCTCGGGATCCCGATGCCTGTCTCGGAGTCCGCGTACGCGGCGCTGACCGCGGCCACGGCGCAGGGCTTGGGCGATCTCGACGTGGCGGCGATCGTTGCCCACCAGGAGCGGATGGCGGGGATGGACTCCTATCCGTGGCCGGGCGGCAACCCCTAGCGGTGCGAGCGCAGCTCGACTACTCGCCGAGCTTGCGCGCGACCAGTAGCTCCATCGCGCTCTGCGCGAAGAACCGGGCCATCGCCTCGGGCGAGGAGTGGTCACGCGGTTCCTCGAGGTACGGGTCGAGGTTGGCCTCGAGGTGCTGGATCGCCTCCTGGGTCTGCAGGTGGCGCGCGACCGCCGCGAGGTCTCCCTCGACCTCCATCACCCGCACCACGACGTTGCCCTTCATGAACACCAGGGTCGAAGCCAGTTGCCCGGTGATATTTCCGCCGGCGTCCCGGACTACTGGATCGGGGCGGCCATAGTTCTGAAACAGCTCCTTGACAGCTTGCTCGGTGCCTGGCTTGACCGACCACATCAAGGCGAAATACGGCATCTAGCTGAACCCCCTCGGTTGTTGCCCTCCCGGTTCCGGGATACCCGGCGGATGCGTACCGGACCACACTATCCGGCTGCTCGGGGGCGCGCAACCGCGAGTCGCTGAATCGCGCCCCAAATCTGCGGGGGGGCTGGATCCTGGGTCGGCTTGTCTCATGCTGCGGGAAGTAGTACGGTCACTCGAACTGCGCGAACTGTTGACCGATTAGGGGTGCTCAGATGTCGGCGGAGATGCTCGAGTGGTATGACCTGACCGGCGAAGAGCGGCGCATCCGCGACCTGGCCGCTGAGGTGGCGCGCGCGGAGATCGCGCCTCGCGCGGACGCGCATGACATGGAAGGGACGTTCGTGCGCGACAGCATCGAAGCATTGGGACGCGCCGGGTTGCTCGGCGTTTACGTCCCCAAGGAGTACGGGGGTCTGGGTGGTAGCCCGCTGGCTACGGTGCTCGCGATAGAGATCGTCTCGGCTGCCTGCGGCTCGACCGGCATGTCATTCATGTTCCACAACAACTTGATTCACGTCGTCGACGGAGCCGGTCCGGAGGAGCTCAAGGCCAAGTACTTTCCCCGCTTCGCCGAGGGGCGGCTGGGCGCGTTCGCGATCAACGAGCAGCGCCGCCTGTTCCGCGAGCGATTCGACACGACGGCCGCCGACGCTGGCGACGAGTACATCGTGAATGGCGAAAAGCCATTCGTCACGTCTGCCGGGGAGGCAGACGTCTACATCGTTCAGTGCCAGCTTGAAGACGGGCCGCCGAGCCCCATACCGGTCATGGGCCAGCGCTACATCTTGATCGAGGGCGGATACGAAGGGGTCGGCTCATGGGTGTACGACCCGATGGGGCTGCGCGGGGCGAGCAACGGCGGGGTTACGTTCAAGGACGTCCACGTGCCGAAGGAGAACGCGGTGGGGGCCGAACCGGATCCGATGGTCCGCTCGGTGGCGGCGAAGGGTAACTCCGCGTTCTCGCCCCACCTGATCTCGATGGGCTGCGCCCGGGCGGCGCTGGAGGCGGCCGTCTCCCACTGCCGCAAGCGAGGGCCCGAGGAGTGGCAGAGCCATGTGCTCGCGACGCTGAGCGACCAGCTCAACGCGCTGCGCTGTTACACGTACTACGCTGCCCGCCTAATGGAGCGCCCGGTGAGTCGCGAGCTCAACCACGCCCACAACGAGATCCAGCGGCTCGGCGGAGCGCTCGGGCCGGAGGTCGGCGACAGGATCATGGAGGTCATTGGGGGCGCGAGCTTCATGCGCACCTCGCCGATCCAGCGCTACTTCCGCGACGCTCGCGGCTCCTGCTACCCGGCGTTTGCGATGGAGCACCGGCGCGCCAACGTGGCCGACGGGCTGTTCGGCGCGGACGCCTACGCCGAGCAGGGGCCGACGATGCCCTGGGACCCGCACGCCGACTACAACTTCTGGCTCCTGTGGGCCAGAGGTGCTGCTCACCTACCCGAGGAAGCCAAGAAGCGGATGTCTCGCGCGGCGTTCGAGGAGTTCGCGCGCTCGCGCGGATCGGACAGGATGACGGTCGAGATCTGCGCCGAGTACATGACCAGCGCAGGAAAGCCTCCTGGCGTAGGCGGACCACCTGGCGCCGGCGGGCCACCCCGGACGGGCGATGGGGGCGGTCCTGAGCCGGCGGTTCCGGCACCCGCTGACTCACCGTAGAGCCCGACTGGAATGAGTCGGCGAGTCAGGGGATGATGCG
>JAFAPR010000346.1 GCA_019247075.1 Solirubrobacterales bacterium
CGAGGCTGGGCGAATTAACGACGTATGTTGTCGTTAATTCGCCCAGCCCCCGCGAGATGTAGCCTCCGGCTTCCATGTCGAGCAGATCAGCGGCGGCACTCGGCGAGATCATCCGTCGCCAGCGGGAGATTGCGGAGCTTTCGATGCGTCAGTTCGCGCAGATGGCCGGAATCTCCAACCCCTACCTCTCGCAGATCGAACGCGGGTTGAGGGCGCCGTCCGAGCAGGTGCTCGAGGCGATCGCAACGACGCTCAAGGTGTCCGTCGACGCCCTCTACGAGCAGGCAGGGGTGTCGCCCCCCAGCGCGGCGCCCGACCCCAGCGCGGTCGTAGACGCGATCCGGGCCGACCCCTTGCTCACCGCTCGGCAGCGCGCCGCACTGGTCGAGATCTACCACGCGTTCGTCGCCGAGTCACCGCGGGCGGCGAAGGCGCCGGATGGAGAGGGAGCGGGTGCCGCCCCCGAGGGCGGAGAGGGAGCGAACCCCTCGGGCGCAGACCTGACGGACCCTCCGGCATAAAAAAAGCGCCGGCCCAGGCCGGCGCTTTCTTCTAGTACAAAGGCTTTGCAGCTGTTAGTTCAGCACGCTGCGCGCGGTGGCGACATACGAGTCCGCGAACTTGCGGCTGACGCCCATGTGGGCCTCAATCAGGCGCTGCAGCCACTTCTGGGGAACGTTCTTGCGGAACTCGCCCTCGAGCTCGAGCGCTTGGCCGATGGCCTGCTCGTAGGCGTCGAGGTACAGGGCGCCGGTCTTGCGGGCAGCGGCGAACAGCTCGTCGCGAGCCTCGCCGTACTGCTCGAACGCAGCGGCGAACGGAGAAGTGTCCTTGGTCGTTGAAGTTGCCATACCTAGCTCCTTGAGATGCGAATTTCTTTGGCGTGTGCTTGCAGGTTAGCAGGTCTGCTGCTAATTCGCAAGCAGCAAAGACTATCTCGGCGGCTCGGCCGTCCGGGGGTCAGGCATCCGTAGTTTCCCGTCGCCCGCATGACGCAATCGCCCGATGCGAGCTCAGGGGGGAACCGGGAGGCTCAGCTGCGTGCTTCACGGCAGCCGTCAAACGAAGCTAGTCGAGTTGACGCGCGAGGAATGTCTCGCACTGCTTTCCTCGCGCGGCTTCGGTCGACTGGCAGTAGCCGGCAGCGGCGAGACGCCGATCATCCGGCCGGTCAATTACGTCTTCGATGAGCGCGCCCAGGCGGTCGCATTCCGCACCGCGGCCGGTTCGAAGCTCTACTTCCTCGTCCGCGCGGCCAAAGCCGCGTTCGAGATCGACGAGATCGATCAGGCGGGGCGGACCGGCTGGAGCGTGATCATCGCCGGAGTGACCGAAGAGGTGACCAGCGCCGCGGATGTGCGGCGCCTCGAGGGATTGGGCCTTGACACCTGGCCACCGGGCGAGAGAAGCCACTGGGTCCGGATCCGCACCGCGGCAGTTTCGGGCCGTCGGATCGCAGCGGTCGAGATCGCCGAACAGACGTAGCGCCCGTTCACGGGCGCAACCGGGCCGTGCCTGGCCAACGCGCGTTGCGCAGACCAGGCGCGGCGCGCAAGCCAGGCGCGTTGCGCAGACCTAGTACCGTGCGAATCGCGCGACATCCTCGGAGAAGGAGTCGAGGATCTCGGTCGATAACGAGGGCCTGGTGCTGCTGATCGCGTGCAGGAAGTCTTCCTGCGCGGCGCGATGGGTGGGCCCCTCGAAGTGTTCCCGCTCGAAGGCCCGCTGGGCCGCCTTGCGCGCCGCAAACTCGATGTCCGCCGGGGTGAACAGGTCGCTCTCGGCCGCGAGCTCGTCAACGTCGATGGGTTCGTCGGTGATCTCCCCCACGTACCGGCTCCAGATCGCGCGCCGCGCCTCCGCGTCCGGTGCGCCCACCGGCAGCACGTGGTCGAACCGGCCCGGCCGGAGAAACGCCGGATCGAGACGACGGACCCAGTTTGTGGCGCATACCAACAGGTGCTCAGGGTGCTCGCGCATCCTGGGGATCTGCTTCAGGAACTCGTTCGTGACGCTTGGGCTCACCTTGCGCTCATCGGTCCGTGCCGAGGCAAGGTCCTCCACCTCGTCGACGAACACCACCGCCGACGCAAGGTCAGTCCGTGCCCGCGTGAAGCTCTCCGCCAGCAGCTTCGCCTCCCGCTCGGGCCCTTCGCCCGCGATCTCCGACGCCTCGACCTCGACGAAGGGCCAGCCGAGACGTGAGGCGATCCCCTTCGCGAAGGTGGTCTTGCCGGTGCCCGGCGGTCCGAACAAGACGATCGCGCGCGGCGGCGAGACGCCGTGGCGAGCGGCGAGATTGGGCTCGGCCAGCGGCAGGATCACGCGGCGTTCAATGATCTGCTTTGCCTCGTCCAGCCCTCTGAGCTCGTCCCACAGTCCCGGACCGATCATGTGCGCACCGAGCTCCTCGAGCGCCGCCGGCGCGGCCGCGCCGATCGCCGGCAACGGCCGCTCCAGGTACCGCATCGTCCCCGCCGCGGCATAGCCGTAGCGCGCCAGCACGGCCAGCGAACCGCTGTCTTGCTCCATCACGGTGGCCACCTTCCGCGCGCCGCCCTCCGCCAGCTTGAGCTCGAGCTCGCTGATCAGCTCCCGCGAGACCTCGGCGACGTCGCCATCCGGCGCGACCGTGAGCCGGTAGATCCACCCCAGCGCCCCGACCACCCCACCGATCGCCACCCCGACCGTGTCGCCCTCCCGCTCAGCGACCAGGGTCAAGGGCGGATTGGCGTTCATCAGCTCTACCGCTTGGTCGAGCGTCAGGCCGTCGTGGCCGACGGGCACGGAGCCCGTTTGCTCCCACAGCTGCAGGATCGACGCGAGATCACCGTGCTGGTAGGGGCGGATCGTCGCTCTCACGGGCCGAACGATGAGCGAAGTTTCGACCGAGTGCAACCCTTCAGCTTATGCGGGAGCGACCCAGTCGACGTGCCCGGCGAGATACGGGGCGAGGTGGCGGCCGACGATCTTCACCGGCGGCCACCAGGGGGACTGGTCGCTGCGCTCGGGCCGTGAGGCGGCCGCGGTGAGCGCCACGCGCAGGTAGCGCGGTGCCTCGCCCGTAAGCAGCATCGCCCGCAGCACCGGTTTGAACCGTCGAGCTTCCACCTCCGCCCCGGCCCGCCGGGCGATCTCTGACGCGACCGCCTCCGCCTGTTGTGCCGCCAAGCCCCCTTGCTTGACTGCAAAGCTCGTTGCGTCGCCCGCGGCGTAGACGTCACTCTCCCCCTCTACGCGGCCGTGCTCATCCACCGTCAGGAACCCGTCACCGTCGGCAGGGAGGCCTCTCAGGTATGGACCGGCGAGGCGCGCCATCGCCACGACCGCGTCCGCGCGCGGACCGGCGGGTGGCTCGAGCCAGGTCCGCTCGCCCACGCGCCGCTGCACCAGCCCGTTGGTGGCAAGGCGGACTGAAGAGTCATCCAGCAGCTCGCGGACGGTTTCGCCGGCGCCCGACCCGAACACCTCGAGCGGTTCGGACTCGGCCGTGGCGACGGACAGGTCGACCTCCTGCTTGGCCTCGCGCGCGAAGCGCGCCGTCAGCAGCGCGAGCTCGTACAGCGGCAGGCTCCATGTCACGCCGGGTGGCACCACAAACGCCAGTCGCCTGATGTGCCCGGCCCTCAACGTCCCGAGCAGGTGGCGCAAGCGCTCCGTGGCACCGGGCGCGCCCACCGTGATCCCGCCGGGAATGGCGGGGCGCGGGGTCGCTCCGGTAGCGACGATGAGCACGTCGAAGGAGAGCTCTCCCGCGGTCGTCGTGCGCAGGCGGTTGCCGTCCAGGTCGACTTCCTGCGCCCCGGCTCGCCGGTGGCCCACCGCCAGGTCGGCGGCAATCCTCTGCCAGGGAACGCGGACCATCGCGCGCGGATCGAAGGGCTCGACGACCTCCAGCGGCCGGTAGACAAAATCGTCGTCTGGCGTGACCAGGATCAGCTCGACGGAGTGGCCCGCGAAGGAGCGCAAGGCGAGCAAGGCCTCGAGCCCGGCAACGCCTCCACCGGCCACGACTACGCGGAGGTCGCGGCGGGTCAACGCGCTTCGCTCATCGGATCGGTGGCGAGGACCGGTGCGGCGGGGTGCATCGCGGCCGATTCTTCCGCGCTCGCGCCCGGCCCGGATCCGTACTTTGCCGCAGTGCCTCAGCGGGCCAGGCGCTCAGCAAGCCTGGCGAGTTCGCCCTCGGGCATCACCTGCTCGAGCAGCGGGAACAGCTCCCGTTCCTCCCGACGGATGTGTCCGTCGAGCTCTTGCCCCAGAGCCTTGAGCGTCGCCAGGTCGGCGTCGCCGGCGACCTGGTCGGCGCAGCTCCTGATTTGCACGTGGTCGGTCAGTACTCGTGCAATGAGAGGTTGGTGAGGGTCGGTGAATCGGGCGAGCGCCGGCAGCAAGATCTCTTCCTCCTCGCGAAAGTGGTTGCGACCGTCCCGATCCCAGTAGTCGAAAAAGGCCGTTTGGCCTCACCGGCGCTTTCCGAGTCAGCGCGTCGTAGCCGCAGCGCCACCACGAGGGCGTGGTGGTGGTCGCGTGAGAGCTCCTGGAGGGCGGGGTGGCGTTTCATTGCGCGAAGCCGTCGTGGCGCCCGGCGGCGGGCAACGTCTGCCCGGGGGGAATACCCGGCGGTACAGTTGGGTGAAGAAGTATGTCGACCGCGGCACCCACCAACGCGCCGAACACCGACTCCGCGCCAGCGGGTTCGCGCGTGTTGGTGCTGCATGAACCGGGGCCGGCTGGGACGGCAGCGCTCGATCTCGCCCGCGAGCTCGATCTGCAAGAGGGGGCAAACCTCACGGTTGTGGCTGTGGTACCCACGGCAGCGAGCGGGTCGCGGTGCGGCGGCTCGGCGCTCGAGTTCAACACGATCGTCAAGGAGACCGTGACCAACGAGCTTGACGGGGCGCGCGAGCGACTCGGCCAAGCGGCCGGTCGGACGAGCTTTGAGCTCCTGGTTGAAGGCGAGGACCGCTCTCCAGAGGAGTGGATCGCGGCAGGAGGCTTTGACCTTGTGCTGCTGCCGGCGCGACGCCGTCCTCTACGGGGCTCTGGACATCCTGCTGCTGCACGCTTGCGCCGCGCGACGGGCGCCGAGGTCCGCATCGTGCAACGGCCGCGTTAGCGTCGCTTCCGCTTCTGCCTCCCGCTGCCGCGTTCGATCTTGGCCGAGGAGGCGGCGGCAATTCTGCGTCGGCGCTGCTGAA
>JAFAPR010000055.1 GCA_019247075.1 Solirubrobacterales bacterium
CGAAAGGCGCGGTTCTGCCACCGACAGCGGGTGACCGCCCGAGAACAGGGTCGCGGTGATGCGCTCGTCGCCGTGGCCTGCCGCGCGCCGCGGACGGACCGCGACCAGCGCGAGTCCCTCCCCCGCCGCAAACCAGGCACAGACGTATCGCAGCAGTTGGGAGCGGCCGGGTTCGAGCGCGTCCACGCGCGCGCTGCGGCAGCCGAGCAAATCCGCTTCTCGCGGATGCTCCCCGCCCAGGGCGCCGCGAACGGTGACCCGCTGGTCAAGGTCTCCCTCAGCACCCTCGGCGTCGTCGGCCGCCTCCGGCGAGACGGCGAGGTCCAAGCCATCGCCCGCGATCCACCACTCGTCGCCGGCAGATGTCCCTCCGCTCAGCTCGGCGCCGACGACCACCCTGGCCTCCGGGCCGACAATGGCGACTGACGGCAACTCCGGATGGGGACTCAGGGCGGCCCCCCAGGTTCCCGTTGCAAGGTCGCCGAACGCTACCGCCCGCAGGCTCATCCGGCCAAGGCTACCCGCGTCCCGATGCTGCCTGCGCGGACCGGGGGGGCTTCGGCGGTCGCTATGCGACCGCGTGCGCCTCCTCTTCGACGCGCACGCCGGTCAGGCGATGTAGCCCGGCGCGCTCTATCTGGGAGACGATCTGTGGCTGGGCTCCTCGCAGGAAGACGGCCCTGCCCTTTCCGCGCAGACGGCGCGCGAGCATCGCCAGGTCTACCATCAGCGAAACATCAGCGAACACCAGTTCGCTCATGTCGACGACGACGTCGCCCTGGGCCCGGAACGCGCGGGCCAGAGCCTGCCGCCGACGACCCTGTGTGGCCCGGTCCTCATCTCCTCGACAGCGCAAAGTCGGGGGCTTTTCGCAGAAGTCGACGATCACGGCAATCTATTTCAACTTCAGGGCGCGCTGCAAGGTGGGAAAAATCGCCCGCCCCGGAGCACCGCGGTGTGAGCCCTCAGTGGCCCTCGTCGTAAGTACGCCGACATTCGAGTCGCCCCTGGCGGCGCCTGCCTTCGTCCTCGCGCGCTCGCGTACCTTCCAGGTACGCCACGCTCGCTGCGTCCTCGCCAGTCATCCGCCCGTGACGCCTCTCGGTGTCACCGTACTTACGAAGAGGACCACCTAGACTGGTGGCGATGATTTCCGTGGATGATGTCACCGAGGCGCTGCGCGACGTGATCGACCCGGAGCTGGGCCTTGATTTCGTCGAGCTGGGGTTGATTTACGACATCGAAGTCGAGGGCGGGACGGTCAAGATCACCTATACCCTTACGACGCCCGCCTGTCCGATCGGCCCGCACGTATCGGAACAGATGGAGGAGTTTGTGGGCGAGCTCGACGGCGTCGAGCGGGTCGAGCCGACGATGACCTTCTCGCCTCCGTGGGGTCCCGAGCGGATGAGCGAAGACGCAAAGTTCGCGCTGGGGTTCTGAGCCGGCGCCCCACCAATCTGGGCGCTTCAACGCGCTTTGGCTAGGAGGACCCCCGCAACTCGCGCCGCAGGTCGATCGCGCGCATGTCGTGCTCGTCGGGCAGCTTGGCCAGCACCTGCGAGACGACGCGCTTGACGTCGTGCTCATCGTGGCCGAGATCGTCGTAGAGCGTCTTCAGCGCCGTGTAGACGATCTTCAGCTGGGCGGCGGTCAGGTCGAGGTGGAAGGCGATCTCCCCGGGCCGGATCAGGCCTTCGTCGCTCACGTGGAACCTCCGTCATGGGATGAGTTGCCGTCGCCGCCGCGGTTGCCAGCCGCTCGGCGCGCGCGCATGTCCGCGGCGGGCCCTCGCTTTGGCCGCGAGCTTCGCGCGGGCACAATCGACGCGGGCACGCGCCCGCGACTTGCGCCCTTCCGATGCGCCTGCGACCGAGTCGGGCTCGTGCCGCGCGCGGCAGCAAGCAGCTCCGCGAGCGAATCGATGATCCCGGCCTCGATCAGCTCGAGGTCTGCGACCGCGTCGTAGTCGGCCAGCAGGCCGAATTCGAGCCCGCCGTTGTAGGACATAATCGCCACCGCGAGCGCTTGGTGCGAGGGCAGAAACGCGACCGGGAAGAGATCTTCCAGCTGCCGCCCGAACAGGTACAGAGGAAATTGGGGCCCAGGAATGTTCGTAACCAGCAGGTTGAAGAGGCGCGCGGAGAATTGCAGCCGCGAAGCCTGGGCAAGGATCGTGGGCGGCGCGAGGTTGTTGACGCGCGCGAGCGTCGCCGCGCCCACCGCCTGCTTTGACTCCTTGAGGCCCTCCAGTGCGCGGCTCACGAACCGTAGCCGCGCCACCGGATCGGAGATGTAGACCGGCAGCGGGCCGCGCATCGCTACGAGTTGGTTGCCCATCGCGTTGCGCTGGTTCTCGGTCCGCACCGACACCGGGACCAGCGCGCGCAACTGTAGCCCTTCGGTCCGCACCCCCCGCGCCTGCAGCCACCGCGCGAGCGCCCCCGCTACCACCGCCAGCACGACGTCATTGACCGTGCCACCCAGGCAGTTCTTGATCTCTTTGTAGTCATCGAGCTCCTGGCGCACAACCGCCAAGCGGCGGTGGGGCCCGATCTCGACATTCAGCGGCGTCTCCGGCGCCGGATCGAGCACGGCCCAGACAAGCTCTCCGATGCCCTCGGCAACCTCCGCCAGCTTGCCGGCGGTGGTTGCCGGGTCGGCAGCCGCCCGCAGCGTCTGCTGCGCCAGGTGCCCGGCGGCGCCGACGAGGCCGCGCGCGCCGGCGAAGACGAGCTGCGCCGGCGAAGGCTCGTCGTGGGGCCGCCATGGTTGGAGATCCTCGCTCGGCGGTGCAGGAGCCTGCTCGAGGTCGAGCAGGACTGTCGCCAGGTCGACTCCCGCGACCCCGTCGACCATCGAATGGTGGGTCTTGAAGATCAGCGCGAAGCCGCCCGAGTCAAGCCCCTCCACGAGCCAGTTCTCCCACAGCGGCTTGGAGCGGTCGAGCCTCTGGGAGGCGATCCGCCCGGCCAGCAGGAGAAGCTGCTCTTCCGTTCCAGGGGAGGGCAGGGCGGTGTGCCGCACGTGATACTCGAGGTTGAAGTGGGGGTCATCGATCCACAGCGGCCTTCCGGTCTGCAGCGGCGGCGTGGCGAGCTTCTGGCGGTAGCGCGGGACCAGAGGCAGCCGCCCGCGCACATGTCTGAGATAGTCCGTGAAGGACGGCGGGGGACCCTCGAACCGCAGTACCGCGCCGATATGCATGTGTGAAGCGGGCCCCTCCTGGTGCAGGAACGAGGCGTCCGTGGAGGTGAGCCGGTCGAGGTGTTGCTGGGCCATGGTGGGTTCTTGCCGCCGTCCGGCTTGGCAGGGTTACCGCAAGACTAACTTGCGGCCAGCCACCCGCGCCTACACTGTAAAACCGCATGAAGACGGCTCCTGAGAAAATCCTGCTCGCGGCGCCGCGCGGCTACTGCGCCGGCGTGGAACGCGCCGTGCAAGCGGTCGAGGCCGCGCTCGAGCTCTACGGCGCGCCGGTCTACGTACGTAAGGAAATCGTCCACAACAAGCATGTCGTCGACGAGCTGCGCGCCCGCGGTGCGGTGTTCGTGGAGTCCGAGGACGAGGTGCCCGAGGACGCCACGGTGGTCTTCTCCGCACACGGGGTGGCGCCCAGCGTGCACGCCAATGCGCGCCGCCGCCGCCTGCGCACGATCGATGCCACCTGCCCCCTGGTCACCAAGGTGCACGTGGAGGCGAGGAAGTTCGCCGCCGATGACTACACGATCGTGCTGATCGGCCATCTCGGCCACGAGGAGGTCGAGGGCACCATGGGGGAGGCGCCCGGGAACATCGTGCTGGTGGAGAGCGAAGAGGACGTCGACCGGCTCGAGATCAAGGACCCGGCCAGGGTCGCCTATATCACGCAGACCACGCTTTCGGTGGACGAGACGCGGGCGATCATCAACCGCCTGCGCCAGCGGTTCCCCGAGATCGTTGGTCCCCGCACGGACGACATCTGCTACGCGACCACCAACCGGCAAACCGCGGTCAAGCAGCTCGCGCGCAGGTGCGACCTGGTACTCGTGATCGGCTCGCGCAACTCGTCGAACTCCAACCGGCTGGTCGAGGTCGCGCGCGAGTGCGGCGCCGAGTCGCACCTGATCGACAACGAGAGTCAGGTGCGCGAGGAATGGCTCGCGGGCAAGCGGAGCATCGGCATCACCTCGGGGGCGAGCGCGCCCGAGCAGCTCGTGCAGCGCCTGGTCGAGTTCTTCCGCGACCGCGGGACGACCGACGTCGAGGAGCTCGACGTGATCCGCGAGGACGTCCGCTTCATGCTGCCCAAGTCGATCCGTCAGGCGCTGGCCGGCGCCTCGGCGTAGGTCGCACTGCGGACGCTGGTCGTCTCCGACCTGCACCTCGTCGCGGCGCCGAGGAACGACGTCTTGCGCCACGAGGCGATGCGCCGTCCGCTGCTCCAGACGCTGTCCTCGTGCGAGCGGCTGGTCCTGGTGGGCGACGTGCTCGAGCTGCGCCACGGACCCGCCTACCGGGCGCTCCAGGTCGCCCGGCCCGTGCTGGCCGAGCTCGCCGCGGCCTTGAGGCCGCCGCGGGAGGTGGTGATCGTAGCCGGCAACCACGATCACGGGCTGCTGGCACCGTGGCTCGAGCGGCGTGCGTCCGCCCCCGTGGCCCGGTCCCTCGAGCTCGAGACCGCGGTCGATTCGCGCAAGGGCGAGTTGCTGGACGCGCTCGCGGCGGCGCTCGAGCCGACCCGGCTACGCGCCGTCTACCCCGGCGTGTGGCTGCGCGACGACGTGTACGCCACCCACGGCCACTACTCCGATCGCCACAGCACGGTGCCTCTGCTTGAACGCGTGGGCGCCGGGCTGGTGGCGCGCGTGGTCTCCGAGCCGGCGCGGGGGCCGACGGCCGCCGAGGACTACGAGGATTCGCTGGCTCCCATGTATGCGTTCATCGACGCGGTGGTGCGGCGCAGGCCGCCGAAGCTCGATCCCGGCGGCGAGACCTTCCAGGTGCGGGCGTGGAGGAGGCTGAGCGGACCCGACGGTCGCTTCGCGCTGCGCAGAGCGGCGCTTCGGGGTGGCTTCTCCGCGACGGTCGCGGGGCTCGACCGGGCAGGCCTGGGGCCATTGCGCGCGGACGTCTCGGGCACGGCGCTGCGCGACGGCGGCCTCTTCGGGATGCGCGAGGTCCTGCGCAGGCTCGAGATCCCCGCGAATCACGTGATCTTCGGCCACACGCACCGGGCAGGGCCGCTACCAGGTGACGCGCTCGACGGTTGGCAGACCGATTCCGGCACGGCGCTGTGGAATTCGGGCAGCTGGGTGTTGGAGCGGTCCTACCTGGGCTCGGAGCCGGGGCCGAGCCCCTATCGACCGGGGTTCTGTGCATTGGTCTCGGCGACCGGGCCGCCGGAGATCGTGAACCTCCTCGACGAGGCGGCCGCGCAGCTAGGCGACGCCGGGCGTGAAGCAGACCGCGTGGCAGCGAGCCCCCTCTGAGCAGCTGAGCTCGAGGTGGCCGCGTGTGCTGCGTTCGTGGGCGATGAGCTCGTAACAGCCGGGGCCGGCGATCTGAAGCTCGCGACCGTTGGCGGTCACCCTGCCCTCGCCCTCCAGCACCGCCCATACGCCACCGGCCTCGTAGGGCCCCGAGTATTGGCCCGCTTCGTCCTCGCTCTGGGGCCTCAACACGGCCCCGGGCCGATCCTCGGGCCGCTGCGGCGGAATCACCGGGCCCTGCATCCCCACCAGGCGCTGGACGTCGAGCTCAGTCTCCTCGTACGCGCCCTCGCCGTAGTGGTAGTGAAAGAGCATGCCGTCGGCCCCGAACAGGTAGCGCGCCGGCCAGCCGAGATTCTCGTAGAGCCGCCAGACCTCGTGTTCGGAGTCGACCAGGACCGGGTACGAGATCCCCAGCCGGGAGACGGCTGCGCGCACGGCTCCAGCGTCCCTCGAGGGCGGAAAGCCCGGGCTGTGCACGCCAATCACTTGCAGGCCCAGCCGCCCGTACCGCTCGTGCCAGCCCTTGACGTAGGGCAACGTCCGGATCGAGTTAGGTCGGCAGAAGTCCCAGAACTCGATCAGCACCGGGTTCCCGCGCAGGCGATAGATGTTCAGCGGACGCGTGTTGATCCACTCGAGCCCGGGCGGGAACAGCGGCGCAGCGATGTGATCGACGGGGGCGCGCACGTACGGCGATGCTAGGCGGCTGCCGCGCATGCGCGGCAGCCCCGCCGGGCGCATGCCCGGCGGCGGGCCGGCACATGTGCCGGCCCGATCCATTTGATTTACCTCACCAGCGGTACCAGCGTCTGCGGCCGCTCGCGAAGGCCGAGCTTCCGGCTCCGACGAACCAGCCGATCAGCCACAGGATCAGCAGGCCGATCAGCACGAACCACAGCGCGTGGAGCACAAAGCCAAGGCCACCGAAGATGGCCAGCAGCAGCAGTAGGACAATTAGTGCAATGATCATGTCATCACCCTCCTTGCGTTGGTTATACCCGCGAATGGGTGCAGACGAAAAGATTCGTCAGGAGCAGGTTCATTCCCTGCCGCTCGCGCGCTGCCCGCATCGCTATACTGACTGAAGTATTGGAAGACGGGCGCGTTTGAGGAGTTTTGTGCGATGAGCACTTCCGGAGCGGAGCTTCTCCGCCAGATCAAGAGCCGCATCAGCGAGATTGACCCAGCCGACGCACGGACGCAGGCGTCTAACGGCGCCGCGCTGATCGACGTCCGGGAGACCGAGGAGTTCGCGGCCGGTCACATCCCAGGGGCGCGACACGTGCCCCGCGGGTATCTCGAGTCGCGCATCGAAGGGGCCGTGCCCGACCGCTCGCAGCACCTGATCCTCTACTGCGCGTCGGGCAACCGCTCGGCGTACGCGGCGCGGACCCTGAGCGAGGACCTTGGATACGAACACGTGGAGTCGATGCGGGGTGGGATCACGCTGTGGAAGGACCGCGGCTACGAGGTCGAGGTGCCTCGCACCTTGACCGCCGAGCAGCGCGAGCGCTACTCGCGCCACCTGCTGCTGCCCGAGGTCGGGATCGAGGGTCAGCAGAAGCTGCTCGACGCCAAGGTGCTGCTGCTCGGCGCGGGCGGACTGGGTTCTCCCGCCGCGCTCTACCTGGCAGCCGCGGGGGTGGGCACCCTGGGAATCGTCGACTCCGATGAGGTGGACCTCTCCAACCTACAGCGGCAGGTGATCCACTCAAGCGAGCGAATCGGCATGCCCAAGGTGGACTCTGCCGAGCAGACGATCACCGCGCTCAACCCCGACGTCAAGGTGATCAAGCACCCGGTGCGGTTGGGCGCCGACAACATTCTCGAAATCCTCCCCGACTACGACATCGTCGTCGACGGGCTCGACAACTTCCCCACGCGTTACCTCCTCAACGACGCGTCGGTGCGGTTGCGGATCCCCGTTGTCTCGGCAGCGATCCTCGGCTTCGAGGGACAGCTTTCTGTGTTCAAGCCCCACGAGGGGCCCTGCTACCGGTGTCTGTTCCCGGTCCCGCCGCCCGCCGAGCTCGCGCCCTCGTGCGGCGCCAACGGCGTGCTCGGCGTGCTGCCGGGAACGATGGGCCTGCTGCAGGCGACCGAGGTCGTAAAGCTGATCCTCGGCCAGGGCGAGCCCCTCATCGGCCGGCTGCTGATGTACGACGCGCTCGGGGCCCGCGTCACCGAGGTGCGGGTCCGGCGCGACCCGAGCTGCCCGATCTGCTCTCGCGAACCCGAGTCGATCTCCGACGAGGAGATGGGGGTCTTTCCCGACTACGAGGCGTTCTGCGCGGGCGCCCACTAGGGTTCATCGCGCATGGCGACCGTCCGCATCCCCCCGGTCCTACGCCCGTCGGTCGGCGGCGAGAAGGAGATCGTCGCCGATGGCTCGTCCGTAGGTGAGATCCTGCGCGCGCTGGTGTCCAGCCACCCCGAGACGGAGCCACAGCTGTTCTCGCCCGAGGGCGACCTCAACCGCTACGTCAACGTGTACCTCAACGACGAGGACGTACGCGTGCTCGAGGGGCTCCAGACGCACGTCTCCGCGGCTGACACGCTCGTGATCCTGCCCGCGATGGCGGGCGGCCGGTAGCACGCGCTGGACCCCCGGGCCTTGCCGGGGAGCCTCGCTATTCTTCATGAAGTATGGCCCTGGACCATCTCCAGAACAAGCCCTGCGGCGGTAGGTACGGAGATCTCGTCGCCTCGATCGGGCACACACCGCTGGTCGAGTGCAAGCGGCTGAGCCCGAAGCCGGGTGTGCGGCTGTGGGCCAAGCTCGAGAGTCGGAACCCCACCGGCTCGGTCAAGGACCGGGTCGCGCGAGCGATGATCGAAGACGCAGAGGAGCAAGGGCTGATTGCGCCCGGGCAGACGATCCTCGAGCCGACCTCGGGCAACACCGGGATCTCGCTGGGGATGATCTGCTCCCGCAAGGGATATCCGCTCAAGGTCGTGATGCCCGAGAACGTGACCCCGGAGCGGACCGAGCTGCTGCGCATGTACGGGGCCGAGATCGTCTACTCGGAGGCGTCGAAGGGCTCAAACGGGGCAGTCGAGCTCGCGCTCGAGCTGGCCGAAGGTGACGCCTCGTACTACATGCCCTATCAGTACGGAAACCAGGCCAATCCCCAGGCGCACTACAACGGCACGGCGCTCGAGATCCTCGAGGAGCTCGACGAGATCGCGGCCTTCGTCGCCGGCCTCGGCACGGGCGGGACGCTCATGGGCAACGCCCGGCGGCTCAAGGAAGAGCTCGGCGATCAGATCAAGATCGTCGCTGCCGAGCCCATGCAGGGTGAGCCCGTCCAGGGGCTCCGCTCGCTCGAGGATGGATTCATCCCCCCGATCATCGATCTGTCGCTGCTGGACCGCAAGATCTTCGTCACCAACTACGACGCAATCGCGTTCACGCGCAAGCTGCTCGACGAGGAGGGGCTGTTCGCGGGCGTCTCCTCGGGCGCGATCGCGCGCGTGGCCGTGAGGATCGCAAGCGAGCTGGACGAGGGGAACGTGGTGTTCATGGTCGCCGACGATGGGTGGAAGTACCTCTCGTCCGGCATATATACGCGCCCGCTCGAGGAGCTTGTCGATCTCGACGCCACCGTGTGGTGGTGAGCGAGGCGCTGGTCAGCTAGACGCCACGGAGCTGTGGTGAGCGGGTCGGGTTCTCTCTCCAGGCGCCGGCTGCTGGGCGTCTCGGGCGCGGCGGGTGCGGCCGCGGTGGTCGCGGGGTGTGGGCTGATTCCGCCGGTGCAATCTCCCGTGTCGAGGATCCCCCTGCGGGTCACCGGATCTGACGTTCCCCTCCTCGACG
>JAFAPR010000221.1 GCA_019247075.1 Solirubrobacterales bacterium
GGAGGCTGAGTCTGCCCCTGGCCACCGCGCCCATCGGGCGCGGGCGTCACCCTCCAACCGGGCGGACTGGGGCGTTGCCCGGGCGAGTCACCGGGCGGGCTGCGCCGCGTTGGCGGGGGTGAAGTGCGCGGGGTCGAGTCTGGGGGCACGTGCAGATTGTCGCAGGGTCAGCACACGGGCTTGACCGGTTAGACGACTCGGTTTGCGCCTCGAGGCCGCGCTGTGCACGTATGATCGATCGATGCCCGAGCTCGGCGGTGCGGTGCGCGTTCGGCGGCTGCAAGACCGCGATCGCGGGCGCTGGCTAGAGCTGTGGGACGGCTACCTTTACGGCGCGCTCTGACCGGTGCAAGGCGGCCTTTAGTCGTCCTCGAGCCACACCCGGAACGAATCGGCCGGCACCACCGTCGCGCCGAGCGCGGAGACCCGGCCGGCGAGCCAGCGGTCGGAGGTCACGACGCGCACGCCCGCGCTATCCTGCACGGCCCTCAGCCGGCGCACGATCTCATCGTCGGCTGCATGTGGCTTCGGACGGGGCGCGTGGGCGACCTCGATGACCGTGGAGCGGATCGGCGGCGAAGGTGGCCGCTCGAACACCACCGTGACCTCCTCGCCGGCTGCCGCCGCCCACCGTTCCACAAGTTTCACCAGCCGGAACATCGCGCCGTCGCGGTCCTTCCACCAGCCGTCCGGTCGGGTGCCGATCACGTTCATGCCATCGATCAGCCAGGGCATCGGTGCAGCGTAGGCAACGACCGCGTGCGTGTGTCGCGCGTGACGTGGTACCGTCTGCGCCCGTCAGGCCGCGGGTGCAACCAGCGGCGAAAGCAGGTGCAGGCGCTGGGACCACGCAAGTCCTCCGCGTAGCAGCACTACTGGCTCCGGAGGAGGACTCCAACATGCCAACAGGAACAGTCAAGTGGTTCAGCGACGAGAAGGGATTCGGCTTCATAACGCCCGACGAGGGCAGCCGTGACCTCTTCGTTCATCACACCTCGATCAACTCCGAGGGCTATCGCTCGCTGGCCGAGGGGGCAAAGGTCTCCTACGAGGAGGAGGCCGGACCCAAGGGTCCCAAGGCGATAAACGTCCAGAAGATCTAGGGTTGTTGGCCCGGGCGCATGCGCCCGGGCCTAGGTCGGCGCATGCGCCGACCTGGGGAGCCGCGCATGCGCGGCCCCTACGAATATAAGGTTAAGAAACCAACATCGTCGCGGCCCGTCTCCGCTCCTACGTACAATCGGTAAGCGGGTTATGCGGGTAGGAATGCCAGCGCAGCTGTGACCAAGGCCGTCGAAGAGCGCGAGCGGGTGGTAGTTCGTTTCGCGGGGGACTCTGGCGACGGCATGCAGCTGGCGGGCACGCGCTTCACCGATGCGACCGCGGCGCTTGGCAACGACCTCGCCACGCTGCCCAACTTCCCCGCCGAGATCCGGGCCCCGGCGGGCACCCTGGCCGGCGTCTCCGCGTTCCAGATCCATTTCGCCTCGCGCGACATCCTCACCCCCGGCGATCAGCCCAACGTGCTCGTGGCGATGAACCCGGCGGCGCTCAAGGCGAACCTTGCCGAGCTCCCGCAGGGCGCGACGATCATCGCCAACGAAGACGCCTTTTCCAAGCGCAACCTCGAGAAGGCGGGGTACGGCTCGAACCCGCTCGAGGACGGCTCGCTGCGCAACTACCGCGTGCACCGGATCCCCATGACGACGCTCACGACGCGTGCGGTCGAGGGGGTGGAGGGCGCCTCCACGCGCGACGCCAGCCGCGCCAAGAACCTGTTCGCGCTGGGCGTGCTCTCCTGGCTCTACGGCCGCCCCACCGATGTGACCGAGCGCTGGATCGGGCAGAAGTTCCGCTCCAAGCCCGCGGTCGCTCGGGCCAACCTGGCCGCCTTCAAGGCCGGGTGGTCGTTCGGCGAGACGACAGAGCTCCTCGACGTCCAGTACCACGTGGCGCGAGCGACCGACGTGCCGCCAGGCACCTACAGGAACGTCAACGGCACCAAGGCGCTGTCGCTGGGGTTGGTCGCAGCCAGCGTCCGCAGCCGCCTGCCGCTGCTGCTGGCGAGCTATCCGATCACGCCCGCGTCCGAGCTCCTGCACGAGCTTTCGCGGCACAAGAGCTTCGCGGTCTCGACGATCCAGGCCGAGGACGAGATCGCCGCCGCGGGCATGGCGCTCGGCGCCGCGTTCGGCGGCGAGATCGGCGTCACCGCAACCAGCGGGCCGGGCATGGACCTCAAGACCGAGACGATCGGCTTGGCGGTCGCGCTCGAGTTGCCGCTGGTGGTAGTCGACGTGCAGCGAGCCGGGCCCTCGACAGGTATGCCGACCAAGACGGAGCAGGCGGATCTGCTGATGGCGCTCTTCGGCCGCCACGGCGAGTCGCCGCTCCCGGTGATCGCCCCCAGCACCCCCAGCGGCTGCTTCGACGCCGCGTTCGAGGCCGTGCGGATCGCGATCCGCTACCGCACGCCCGTGATCCTGCTCTCCGACACGTTCCTGGCTTCCTCCTCGGAGCCCTGGCGGATCCCCGACTTGGATGAGCTGCCGGCGATCGATCCGGCCTTTGCGACCGCGCGCGCGGGCGAGCCGCTTGAGCCCTACGCACGCGACGAGCGCCTGGCTCGGCCCTGGGCGGTGCCGGGCACGCCGGGCCTTCAGCACAGGATCGGGGGCCTCGAGAAGGAGGATGAGACCGGCGTTGTCTCCTACGACGCCGCCAACCACGCGCGCATGACCCACCTGCGAGCGGCGAAGGTCGCCGGGATCGTGCGCGAGGTGCCTCCCCTGTCGGTGGACGGCGATCCCGAGGCCAGGCTGCTTGTGCTCGGATGGGGATCGAGCGAGGGCGCGATCCGCGTCGGGGCGCGCCGGGCGCGAGAGCAGGGCGTGAAGGTTGCCAGCGCGCACCTCCGCCACGTCAACCCCCTGCCCGCCAACACGGGCGACGTGTTGCGCTTCTACGATCGCGTGCTGGTGCCCGAGATGAACAGCGGCCAGCTCGCGCTCTTGCTTCGCGGCCGCTTCCTGGTCGATGTCGAGTCGTTCTCGAAGGTTGAGGGGCAGCCGCTGTTCGCGTCGGAGATCGAGCGCGAGATTCTCGCGAGGGCGAAGCCTTGAGCGAGGCCAACGGGAACGGCGCGGCGCCGCGCACCAACGGTGGGGCGCCCGAGAAGCTCACCAAGGGCGATTTCCAGTCCGACCAGGAAACCCGCTGGTGTCCCGGCTGCGGCGACTATGCGGTCCTGTCCGCCGTGCAGCAGTTCATGCCGGAGCTGGGGATTGCACCCGAGCGGATCGTCTTCGTCACGGGCATCGGCTGCGCCGGCCGCTTCTCCTACTACATGGACACCTACGGGATGCACGGCATCCACGGCCGCGCGCCCGCAATCGCGACCGGACTGGCGGCGACCCGAGACGACCTCTCGATCTGGGTCGTCACGGGCGACGGTGACGCCCTCTCGATCGGCGGCAACCACCTCATCCACGCCCTGCGGCGCAACGTGCCGCTGAAGATCCTGCTGTTCAACAACCAGATCTACGGCCTCACCAAGGGCCAGGCCTCGCCGACCTCAGAGCTCGGCAAGATCACCAAATCGACGCCGTTCGGCGTGGCCGACCACCCGTTCAACCCCATCGCCCTGGCGCTCGGGGCGGAGGCGACGTTCGTCGCGCGCACGATCGACCGCGACCGGCGCCACCTGAGCGAGATCCTGCGCGCCGCGGCCGAGCACGAGGGGGCCGCGCTGATCGAGATCTATCAGAACTGCCCGGTCTTCAACGACGGCGCGTTCGCCGCTCTGACCGAGAAGGAAGTCAAGGACCACAACCAGATCCGTCTCGAGCCCGGGAAGCCGGTCAGGTTCGGCGCGGCAGGCGAGCGCGGCATCGCGCGCGGTCGTGACGGGTCGCTCGAGATCGTCGACGTCGAGGAGGGGGGCGAAGATGCCCTCGTCGTACATGACCCCGGAGCGGCCGACCCCGGCCTCGTTTACTCGCTCGCGCGGCTCGCCGAGGAGCCCAGCGGGCCGACTCCGATCGGGATCTTCCGGGCGGTGAAGCGACCGGTCTTCCGCCGCTCCGACGGTCGCGTCGAGCCTCCGTCGGAAGACCAGCTGAGCGCGCTGCTGTTCACCGACGACGCCTGGACGATCGCTTGACCCGCGACCGGCCGCCAGGTGCGGCCGCACGCGTAAGGCAGGCCATCAGTTCGGAGACGAGGCGGCTAGGCTCAAGGCATGAGCAATCCAGACATTGAGCTGCTCTGGTGGGCCGGATGCCCCTCGACCGAGCGCGCGCTGGGCGAGCTTCGCGCCGCGCTGCAGGAGACGGGGCTCTCCGGCGCGGAGATCCGCATGACCGAGATCGGCGACGAGCTACAGGCGCGCGAACGCGGTTTCGTCGGCTCGCCGACCGTTCTGATCGACGGGACGGACGTCGCGCCCGCGGGCGAGGGAGAGATCGGCCTGAACTGCCGCGTCTACCGGCGGCGGGAGGGCAGGGTCTCCCCGACGCCCGACCCGCAGGATCTGCGCGAAGCGCTCCGGCGCGCCATAGGCAGCGTCACGCAAGAGGTGAAGCGATGACCGTGGCGATTGGACAGCAGGCACCGGAGTTCGAGCTGCCGGATACGGCTGGGCAACTGCATGCTCCCGACGGCGCCGCGGCGACCGTGGTCGTATTCACCTGCAACCACTGCCCTTACGCGTTGGCCTGGAACGACAGGATCCTCGACGCGGCCCGCGACTACGCCGACCGCGGTGTCCGCGTCCTGGCCATCAACCCCAACGACGCGCAGCGCTATCC
>JAFAPR010000176.1 GCA_019247075.1 Solirubrobacterales bacterium
GCGGTGCTGCGCGGCGACGAATCCCACATCGAGATCGCCGAGGAGACCTCGATCCAGGACAACGCGGTGATCCATTGCGCGCGCGAGCTGCCCACGGTGGTCGGCCGGCGCGTGATCGTCGGTCACGGCGCGCTGCTCGAGGGCTGCGTGGTCGGAGACGACGCGGTCGTCGGCATGGGGTGCATCATGCTGCAGCGGTCCTTTGTGGGAGCCGGAGCGATGGTGGCGGCGGGAGCCGTCGTCGCCGAGGGGTGCGAGATCGGCGCGGGCATGATGGCCGCGGGCGTGCCCGCGCGCGAGAAGAAGGAGCTGTCGGGAGCGGCGGCTCGGTGGGTCGCGACCGCGGCCGACCAGTACCAGCGGCTCCGCGAGCGATATCTGCTGAATATGACGACGACGACGACGACGAGGAGGTAGCAGCGTGCCCGAGATGCTGATCGGCGGTGAGTGGCGCCAGGCGGCGGCCCACGACGAGTTGGAGGTCCAGAACCCCGCGACCGAGGAGGTCGTGGACAGCGTGCCGGCCGGCTCGGTCCAGGACGTCGAGCTTGCCGTCGCGACCGCCAAGCGCGCCTTCGCCCAGTGGTCGAAGACCGACGTCGAGGAGCGGGCCGCGATCCTGGCGCGAGCCGCCGCGCTGGTCGAGGAGCACGCGAGCGACCTGGCGGCGACGCTCACAGCGGAGCAGGGCAAGCCGCTGGCCGAGGCCCGGGGCGAGGTGACCCATCTCGCGCACGGTCTGCACTTCTACGCGGAGGGCGCCGCCAAGGTCCGCGGCGTCTACCAGGAGCTGCCCTCCACGTTCGGGCCGGCATACGGCCTCGTTATCCGCCGGCCGATGGGGGTGTGCGCGGCGATCACGCCTTACAACTTCCCGCTCACGCTGCTTGGCACCAAGGTCGCCCCGGCGCTGGCGTCGGGTAACACGATCGTGGCCAAGCCCGCGGCGACGACGCCGCTGGCGACGCTCCAGGTCGCGCGACTGTTCGCCGAGGCAGGCGTCCCGGACGGCGTGCTCAACGTCGTCACGGGCCGGGGCTCGGAGATCGGGGACGCGCTGATCGGCCATCCCGACGTCCGGCGCGTCGCGTTCACCGGCTCGACCGCTGTCGGCCGCCACGTGATCTCGGTGGCGGGTCCTGACTTCAAGCGCGTCACGCTCGAGCTTGGCGGCTCGGATCCGGTGATCGTGTGCGCCGACGCCGACGTCGACGCGGCGGTCAAAGCGGTGATCATCGGCCGCTACTGGAACGCCGGCCAGGCATGCCTGGGCTGCAAGCGAGTGTTCGCGCACGACTCCGTGTACGACTCATTCGTCGGGCAACTGGTCGAACGGGTGTCGCGGTACGAGCCGGGCGACGGCACCGTCAAGGCCGAGAAGCCGCGGCTGCGAATGGGCCCCATCCACACGCGCGAGGGGCGCGACGAGCTGCTCGCCCAGATCGAGGATGCCGCGTCGTCGGGCGGCGAGGTGCTGATCGGCGGCGGCACCGGCGGGCATGAGCGCGGGTTCTTCCTCGAGCCCGCGGTGATCGCCTCGCCGGGCGAAGGCACGCGGGTGATGCGCGAGGAGGTGTTCGGACCGGTGCTGCCTGTGGCGCGCTTCAGCGAATTCGACGAGGCGCTGCGGCTCGCCAACGACACGCCGTACGGCCTTGGGTCCTCGATCTGGACGCACGACGCGCGCCTGATCCACCGCGCCGCGCAGGAGATCGAATCGGGCATGACCTGGGTCAACCAGATCCATTACGGCTACGACGAGCTGCCGTTCGGCGGAGTCAAGGCTTCGGGCTTCGGCAAGGAGCACGGGCTCGAAGCGCTCGATTCGTACGTTGAGATCAAGTCAGTGGTCGTGGGAGGGCTCGCCTGATGGCTGTTTCGTTTTCTTCTGAGGGCGCGATCGGCGAGCTTGTCCTCGACAAGCCGCCGGCCAACTCGTACGACATCGAGTTCATGCGTGAGCTGACGGCGGCGATCGGGGCCGCCGACGGCGACGCCGCCCGGGTTGTGGTCGTGCGCAGCGCGAGCGAGAAGTTCTTCAGCGCCGGCGCCGACATCAAGCGGTTCCTGTCCAACGACGTCGACGCCAACCTGGAGATGATCCGCGTCGCGCACGAGGCGCTGGCGAGCATCGCCCAGTCGTCGAAGCTGTTCGTCGCCTACGTCGCGGGCCACGCGCTTGGCGGCGGGCTGGAGATTGCGCTGGCCTGCGACCTGCGGTACGCGGCGCAGGGCCGCTACCGGCTTGGCACCCCGGAGGTCACCCTCGGAATCCTGCCCGGAAACGGCGGCACCCAGCGGCTACCACGGCTGATCGGCACCGGACCGGCGCTCGAGCTGCTGCTCACCGGCAGGCAGATCATGCCCGATGAGGCGCAGCGGCTCGGTCTGGTCTCCCGTTTGTTCGATTCATATAACGAGTTCCGCGGCCACATTGATGGACTCGCCGCGCTCCCGCCGCTGGCCCTCAGCGAGATCAAGCGAGCCGTCTACGAGGGCATGGACAGGCCGCTCGAGGGCGGCCTCGAGCTCGAGCGGGAGCTGATCGGAAAGCTGTTCCGGTCGCAGGATGCGACGGAGGGGCTCAACGCATTCGTGCAAAAGCGCGCGCCGGAGTTCGTGGGCGCATGAGCACGACGCACCAAACACCCGCCGAGGCGGCGGCCGTCGTGGCTCATGCCGGCGCCTTCGTCGCCGGCGCGGAGCATCAGAACTCGGGCGACCCGCTGCCCGTCGTCAACCCTGCAAACGGGCGACCATTCGCGGCGGTCGGCGCCGCCTCTCCACGGGACGTCGATGTGGCCGTGGAGGCGGCCTCGCGCGCGTTTGGCGAGTGGTCCGCGCTCGCCGTGTCAAAGCGAGGCGAGATCCTGGGCCGCGCCGCGCGTCACGTCGAGGATCACCTCGAAGAGCTGATACCGCTGCTCACCCGCGAGCAGGGCAAGACGCTGCGGGACTCGAGGATCGAGCTCACCAAGGCGCTCGACACGCTGATGCACTACGTGGGCCTGTCGAAGGCGCTGCGAGGGGTTCACACGCCCGGGCTGGACCCGGGTGTGGATGGTTTCGTGCTGCGGCGCCCATTGGGCGTGGTGGCCGCGATTGTGCCGTGGAACTTCCCGACCACGCTGCTGTGCAACAAGCTCGCGCCGGCTCTCGTCGCCGGCAACACCGTCGTCGCAAAGCCCGCGGCCACGACTCCCCTGACGACACTGCGCTTCTGCGAGTTGCTGTTCCAGGGGGGGCTGCCGGCGGGCGTGTTCAACGTCGTCAGCGGCAGCGGCGCGGTCGCCGGTGAGGCCCTGGTGGCCCACCCGACCGTGCGCAAAGTCGCGTTCACCGGCTCGACGCCGGTCGGCGAGCGGATCATGCAGCTGTGCGCGCCGGGCGTGAAGCGGGTGACGCTCGAGCTTGGCGGCTCTGATCCGATGATCATCTGCGATGACGCGGATCTGAGCGCCGCGGCGAGCGCGGCCAGCATGGGCCGGTTCTACAACTGCGGCCAGGCGTGCCTGGCGATCAAGCGCGTGTATGTGTTCGAGTCGGTCGCCGACGAGGTGATCGAGCAGATCGTGGCGAAGGCCTCGCGGCTGCGGCTCGGTCCCGGGGATGCGGAGGGGGTGCAGATGGGACCGATGCACACCGCCGGCGGT
Source organism: Solirubrobacterales bacterium (assembly GCA_019247075.1). GTDB lineage: Bacteria > Actinomycetota > Thermoleophilia > Solirubrobacterales > Solirubrobacteraceae > Palsa-465. The sequence goes on from JAFAPR010000176.1 coordinate 3,654, forward strand.
CGCGCTGAGCTCGCCGACCAGGTCTCGCGCACGCTCGAGGCGGGCGGTTCGCTTTTGGTTGGGGGCGGCCCCCCGGATGCAGCGGAGCTCGCCGATGGCTTCTTCTACCGGCCCACGGTCGTAGCCGACGCGCCCCAAGACTCGCCGATGGCGGTCGAGGAGGTATTCGGGCCGGCGCTGCCGGTGTGGCGCGTCGCCGACCTCGATGAGGGGATCGCGCGCGCCAACGGCTCGCAGTTCGGTCTGGGTTCGTCGGTGTGGACGCGCAACCTCGCCCGGGCGCGGGAGGCCGCGGCACGGATCGAGGCCGGCTACACGTGGATCAACACCCGCACCAAGGTCTACGACGAGCTCCCCTTCGGGGGATGGAAGGCCAGCGGCTACGGCAAGGAGCACGCCGAGGAGGCGTTCGACTACTACACCGAGACAAAGGCGGTGGTAGTCGGGGATGGATAGCTGCTGAACAACTAGGATCACGCCTCATGCCCGAGCGCCCATGGGACCACACCGGTCTTCCGGTGCCCCTGATCCCACTCGAGCAGACCTTCGAGGGCTTCCTCGGTCTCGAATGGATCGAGCTTACGTCCGACAGCGCGCACGTGCGCTTTGAGGTCCGTGAGAACCTCAAACAGCCGTTGGGGCTGCTCCATGGCGGGATCTACTGCGCGGTTGCGGAGACGGTCGCCTCGGTGGCGACCGTGCGGGAGGTTTGGCGGGACGGATTCGTCGGCATGGGGATGAGCAACTCGGCCAGCTTCCTGCGCCCGGTGACCGCCGGCACGGTCGACGTGGTTGCCGCCCTGCGCGCCCGGGGCGACCGAGAGTGGCTGTGGAGCCATGACTTCCGGGATGAGGCCAGACGCCTCTGCGCGCTCGTGAACGTGACGATCGCGGTCAGGCCGCGAAGCGACCGTGCCGGGGATAAACCGAGCGCAAAGCTGGTTAGGAGGCCGGGGTGATGACCTCGGGATCGAGGTCGGCCGCGTACAGGCGCGCGACCTCGGCGGCGCGCGACTCGAGGCACGCCCGCTGGTTGATGTAGCCCTTGTCGGTGATCTCGCCGACGTCGAGGCTGGGTGGCATCGCGAGCAGCAGCAGGCGCTCGATGCGCGCAGCTGATCCGGCGTGTTGATTGAGGGTCGCAAGGGCCTTCGCGAGGTGCTCGCGCAGGCGGGGGTGGTCCGGACTGACATCGCCCTCGCCGTCGGTCAGCTTTCGCGCCTCGGCTTGGTTGACCCACGCCAGCGCCGCCACGTAGTCGCAGTCCTGGCCGCAGATCACCGCATCGGTCAGCACCCTGGTCTCGCTCAACAGCCTCATGCGCAGCGGCCCGGCGGTGACCCAGGTGCCGGTCAGCAGCTTGAAATCCTCCGCGATCCGGCCGTCGAACAGCAGTCCCTTGTTGACATCGTGCTCATCGACCAGCTTGCCGGCGTCGCCCGAGCGGTAGTAGCCCTCCTCGTCGAAGGCGCTTTGCGTGAGCTCCGGCGCCCTGAAGTAGCCGGGCGTCACCTGCGGGCCGCTGACGCGGATCTCGAGCTTGTCGCCGACGGGTGCCAGCTTGACTGCGGTGCCGGCGAGCGGGACGCCGATGCACCCGACCGCAGCGGCGGCGAAGTGCGCGCTCGTCGCGCCTGGCGCGGTCTCGGTCGTGCCCCAGCTCGAGGTGAGCGGCACCTCGTGGTCCGCTTTGCTGCGCGCGATCTGCGTCAGGCGAGCGGCGAGCGCCTCGGGGAGCGCGGCGCCTGCGTAGAACATGAACCGCAGACGGCTGAAGAAGCTCTGGGCGAGCTCCTGGTCTGACTCGAGCGCCGGCGCGAGCAGGGCGAAGCCGGCGGGGACGTTGAAGTAGACCGTGGGCGAGATCGCCTTGAGCGCCGCGATCGTGCGCGGGAACAGCGGCGGTGCCGGCTTGCCGTCGTCGATGTGGAGCGTGCCACCGTTGAACAGCACCAGGTTCAGGTTGTGGTTGGCGCCGAAGGTATGGCTCCACGGCAGCCAATCGACCAGGACGGGCGGCTCCTCGACCAAAAACGGCCAGATGAGTTGGAGCATCGCCTGGTTTGAGCACAGCATCCGGTGGGTGTTGATGACGCCCTTGGGCACGCCGGTCGAGCCCGACGTGAAGAGGAGCTTTGCCGTGGTGTCGGGCGTGATTGCACCGAAGGCGTCCTCGACGGCGTTGCCCGGGCTGGTTTGAGCCAGCTCGTCCAGGCGTAGCGCGTTTGCGCACTCTCCTCGCGCGACCAGGATGTGCTCAGCGTCTACCGCGTCGAGCGCCTGCGCAAAGGCCGCCGCGTCGTCGGCGAACACAAGCCCGGGGTCGGTGAGCTCCGCGATCGCCCTGATCCTCACGAGGTCTGAGCTCATCAGCGAGTAGGCGACGCTGAGCGGCATCACCGGGACGCCGGCGGTGTAGGCGGCGAGGCTCACCAGGAGGTGAGCGACGGAATTCCCCGACAGGATCATGATCGGCCTCTCCGGCCCGAGGCCCAGGTCGAGAAATGCCTGGGCCAGCGCGTCGGCCTTCCTCCGCGCCTCGCCATAGCTGAGCACCACCCAGTGCTGGTGCTCGTCGCGCTCGGCTGCCAGCGGGCGGTCCGGATGCGCCTGCGCAGCGGCGCGCAGCACCGCGGGGAGCGATGGCTCCCAATGCTCGAGCGTGTGGCGCGAGGACACGATGATCGTTCCATCGTCGCGGCGCGCGACCGCCGTGTCCGGTGCCGCGAAGGTCCTGCGCTCCGCCACCATGCTCATCGGTTTCTCCTGATCCTCCGGTCGATAAGCCTACGCCTCATGCCGGGCGGTCGATCAAGGTCGAGAGGACGATGAGGGTCTTGGTCCGGACCACGTTGGGGTCACGGCGAAGGCGCTCCACGAACTTTTCGAGGTCGCCGATGCTCTCGACGCGCGCGCGAATGACCGCGTCGGCTTCCCCGGAAACGGTGAAGGCGGACACAACCTGGTCGAGACCCTCCAGCGAGCGGCCGACGTCAGCCGGGGCGACCCGTTCGGCGCAGTACACCTCGATCAGCGCCTCGATTCCCTCCCCAAGCGCAGTAGCGTCGATCCGCGCGCCGTAGCCGACGATCACGCCGTCGCGCTGCAGGCGATCGACGCGCCGCTTTACGGCGGTGGACGAGAGGCCCACGTCCGAGCCGATGTTCGCGAACGTGCGCTTTGCGTCCTCGCGGAGCAACGCAATGATCCTGCGGTCAACGGGGTCCAGAGGGCGGCTGAGTTGCACCAAACGCCCCTTTCACTGCGTGTCGGTTGCGTGCAACGGTATCACTATGCGACGTTTCGCACGTGGCCCTCACTGCGGCGTCAGGCGAGCGGTTGCACCGGACCTTGCTCGAGCTCGACGGCGGATCGCTGACGATCCGCGACGCGCTGGAGGTTGCGAAGGGCGGCCGGGAGGTTCGGCTGTCGGACCGCGCGGCCGAGGCGGTCAGGGCCTCGCGGGAGCTCAAGCAGAGTCTGATCGCGCAGGAGATCCCGATCTATGGCGTAACCACCGGGCTGGGTGACAGCGCCCACCGGCAGATTGGTTCGGGCAAAAGCGCGAGGCTTCAGCGCAACCTGCTCCGCTTCCTGGGCTGCGGCACCGGGCCGACCACGCCGCCCGAGGTCGTGCGCGTGTCGATGCTGCTGCGCGCCAACTGCCTCGCCAAGGGGAACTCGGGCGTTCGGGTCGAGGTGATCGAGCGCCTGCTCGAGCTGCTCAACCACGACGTCATCCCGCTGGTTCCCGAGCGAGGCTCGTGCGGTGCCAGCGGCGACCTGGTGCCGCTGTCCTACGTGGGGCGGGCGCTGGTGGGCGAGACACGCGTCGCGGTAGCTGGGCAGACGATGCAAGCCGCCGAGGTGCTGCGCGAGCTGGGGCTCGAGGCGCTGGAACTCGAGGCCAAGGAAGGGCTCGCACTGACGAACGGCACGTCATACATGACCGCGTTCGCCTGCCTCGCCGTCGGCGCGGCGCGCGACCTCGCCGACCTCGTCGACCTGATGACGGCGATGGCATCGGAGTCGTTGCTCGGCAACCGCGCCCACTTCAACGCATTCCTGTTCGATTCGGCGAAGCCTCACCCGGGTATGGTCGAGAGCGCGCGCCGCATTCGGGCGGTGCTGGCCGACTCGGGGTTGGCGATTGACAGCGACGAAGTGGCCTCGCGGCGGCTGGACGGCGCGGACTTCGTCGAGCACGACCGCCAAGTGCAGGACAAGTACTCGATCCGCTGCACGCCCCACGTCAACGGTGTCCTGCGCGACGTCCTGAGCTGGGTCCAGCAGTGGGTGACCACGGAGATGAACTCCTCCGATGACAATCCCCTGTTCAACGTCGGCGGGGGGCGCGCGGAGAGCGGCGGCAACTTCTATGGGGGGCACATGGGTCAAGCGATGGACTCGCTGAAGGTCGCGGTGGCGAACGTGTGTGACCTGATGGACCGTCAGCTGGAGCTGGTGGTGGATGAGAAGTTCAACGCGGGCCTGACCCCAAACTTGATCCCGCGGTTCGAGGCAGAGGACGCTGAGGCGGGGATCCATCATGGTTTCAAGGGGATGCAGCTGTGCTGCTCGGCGATGACGGCCGAGGCGATGAAGCTCTGCAACCCGGCCACAATCCATTCCCGGTCGACGGAGTGCCACAACCAGGACAAGGTGTCGATGGGCGCGATTGCGGCACGCGACGCCCGCACGATCGTCGAGCTCGCCCAGGACATCGCCGCCATCCACCTGATCGCGTGTTGCCAGGCCCTCGATCTGCGAGGGGTGGATCGACGCTCGCCACGGACGCAGGAAGCCGTAGCCCTGGTGCGGGAGCGGGTCCCGTTCCTGGACGGCGATCGGTACATGGATGAGGACATCGCGACGGTGGTGGAGATGATTCGCGCGGGGGTGTTCTCGGAGCTGGTCCCCGCGGGCGCTTGAGGGGGCGGGGGGCCGCTGGCGCTGCCCTTGCCGCCGGGTTAGAGTGGGCGCGGCGGAGAGAAGGCAGCAGATGACGGTGCGCCTCGCCACCACCGAGCGGGTGAACGCAAGCACAATCCTCGACCGCAACCTGGAGGCGGGGCGCGCCGAGGACGTCGCGCTGATCAGCGAGGACCTGCCGATTACCTACGGCGCGCTTGCGCGCCTCAGCGCGGGAGTAGCTGAATACTTGCGCGCGCTCGGGATCGAACGCGAGCAGCGCGTTCTGATGATCCTCGACGACTCGCGCGCCTTTCCGGCGACCTTCCTGGGGGCGATGCGGATCGGCGCCGTGCCGGTCCCGGTCAACCCCATGGACCGCGTGGACAACTACGCCTACTACCTGGACGACAGCTACGCCAAGGCGCTGGTCGTCGAGGCCTCGCTGCTGCCGACCCTCGAGGCGACCCTCGCCCAGCGACCCGACCTGCACGTGCTGGTCGCGGGCGGTGACGCGGCGCCGTATCCGAGCTTCGACGCAACCGTGGGCGCGCGCGCATGGGAATTGGCACCACCGCTCGACACGCACCGCGATGACATGGCCTTCTGGCTCTACAGCTCGGGCTCGACCGGCCGCCCCAAGGGCGTAGTCCATCGCCACGAGGACATCGGCGTCACGGTCGACACGTACGCGCGCAACGTCTTGGGGATCACAAGCGCTGACGTCTGCTACTCGACGACCAAGCTGTTCCACGCCTACGGACTCGGCAACGGTCTGTCATTTCCGCTGTCGGTGGGGGCCTGTTCGGTGCTCGTCCGGGGGCGCGCGGTACCCGATCGCATCTTCGAAGCCGTTCGCAAGTGGCGCCCGACCCTGTTCTTCTCGGTGCCCGCGCTGTACGCGGCGATGGTGAAGTCGCCCGCGACGGCCTCGGCGGATTTCTCGAGCGTGCGCGCCTGCGTCTCGGCAGCCGAGGCGCTGCCCGCCGCGGTGCTGGCAAGATGGCAGGAGATGACAGGCGTGCCGATTCTCGACGGGATCGGTTCGACAGAGATGCTCCATATCTACTGTTCCAACACGCTCGAGGACCTCACCCCGGGAAGCTCCGGCCGTCCCGTCCCGGGGTACGAGCTTCGACTGGTGGACGAGCGTGACCTCGAGGTCAGGCCCGGCGACGCCGGAGATCTGCTCGTCCGCGGTGCGAGCGGCGCCTCCGCCTACTGGCACCAATCCGAGAAGACCCGGCACTGCATGCGCGGGGAGTGGTTCTACACCGGCGACCGATACGTGATGACGCCTGACGGCCACTACGTCTACCAGGGCCGCGCCGACGACATGATCAAGGTGGGTGGCCTGTGGGTGTCGCCGGCCGACGTGGAGGGCTGCCTGGTTCGCCATCCGGCGGTCTCGGAGGCGGCGGTGATCGGCGTGACGATCGAGGACATGAGCCGGATCAAGGCGTTCGTGATCTGCGCGTCGCTGCCGGACGATGGCGAGGCCCTCGCGCACGACCTGCGCCAGTGGTGCAAGCAGAACCTACGTCGTTACGAATATCCGCACGTCGTGGAGTTCGTGGAGGACCTGCCTCGAACGCCGACCGGCAAGGTCCAGCGGTACAAGCTGCGGGAGGCCGAGGCCGGCCGCAGCCAAGACCACCTGTGGGGCTACGACACGTCCCAGCCGAAATAGACCTCCGCCCGGCTGATGCGATCGCCGCTGAATGTGAGGATCTCGGTGTTCCTCCCCCTGCCGCCGTCCGCCTTGGTCATCTCATAGGTCACGATCACCTCGTCGCCGGACTCGATCAGCCGCACGAAGTCAAACGTCTGCCCGCGCCCGGATCCTGGCCAGCAGCGCTCGAAGTAGCCGGCGCGGTCCAGCCCGATGTCGACTGGGCTGAAGAACGCAAAGTCGTCGGTGAAGGCCGCCTCAATGAAACTGCGATCGCCCGCGGCGAACGCTTCGTACATCCCGCGGGCGCGCGCCACTCGATCCTGCCTGGGCATCAGTTCCTCCCTCTAGCGCGATCAGTAGGTGGTCCTGCCTCTACGGCCCTGGTGCCCTCCGGGGGCTCGCTCGCTGCTGCGGGGATCCGTTTCCAAATGCCGGCAAGGAGGCGTAGCTCTGCGTCGTCGAGGTGGCCCAGGAAGTGTTGCCGGACGCCGGCAAGGTGTGTCAACGTGGCCTTTCGCAGCCGGCGGCGGCCGCGGTCGGTCAGCGTGGCGTAGGCGCCGCGCCGGTCCTCCGCGCACCTGGCGCGCGCAACCAGTCCTTCCCGTTCGAGACGCTCCACGAGTCTGGTGAGCCCACTGGGCGTGAGGATCACGACCTCGGCGAGCTCAGCCATCCGCATGCGTCGTTGTGGCGCACGAGCGAGCTGGATCAGGGCGTCGTAGGAGCTCAGCGATAGCCCCTCGGCATGCTCCAGCTCGGCGCCGAGCGTACGCGTTACTGTCGAGTACGCGCGGAGGAAACCCTCCCAAGCGGCGAGCCGCTCATCGGACAGGTTCAGCGGGTCCGCATCGGAGCTCATTCCCCGCAACGTAGCATAATTGCAGGTACAAACAAATAACCCGGATGCCTTCTATGCTGAAGGCGTGCAACCTCACGCAAAGGAGTAGCCCATGCGGCTGGACGGCATCCATCACATCACCGCGATCACCGGCGACGCGCGGCGCAACCTGGATTACTACACCCGCGTGCTGGGCCTGCGGCTGACGGCCAAGACCGTCAACCAAGATCAGCCGAGCGTCTATCACCTCTTCTACGGCGACGAGCTTGCGCGGCCGGGGGCAGATCTGACGTTCTTCGAGTATCCCGGCGCGGTCCCCGGCCGCGCCGGCACCGGCATGGTCCACCGGATCGTGTGGCGGATCGCCTCCGACGACGCTCTCGCCTTCTGGGCCGATCGTCTCAGCAATCATGGCAGCGAGGTTCACCGCGGCGATGGCACCGTGCGGTTCGCGGACTTCGAGGGCCTCGAGCACGAGTTGGTCGTCGACTCGACCAACGATGAGCCGCTGACCGCCGAGCACCCGGAGATCCCGGCCGAGTTCGCGCTGCGAGGCTTCGAGGGGGTACGCGCGTACAGCTACCACCCGGACGGCACCGCCGCGGTCCTCGAAAGCCTGATGGCCGCCGGACGACGCGACCACGGGCGCTGGGAAGTACGTGGGGGCAAGCGCGGCGGCTGGCTGGCGCTCGACGAACCACCCGCCGAACGCGGTCGGCAGAGCGCGGGCACCGTCCACCACGTGGCTTGGGGCACGACCGACGCCGAGCAAGGGCAGTGGCTGGAGCGCCTGAACGCGGCGCGAGTGCCGAACAGCGGCGTCATCGACCGCCACTACTTTCACTCGATCTACTTCCGCGAGCCAGGCGGGGTGCTGTTCGAGCTTGCGACCGAGGAGCCTGGTTTCACCGTCGATGGCCCCGTCGAGGAGCTGGGCGAGCGGATCATCCTGCCGCCGTGGCTGGAGTCCCAGCGTGGTCAGGTCGAGGCCCGCCTGACCCCCCTGCCCGACCCACGCGCCGACTGGCCCTCCACGACGCCAGCAGTGACAAGCCGGGCATGATCCATCGGAGGCGGTGCGCGGCGGCGCGTCATCCGGGAAGGGCGATTGGCTTTAGTCGAGGTCAGGCGTCTCGGCTACCAGCCACGACGCTGACCGGCACTCCGCGCGCGAGCGTCTGGTAGACGACGCAGTAGCGTTCGGTGAGCCGCAGGAGCGTCGCCACCTGCTCCTCGCTCGCCTCGCCCCATAGGTCAAAGATCAGCCTGATCGCGCGGAACCCCACCGGTGCCTCCCCATCACGGACGAGGCCAAGGGTGCCGCGGAAGTCGAGATCTCCCTCCGCCCGCACCGTTCCACTCACCGGAATCTCGAGCGAGGTCGCGACGGAGCGCAGCGTCACGCCGGCGCAGGCCACGAGCGCCTGCAAGAGCATGTCCCCCGAGCAGGCGAGCGCCCCGGAGCCCCCGGTTGCCGGGTGCAGACCGGCTTCTACCAGCGCGCGCCCGGTCGCGACCGAGCACGCCACCTCCTGCTCGTCTAGCTGGCCCTCCGCCGCCAGCATGACGAGGGCGGCTTCGGGCCGTTGGCGGTAGCGCGCTTTGATCGGGTTCTGCGCCGCCCGTAGCTGCTCTCGATCCACGCTCCGCTACGCCCTTTGCGGCCCGGGCGTGCGCTCGTCGCCATTCTTGGATGGTTCCGGCGCCACGATGGCCTCGGCGTTGGCTGTTGCCCCGGTCTCTTGCTCGGTCGCCGCCATTCGATCCGGCTCCGGGAGGATCGTACCGCGTTCACTCATGGCCTACCGACAAGGTAGCTCACGGGTCCGATTCGGGCGGACACCGAGTGGCATCGCCTTTCGTTCCGGATCGCGGAAGCGGGCGCGCGCCGCGACGGCGGAGCGCGCGCTTGGTTGCTCCCCGCGGGCCGCGCGCCGGCCTCCGCGGAGCGCTCGCTTGGTGCCCGCGCGAGCGCCTGGGTGTCTTGCACGGGTCGCGGGTGCTGGGGCCGGGTACCGCCTTTACGTGCCTGCCACGGCGGCCCACCGGGTGCTGCACGCCGGCTCTGGCCCCGCGGTGACGGTCCACGCCTACTCGCCGCCGCTGACGCGCACGGGCGCGCACTGGCTAGGTCCCGGACGGCGAGTTGCGGCGCATCTCCCAAGCCGCCCAGCACGAACTGCCGGCCCGCCTGGGGCTTCCGCCGAGGAACTATTTGCAGGCGGGCCCCGCCACCTGATCCGAGAGTCGAGTCGCAACGAAGCTGCCGTTTTCGGCTGACCCCGCGGTGGCGAATGAGCGCTCGTGCCTCCAGGCGCTCCCGTCCGAATACGACTAATTCGACCAGTTTGACTTTTTGAGTGGAGATAGTGCTACTCTGCGACGCGCGGGGCAGTCCACCTACTCAATCAATTCAGTCCTTTCTGGAATTGGAGGAGCCATGAAACGACGGATGGGGCCCAAGGCCTCGACGGTCCTGGCACTGGTTGCCGCGATTGCGCTGTCAGGTGGCATCGCCGCGTGCGGAGGGTCGTCCGATACGACGGCCAGCGCCTCGAGCTCATCGGGCGGGTCCAATGCCCAACTGGCGCTGGTCGCTTACTCGACTCCCAAGCACGCATACGATGCCCTTATCGCGGCTTTCGCGAAGACGTCTGCGGGTAAGGGAGTCTCGTTTACCGAATCGTTCGGCCCCTCGGGTACTCAGAGCCGAGCCGTGGCGTCGGGTCAGCCAGCGGACGTGGTCGCGTTTTCGACGGAGTCCGACATCTCCCGGCTGGTGAAGGCGGGGCTCGTCTCATCCAATTGGGACGCGAACACGTACAAGGGCATCGTGGCCAACTCGGTCGTCGTGTTCGTGGTGCGCAAGGGGAATCCCAAGCACATCACCGGATGGAATGACCTGACAAAGCCTGGGATCAGCGTGATCACGCCCAATCCGTCGACATCGGGCAGCGCCCGCTGGAACGTCATGGCCGCCTACGGCGCGCAGCTAAAGGAAGGCAAGAGCCCGTCTCAGGCGCTCGCCTATGTCAAGACGCTTGTGACGAAGCATGTCAGCGTCGAGGACCCCAGCGGAAGCACCGCGATGTCCACCTTCACAGGGGGCAAGGGAGATGTCCTGCTCTCCTACGAGAGCGAAGCGATCTCGGCCGTGAAAGCGGGCGACCCGGTCCAGTACATCATCCCCAAGCAGACAATCCTGATCCAGACGCCGGACGCGGTGGTCCAGAAGAGCTCGCATCTCAAGCAGGCGCAGGCGTTCGTCAACTGGCTCTGGAGCTCACAAGCCCAGAACATTTGGGCGGAGAAGGGCTATCGCCCGGTGGTGCCGTCGGTTATGGCCAAGTACGCGAGTAAGTTCCCGACGCCGCCGCAGCTGTTCACGATCGACTCGCTCGGCGGATGGAAGCAGGTGAAGAAGAAGTTCTTCGACCCGTCGACAGGGTTGATCACCAAGATCCAGCAAGAGGCCGGGTTCCCGACCGCCTCGAGCTAAGGAAATCAGTTGGCCGTAGGCTCGTACGCAGAAGCGCGAGCGCCCGCCCGGAGGCGGGCGCTCGCGCGGGCGCCCCGGGGCACCCTGGGTCTCGGGATCTCGATGATCTACCTGAGCGTCTTCGTCTTGATCCCGCTCGCGGCGGTCGTGGTGAAGGCCGTCGAGCAAGGCCCTACCGCGTTCTTCGACTCCATCACCAACAGCGTGGCGCTGACGGCGCTGGGGGTCACGCTCGGCTCCTCACTGGTGGTGGCGGCGATCGGCGCGGTGATGGGCACCCTGGTTGCGTGGGTCCTTGTCCGCGACCGATTCCCGGGCCAGCGCTTGGTGAACTCGCTCATAGATCTGCCGTTCGCGCTGCCGACGATCGTGGCCGCGATCACACTGATCGCGCTCTATGGTCCGAACAGCCCCTTCGGGCTGAGCCTCGCGTACACGCGGGCGGGCGTTCTGCTCGCATTTCTGTTCGTGACACTGCCGTTCGTCGTGCGGTCGGTGCAGCCCGTGCTTATCGATCTCGATCCCGAGGCCGAGGAATGCGCCGCCTCATTGGGCGCTTCAAACATCACGACATTCAGGCGCATCGTGTTGCCAGCGATTCGCCCGGCCATCGCCTCGGGCGCCGCGCTCGCATTTGCGCGAGCGGTGGGCGAATTCGGCGCGGTCGTGTTGCTGGCGGGCAAGGTCCAGATCGCCAGCATCGTGATCTTCGCCGACATCGAGAGCGACGCCCCGCAGGCGGCCGCGTCGCTGTCTGTCGTCCTGCTCGCGATCTCCTTGATCGTGCTGGTCCTGCTCCGTCTGCTCGGGAACCGAAATGCGCGTTAGCCGAAGGGCCACTCTGTCACTGCGGACCGTTGCCATCGGCTATCTGGTGGTCTTGCTGCTGGTGCCGCTGGGACTCGTGTTCTATCGAACCTTCGAGCACGGCTTCGGCTATGCCTGGAGCTGGATGACCACGCCCGCCGCGATCAGCGCGCTGTGGCTGACGCTCGTCATTGCGGCCATAGCCGTTCCGCTGAACACGATCTTCGGGATCATCTGCTCCTACGTCCTGGTTCGGGGCCGCGTCCGGGGACGAGCCATTCTCGACTCGCTCATCGACCTTCCGTTCGTGGTCTCGCCGGTGATCGTGGGACTCGCGCTGATCCTCGTCTACGGGGAGGGCGGCTGGTTCGGCAACTGGTTCATCTCGCACGGGATCCCGATCATCTACGCCCCGGCCGGAATGGTGATCGCGACCGTGTTCGTCTCGTTGCCGTTCGTGGTGCGCGAAGTCGCCCCCGTCCTGCGGGCGGCCGGCGAGGAGCAGGAAGAGGCGGCGGCGACGCTCGGAGCCTCCTCCTGGCAGACCTTCCGCCGGGTGACGCTTCCCTCAATCCGGTGGGGCGTCGCCTACGGAGTGGTGCTGACGAGCGCGCGGGCGCTTGGGGAGATCGGGGCGGTGCTGGTCGTCTCCTCGAACGTCGCGGGCTCCACCCTCTCACTGCCGCTGCTCGTCTACCAGCGCGACTCGCAGATCGGGCCGGCGGCGTCGAGCGGCGCCTACGCGGCCGCGATGGAACTGATTGTGATCTCGCTACTTGTCCTCGTGGGGATGATGCTGCTTGGAAAACGAAGGGAGGAGGTGCGATGAGGATTGACGTCCTCGATGTGGGCAAACGTTTTGGCGAGTTCGTCGCGCTGGACGACGTCTCGCTCGAAGTCGCAGAGGGATCGCTGACCGCGCTGCTCGGCCCGAGCGGCTCCGGGAAGTCGACGCTTCTGCGAATCATCGCGGGCCTCGAGGCGCCGGACTCGGGCGAAATCCAACTCGATGGGGCCGATGTGACGCCCGCCCGCCCGCAGGATCGCGGGATCGGCTTCGTCTTTCAGCACTACGCGCCCTTCAACCACATGAGCGTGCGCGAGAACGTGGCCTTCGGGCTGCGGATCCGAAAGCGGCCGAAGGCAGAGGTCAAGGCGAAGGTTGACGAGCTTCTCGCCTTGGTCGGGTTGACGGCGTGGTCCGGCCAACGCCCCGCTCAGCTCTCGGGCGGCCAGCGCCAGCGGATGGCCCTTGCCCGCGCCTTGGCGGTCGACCCCCGCGTGCTGCTGCTCGACGAACCATTTGGGGCGCTCGACGCAAACGTGCGCGCGGAGCTTCGCCTGTGGCTGAGGCGCCTGCACGATGAGCAGCACGTCACCACCGTGCTCGTGACGCACGACCAGGAGGAGGCCATGGAGGTCTCCGACACCATCGCGGTCATGCACGAGGGCAACATCGAACAGGTCGGCTCTCCGCAACAGGTGTACGACCACCCGGTCAACGATTTCGTGATGGGGTTTCTCGGGCCCGCGGTACGAATGGAGGGAGAGCTTGTGCGACCGCACGACCTAAGGCTGTCGCTCGAACCGGAGAATGGAGCGACCGAAGCGGTCGTCACCCGCGTGGTGCACCTGGGCTTCGAGGTCCGCGTCGAGGTCGAGTTGCCGGACAAGACACAAGCTCGGGCGCAGATGACGCGCGCTCAGGCGAGAGAACTCGAGCTGGGCCCGGGCGACACCGTCTATGTCCAGGCGCCGCACAAGGAACGAGAGAAGGTTAAGGTCTAGACGCAGGTCACCCGGGTGACCCACGCCTCGGGGTCTTGTGGTGACCAGGCCTCGGGGTCAGCGGGTGACCCAGGCCTCGGGGTCTTCGCTCATCTTGGCGATCGCGGCGGGAAGCTGACCGGTGGCAACGTCGGCCACGGTTACCTGCTCGACGACCTCGCGCAAGCTTTTGCGCACCGCGATCCAGACGCGTGGCAGGTCGGCGGCGGCCCCGGGATAATTCGATTCCTCCGGCGGACCCCCTCTCACCGTCGCCAGCGGTCCCTCGACCGCCCGCATGACATCGGCGATCGTGATTCGAGCCGCGGGCTTGGCAAGCCTGAAGCCGCCATCGGCACCACGCTGGCTGCGCACGATCCCGGCGTGGCGGAGCTCGCCAAGGATGTTCTCGAGGAAGTTCAGCGGGATGTCCTGCGCGGTCGCGATCCGTTCCGCCTTCACCGGTTTGCCGTCAGGGGTCGTGGCGAGCTCGATCGCTGCGCGCACCGCGTAGTCGGCCTTAGCCGAGATGCGCATTCAGAATCACGTCCAGGACAGCACTAACGTGTGAGCGCTGCGCGATGGCGGAGGGGGAGCGAAGACCATCTTGATCAGAATTGTGAAGCAAACCGAGGTCGATCGGGTCGACCTCGGTTACGGTGCGCGGATTAGCTAACCGCGCATCCCATGACACCGCTGGGAGCCCGGGCGTCCTACGACCCTCCTAGAGGCCCGCGCGTCCTACGACCCTCCCAGAGGCCCGGGTCCCAGACTGGCTTTTGTCAAAAGTCTGGAACGGATGCTGGCGCGGGCTACTCGTCGTGGGATGCTCCCGCCAAATGGTTGGACATAACCCGCGCATACCGCGGTAAACATCCAAGAGCCCCCCGGGATGCCTGTCTCCATAGAAGGTCAGATCGCCGCGCTCGCCGACCGCCAGCACGGCAATGTGACGCGGGAACAGCTTCTCCGTCTCGGGTGCAGTGAAGACCAGATCGACCGTCAACTCAAAGACGGACGGCTCCACCGCGTGCACCGAGGCGTCTACGCTGTCGGCCGGCCGGCGCGGACGGCTCTCGAGCGGGCCTCGGCGGCGGTGCTGGCCTGCGGAGCGGGCGCCGCGCTAAGCCACAGCTCTGCGCTGGCACTCTGGGAATTGCAGGATCGCTGGCCACGCAGGTTCGAGGTAACCGTCCCCGGCCACCGCCGGCCAAGCGAAATCAGGACCCACTGCTATGTAGATCTCGAAAGGCGGGACCTGCGCCGACACAAAGGGATCCGTGTCACCAGCCCCGCGCGCGCCCTCCTTGACTGCGCACCGCGACTCAGCGATAAGCGGCTACCCCGCGCCGTCAACGAGGCCCGCCGGCGCGGGCTAATTGGCCATGCTGAGCTCGCCGATGTCATCGTGCGCTCCCCCCGGCACCGGGGAGCGCGACGGCTCGCCCAATTCGCTTTGTTCCCGCGCGAGCAGGTGATCGTCGAGCTGGACAGCTGGGCGTTCCATTCGACTCGAGAAGCATTTGAGCGTGATCGCGAGCGCGACGTAAACACGCTGGCGGCGGGCTTTGCGACCATCCGTCTCACGTGGCAGCGCATGCACCGTCGCCCTCGCGATGAGGCTGCCCGCCTCCACCAGATCCTCAAGCGGCGCCGGCCGCGAGCCGCCTAATGCGCCGGCCGCGAGCCGCCTAATGCGCATCGCATCGAGGCAAGGCGCCCTGCAAAAGTAAGCTTCCACGGCACAGTTCAGCAAGGCGAACGGAGGCTCGGATGCAGCTGGGAATGGTCGGGCTTGGCCGGATGGGTGCGAATCTCGTCCGGCGGCTGATGCGCGCGGGGCACGAATGCGTTGTCTATGACGTCAGCCCCGATGCCGTGAACTCCCTGGTCGGCGAGGGCGCGACCGGCTCGGGGTCGCTGGAAGAGTTCGTTAAGAGTCTGAGCGTGCCGCGGGCCGCGTGGGTGATGGTGCCGGCCGGTGACCTGACCGAGAAGACCGTCCATCAGCTCGCGGACCTGATGGACTCCGACGACGCGATCATCGACGGCGGTAACACCTACTACCGCGACGACATGCGCCGGGCGCAGGAGCTCTCGCGGCGCGGCGTCCATTACATCGACTGCGGCACCAGCGGCGGGGTATGGGGCCTCGAGCGGGGCTTCTGTCTGATGATCGGCGGGGAGCAGGAGCCGGTGCAGCGGTTGCAGCCCCTGTTCGAGGCGATCGCCCCAGGCGTCGAATCGGCGGCGCGGACTCCGGGGCGGGACGGAGAGCCTTCCCCGGCCGAGTACGGCTATCTGCACTGCGGGCCCGCTGGTGCGGGCCACTTCGTGAAGATGATCCACAACGGGATCGAGTACGGGGTGATGGCCGCCTACGCTGAGGGCCTCAACATCCTCCGCAACGCAAACGCCGGCGAGGTGCGCCACGAAGAGGACGCCGAGACGGCGCCGCTCGAGCATCCGGAGTTCTACCGGTACGACATCGACATCGCCTCGGTGGCCGAGGTGTGGCGACGGGGCAGCGTGATCGCCTCGTGGCTGCTCGACCTGACCGCCGCTGCCCTCTTCGAGTCGCCCGATCTCAAGGATTTCTCGGGCCGCGTCTCTGACTCCGGCGAGGGCCGATGGACCGCTATCGCAGCGATCGAGGAGGGCGTTCCCGCTCCCGTGCTATCGAGCGCGCTGTTCTCGCGCTTCGGCTCGCGCGACCTCGATCACTTCGCCAACCAGGTGCTGTCCGCGATGCGCAAGCAGTTCGGCGGCCACGCCGAGAAGCCGGTCGGATAGGTGCGGTTCTTCGCCATAGTCGGCGCGACTGGCTGCGCCCCACAACTCGGACGCGCGGCAGGCTGACGGTGCGCGCGCTTGTGATCTCGGACACGCACTTCGGCGCATGGACGGGCGAGGACCTGCTGTGCGAGGCAGAAAACCTGGCCGTGATTGAGCCGCAACTCGACGTCGACGAGGTCATCCTCCTCGGCGACATGCTCGACTTTCTTTTCTCTCCACTGAGGAGAGCGCTCATGGCGGCAGGGGGGCTGTTTGATCTGCTGCGCGACAAGCTCCAGGGGAAAAAGTTCGTGTTCCTCGCGGGCAACCATGATCACCATCTCGTCGCCAGGGAGGCGGAGGAGGTGATCGAACTCGCCCTCGGCGCCGCCGATTCAGCTGGCGGTCTGCCCGACACCCGTCGGGGGACCGAGGGTTTCCGTCGCCTGCTTGAGCGCCGGCTCGAAGGTGTCCAGGTCGAGATCCACTACCCGACGTACACCTTCGCGGACGTCCTGTGCACGCACGGCCACTATCTCGACCTTCACGCCCGTCGCGTCGGCTCCTTCCCCAGCCAGCTGTTCGGCCGCGTGATCTGGTCGGTTTCCGTCGGACGCAGGCATGCCCCCACGCTCGACGATTACGAGGCGACGACGCAGCTGTTGACCGGAATGCTGTTCACGATCGCCCAGCTTCCCAACGGGACGCACGCCCAGCGCCGTGTCTACAGGACGTTTCAGTCCCTCGAGCGCGCGATCGGGGCGGCCACATCCCCGGCCCGGGCGGTCGAGCAGCTTGCCCATCGGGTGCGGCAACGGGCCAGCGGCCGCTCGGAGGGCATGGCCGAACAGGACGTGGCCGCCTACGACGACGCGCGCACGCAAGAACAGGAACGACGCCGGCGCGCGGGTGCGCCCTCGGGCGGTGAGGCGGCAAGCTACGCGCTGGCCCGCCGGGTGCGCCCGAGCGATCCAGTCCAGCCGGCAGTCGAGGCATTCGAGCAGGTGGTCACCAACCTGGGCTGGGCGCGCGATACCGACAAGATCGTCTTCGCCCACACTCACCAGCCGCTCGATGGCGTCCTGGGCCCGAGCGGCCGTTGGCGCTACTGGAACACCGGCTCCTGGATCTACGAGCCGGACCTGAGCTCGCGCCGCGCTTATACCGCCTACCTGCGCAATGCCTGGCCGGGGACCGCCGTCCTGATCGATTCCGACGCACCCGAGCCACGTCTCCTTCGCCTCCGCGAGCACCTCAACCCGATCACTCGCGGGACCTTCTCCGAATAGGGCACGGATACCTGGGGATATAAACGGGAAGCGTTAGCACGATGGCGGCGACAACCGGATTTGGACAGAGCCGACCGCGCGTCGTGATCGTGGGAGGTGGGTTCGGTGGCCTGACCGTCGCCAAGGCCCTGGCGGGGGCGAATGTCGAGGTGACGCTGATCGACCGCATCAACCACCACCTCTTCCAACCGCTGCTGTATCAAGTGGCGACTGGAATCCTCTCCGAGGGCCAGATCGCTCCCACGCTGCGGGCCATATTCAGTCAACAGGACAACGTCGAGGTGCGTCTGGCGGAGGTCACCGGCTTCGAGCTCGACCAGCGGGTCGTCTATGCCGTCACTCCCGATGGCAGCCGCTTGATGCTCCCCTACGAGTTCCTGATCGTGGCCGGCGGCTCCGCGCATACCTACTTCGGCCATGGGGAATGGGCGAAGTTCGCACCCGGCCTGAAGTCGCTCACCGACGCCCAGCTCATGCGCAACCGCATCCTGGGCGCGTTCGAAATGGGCGCCGAGGCCGCGCACGAGGGGGAGCGCGAGCGGTGGCTCACCTTCGTGGTGGTCGGGGCGGGCCCGACCGGGGTGGAGCTCAGCGGTCAGATCGCGGAGCTCTCGCACCGCCTGCTGTCCAGCGAGTACGGCGCGGTCGTCGCCGAAGCGCGGATCGTTTTGGTCGACGCAGCGCCTACGGTGCTCGGTACCTTCCCCGAACGCCTGCAACAGATCGCGAAGCGCGACCTCGAGCGGATGGGGGTTGAGGTGCGCACGGATGCGAAAGTGACCGGCGTCGACGCCGAAGGTGTCGAATTCGAGGACCAGTCCGGGCGGCGCTCCCGCATCCTCTCTGGGACCGTCCTGTGGGCGGCGGGCGTCGAGGCCTCGCCGCTGGCGGGCATGCTGGCGCAGGCGTGCGGGGCGCAAGTCGATGGTGCCGGCCGCTTGCATGTGAACCCTGACTGCACGCTCCCAGGACGAAACGAGGTGTTCGCGATCGGCGACATGGTCGCGCTCGGCCACCTGCCCGGTATGGCGCAGCCCGCGATTCAGCAGGGCCGGTATGTATCGGCCACGATCCGCAGGAGGCTGCGGGGCCACGGCAAGGCCAGGCCGTTTCGTTATTTCGACAAGGGCGCGTTGGCCGTGATCGGCCATCGCGACGCGGTCGCGGACGTCTTCGGGATTCAGTTCGGAGGGATCGCGGCAACGCTTCTGTGGGGCTTCGTACACATCGCCTACCTCGTCGGCTGGGGCAACCGGCTCGGCACGGTGGGTCGTTGGCTTTGGGCGCTGGTGTCACGCGACAGGCGCGAGTTGTGTATCACGGAAACCAAGCAGATCGTGCCCGGTGGGCAAGAGCTGTCACCTGGGATGGGCCCAGCGAGCGCGGGCCGCGGTGAGGATGGGGCGTGCACAGCCGGCGGCGATCCCGCTCGTCGCGACCCGCAGGCGGCTCCGCCGCGGTGAGCGACCGCTCGAGCCTCGACATTGCCGCCCCGCACGCACTGCGGGAGTACGCCTTTGTGGCCGACGGCGAACGCGGCGCGCTCGTAGGTCCGCGTGGCGACCTCTGCTGGCTGTGTTTCCCGGGCTGGGACGGTGACGCGCTGTTCGCCTCCCTGCTCGGGGGAGGCGGCTTATACGCCGTCATGCCCACGAAGCGGTTCGTCTGGGGTGGGTACTACGAGCATCCGGGCCTCATCTGGCGCAGCCGCTGGGTGTCAGACGACGGCACCATCGCCGAAAGCCGCGAGGCGCTCGCGCTGCCATCGACCCCCGATCGCGCGGTCTTACTGCGTCGTATCGTCTCCACCAAGGGCCCCGCTCGGATGCGGGCGGTGCTCGACCTGCGCTTCGACTTCGGCCGCCAGGGGGCCCGGCGAGTGCGACGAGGAGATGACGGCGTATGGAGGGCGCGCGCCGGCGGCGCTTACGCCCGTTGGCTGGGCGCGGAGCGAGCCAAGGCACGCCGGTACCGCGGGGGAACCGTGCTCGAGCTCGAGCTCGAACTCGACGCCGGTCGCCACCACGACCTCGTGCTGGTGCTCGACGCGGACGGGAAGAGCCCGCTTCCCGAGCCCGAGCACGCCTGGGAAGGAACGGAGTCGGCGTGGCGGGAGCGCGTACCGGAGCTGGAGCAGACCATGGCGCCTCGCGACGCCCGTCACGCATACGCGATCCTCTCCGGCCTGACAAGCGCTGCGGGAGGGATGGTCGCGGCCGCGACCACGTCGCTCCCCGAGCGCGCCGAAGAGGGCCGCAGCTTCGACTATCGCTTTGCCTGGATTCGCGACCAGTGCTACGCCGGCCAGGCGGTGGCACGAGCCGGCGGCCACCCCTTGCTCGACGACGCGGTCAGGTTCGTTTCCACCCAACTGCTCGCCCACGGGCCCGACCTGCGGCCCGCGTACACCACCGCGGGCGACCGCATCCCGGACGAGGTGAAAATCGACCTGCCCGGCTACCCGGGCGGGCGGGACACCATCGGTAACTGGGTCAACAAGCAGTTTCAGCTCGACGCCTTCGGCGAGGCGTTGCTGCTGCTCGCGGCCGCGGCCGACCACGACCGCCTGGACGCCGACGGCTGGCGGGCCGCCGAGGTCGCGGCCGAGGCGATCGCCGCCCGCTGGCAGGAGCCCGACGCTGGTATCTGGGAGCTGGATCCGGACCACTTCACCCACAGCCGGTTGACGTGCGCAGCGGGGCTGCGCCAGGCCGCCCGCCGCCAGCCGGTCGGCGCCAAGGCGCGCGAATGGCTCGTCCTCGCCGACCGGATCACCGCCAAAGCGTCGGCCGAGGCCGTGCATCCGAGTGGCCGCTGGCAGCGCTCACCGTCCGATGAGCGCATCGACGCCGCCCTGCTGCTGCCGGCCATCCGCGGGGCGGTCGCCCCCGAAGACCCACGCACAATCGCGACCCTGAAGGCGGTCGAAGGCGAGCTCACCGAAGACGGCTACTGCTACCGCTACCGCCCGGACGAGCGGCCGTTGGGCCGCGCCGAGGGGGCATTTTTGCTGTGTGGATTCTTCCTCTCGCTGGCCTACCAGCAGCAGGGTGACGCCGTCGCCGCGGCACGCTGGTTCGAGCGCAATCGGGCAGCGTGTGGCACGGCGGGATTGCTCGCCGAGGAATTCGACGTCATCCAACGCCAGTTGCGGGGCAACATCCCACAGGCGTTCGTCCATGCGCTGCTGCTCGAGTGCGCCGCGGCCCAGCACGGAGATGTGCGCGAGCGTGATGGTGACAGCGTGACCAACTCCGAGTTTCGCGGCACACCGACCAGGGAAGTGACTTGAGCACGACCCCCACGCACGTGCAGCTTGACGCTTCGATTGTGCGGCTCGAAATGGCCAGCACTCCCGAATGCGGCACCTTTGTGCGCGCTGCACTGGCGGGTGTCAGCGGTCCGCTGGGTTGGAGCGGCGAGTTGGTCGATGATCTGAAGACAGCGGCCACCGAGGCCTGCAACAACGCGGTCCTACACGCGTACCGCGGGGGGGTGGGACGAGTCGTCGTACGACTGATGAGTGACAGTGAGTGGCTCGAGTTGGTCGTCTGCGACGAGGGCGAGGGCCTTCACGGCGTGTCGGCGAGCGAAGACCGTCTCCGCGTGGGATTGCCGGTGATGAGCGCGCTGGCCGATCGGGTGGAGTTCGTGAGCCCGCCTGACGGCGGAACGGAGGTGCGGATGGTCTTCAGGACTGGCAGCCGTGGCCCCACCCGGCCGGCTCAAACCGAGCAGCGAGGCGCCTCCGCCGAACAGGGTCAGGATACGACCCCCATCGAGGACGTCATGGGATGGAGCGCCGAGTCGCCCGCGAGTCTGATCGGCGAGCCCTCGCGCGCACTCGGCGATGTGGCGGGCGTGGTCTCCCCGGTTGGACTTCTGGGCCCCGCGCTCGGCCGCTTGGTGCGAGCGCTCGCGGCGGTCAGCCACTTCCGGCTTGACCGTTTCTCGGAGCTGAGCGTGCTAACCGACACGCTCGGCGCTCATGCGCGCGCGGCGGCGAGCGAGCGCCTGGCCTTCGCACTCTGCAACGGGGAGCGGTGGCTCGAGCTGGCCGCTGGACCGTTCACGCCTGGCAGTGGAGTGGTCTTCACGGGAAACGGCGTAGGCCAGCCCGCCTCACCGCTGCGCAATCTCGTCGACGATCTGAGGGTCGAGCGCGGCGACAGCGGCGAGATCGTGAAGCTGGTGATTTCGGACCCGCGCTAGTCCCGGGGCGTGCGCGCCTCAGAAACGGGGGAGCGCCGGAATCCCGCCAAGTGGCCCAAGGTCCGGGAGAACCATCAATGGATCGGTGTCTGCGTTGGCAGCGGAGCGTCGAGCTCGAACAACCAGAAGTCGCGGCCCATCACGGGGATCGAGACGTTGTACACCGGGACTTCGCCGATCGCGCCGCTGAACTGGCCCGCGTGGGCGTGGCCGTGGAGCACCATATCGGGCTCGTGCTCGGCAATCGGGGCGGCCAGCCGATCCGTGCCCAAGAACGGCCAGATCCCCGGGGCTTCGCCTTCGATTGTCGCGTCCGTGGGGGCGTAGTGGAGCACCACGATGCGGATCGGGCACAGCGAGACGGCGCGCAGCCCGGCCTGCAGCGCCTTCACCTCGAGCGAGGTCTCGTGGTAGACCTCGCGCAGCAGCGGTTCGCCGAAGTCCGGCAGGTGTGAGCCTGGAAATCCGCCCACGAACCCCTTCGTGCCGACGATCCCCACCTGCACGCCGTCGACATCGCACACGGCCCAGCTACGATCGAGCACGCGGATGCCACCGGATTCGAGCGCGGCAACCAGCTCATCTCGCCGGTTCACGTGCCAGTCATGGTTGCCCAGCACCGCGAACACCGGGGCGGTCAACGACGAGCATGCTTTCGCCAGAACCCGTCCCTGTTCGGGATCGCCGTCGATCGTCAGATCCCCGCAGAGCAGGATCAGGTCGGCGCGTTGGTCGAGCTCCTGTAGCGAAGTCGATATCTGGCTCCTGCGGGCGTCGCAGCAGTGGACGTCGCCCGCTGCCGCGATTCGCAGCTTTTTCGCCTGATCGCCATCCATCGTCCTGACGCTACCCGGTCCAGGGAGTCATAGCGCGTGTGGCCCCAGACCGCCCCGGGTAGCGTCCGATCGCGATGGATATCGAGCAACCGCCCGAATCAATCCTCGAGACCGTCAGGGTCGCCGTGGCGGCAATGCGCGACGCAGGCGTGCCCTACATGCTCGGCGGGAGCTTCGCCGCCTGGGCGCGCGGAGGGCCCCTCCCGCAGAAGGACCTGGATCTGATGGTCAAGCCCCAGGACGCTGAGCGTGCGCTCGAGGCGCTCGCCGCCGCGGGCATGCGGACCGGACAACCGCCGGAGGAGTGGCTGCTCAAGGCCTGGCATGGGGACGTGATGGTTGACGTGATCTTTCACCCATCCGGGCTCGACATAACAGACGAGGTGCTGGCTCGCGCTGACACGATCTCGGTGCTCGCGATCGCGACCCCGGTGATGGCGCTCGAGGACATGCTCGCCACCAAGCTCATGTCGCTCAACGAGCACTCGCTCGACTACCGCAGCGTGCTGGCGATCGCCCGCGCCTTGCGGGAGCAGATCGATTGGGACGC
>JAFAPR010000213.1 GCA_019247075.1 Solirubrobacterales bacterium
ACGACTGCTGGGTGATTCCGAAGTCGGCGAAGCATCCGGTGCTCGGGCACCTGTTCATGAACCACTTCCTGGAGATGGAGAGCGCGATCGAGAACTTCCGCGACGTGGGCTATCAGACGATGCTCAAGGACCTGACCATCGACAAGCTCAAGGCCGCCAATGTGGCGAAGCCGCAGGAGATCGAGATGGCGTTCTCACCACCCGCGTTCCAGAACAACGGCATCCCGATTCCGACTTGGAACAGCCACCAGCTGACGTGGATCGAACAGGAGTTCACACGGCTTACCGCGGCTTGACGTCGTAGCGGGAAACAGATCCTCGCTAGCAGTGGCCGTAGGATCGGATCGCGCGACCCGGGTGACCCGCTCCGGGGAGCCCGGTCGGACCGGCTGGGTCTCCCATGAGCGCTATCTGTGGCATGACACCGGTAGCGGAGCGGGTTTCCTCGAGGCCGGCGGATGGCTCGAGCCACTCGCGCACGTCGAGAGCGTGGCGACGAAGCGTCGCTTTCAGAACCTCGTCGAGATCAGCGGCCTGCGACGAAAGCTGACCGAGATACTGCCTCGTCCGGCGACGAGGGAGCAGCTGCTAGCAGTGCACACGGCGCAGTACGTCGCCCGGATCGAAGAGCTGAGTGCCGGCCGCGGCGGGGACGCGGGAGACGGGACGACGCCGTTCGGACGAGGCGGGTTCGAGATCGCACAGCTGGCGGCGGGCGGGGCAGTCAGTGCGGTGGAGGCTGTCTTCAGCGGCGAGGTCGACAACGTCTACGCGCTCGTTCGGCCGCCTGGGCATCATGGCCTGGCGGATCGCGGAATGGGGTTCTGCGTCTTCAACAACGCGGCGATCGCAATACGCCACCTCCAACGCACGACGGCGATCGATCGGATCGCGGTCGTGGACTGGGACGTGCACCACGGCAACGGCACGCAGGAAATCTTCTACGAGGATCCCCGCGTGCTCGTGATCTCGGTCCATCAGGACCGCTGCTACCCGCCCGACTCGGGGCTGATAGAGGAGCGCGGCTCCGGGGCCGGGGTGGGAGCCAACGTCAACGTCCCGCTGCCGCCCGGATCGGGGCACGAGGCTTACCTCGAGGCGTTCGGCCGCGTCGTGATCCCCGCGCTGCGCCGCTTTGACCCGCAGCTCGTCGTCGTCTCGAGCGGCTTCGACGCCAGCGTGTACGACCCCCTCGGCCGGATGCTCCTGCACTCCGACAGCTACCGGCTGCTCACGGGGATGCTGCTCGAGGCGACCGGGGGCCGCCTGGCGCTGATACACGAGGGCGGCTACAGCGAGTTCTACGTCCCATTCTGCGGGCTCGCCGTGGTCGAGGCCCTGACTGGAACGCGGACAGGAGTCGAGGATCCCTTCCTGGAGGACGTCAAAACGCTGCCGGGGCAGCAGCTGACCTCGGCTCAGCAGGAGGCGATCGACGCCGTCGCGGCGGTGGTGGCCGGCATCCGCGGTTGAAGCCACGATGACCGTCTGCGAGAATAGTGGGAAAAGATAACCGCAGTATGGGAAACCGATGATCAGGACCGGCGACGAATACCGAGACTCGATCCGTGACGGGCGCGAGGTGTGGATCGACGCCGAGCGGGTCGAGGACGTGCCCGCGCATCCGGCATTTAGGCCAATCGTCGATGCGCGCGCGCGGGTCTACGACCTCGCCCACGAG
Source organism: Solirubrobacterales bacterium (assembly GCA_019247075.1). Lineage (GTDB taxonomy): Bacteria > Actinomycetota > Thermoleophilia > Solirubrobacterales > Solirubrobacteraceae > Palsa-465. Next base: position 1,682 of record JAFAPR010000213.1, read on the forward strand.
GACGCCACTCACGAGCTGATGTCCTATGTCGACCCCGAGACCGGCGAGCGCTGCCCCGTCGCAGCCAAGCTGCCGCTCACCAAGTCCGACTGGTACGCCAAGCGAACGGCCGTGGACAAGGTGCTCGATGATGTCGGCGGGATCATCACCCGCGTCGGAGACGAGACGGTCGGCGAGATGTGGTCGCTGTACGACGGCCAGGATGTGCTCAATGAGATCAACCCCGCGTTCTCGGATCACATCCGCGATCAGGTGCATCAGCTCGCCCGGTCGGACACCTTCCACGTCTCTGGGAACACCGACCCCAAGGGCGATCGCAGCAAACGCCCCCAGGACCAGGATCCCGACGTGCTCTTGCACCTCGTAAACGAGACCAAGGACGGGATCATCGTGCGGGGCGCGAAGTTCGAGACGGCGGCCGCATACGCCAATCAGGCCTTCATCAAGCCGACGATCGCCGACTGGGGCACCGCCGAGCTCTCGGACTACGCGGTCGGCTTTCTTGCCGACATGGCCGCCCCGGGGATCAAGCACATCTGCCGCTCATCGTTCGCGGGCCGCGGATCCGACGCAGACTATCCGATGTCAAACCGCTTCGATGAGATCGACACCATGATCGTCTTCGACGACGTCGAGATCCCGTGGGAGAACGTCTTCTTCTACCGGCACACGCGCGCCGCCGCGTTCATCCGCGCGACGCTGCACCGCTACAGCATGTTCCCGTTCGTGCAGCGCCACCTGCGCTTCGCCGACCTGCTGGTCGGAGTCGCGTACACCAATGTCACGCAGACCGGGGTCAAGATACACCAGGGAGTACGCGAGAAGCTGGCCGAGCTCGTGTGCTACCGGGAAGGAATCAACGCGCACCTGACCGCAGCGATCGAGACAGCCGACGTCAGCCCGGCCGGGCTACTAATGCCCAACCCGGCGCTGCTGTACACCGGCCGCGTGCTCGCCTGTTCACAGCTACCGGCGATGATGCACCTGGCGCGCGATCTGTGTGGCGGCCAGCTCTGCGTAACCCCCAACGCCGATTCGTTTGCGGACCCCGAGACGGGCAGGTGGCTGAACAAGTACCTGGCGATCGGTGACACCGACGCGGAGGACCGGCGCCGCCTCTTGGCGTTCGCGCGCGACCTGCTCAACTCCGACTACGCCGGTCACCGGCTTACCTTCCAGCTGTTCGCCCAGTCGCCCGCGTTCGCGCACTTGCTCGCTGTCTACAACAACTATGACTTCGCCGGGCCGGCGGAGCTCGTGCGGCGCTACGCCGGCCTGAGCGGCTCGGTGAGCGAGGGCCGCGACGCACCGTTGGCGACCCCCGCCGCGGGGTCGTGAGCGATCTCAACCTTCTCCATGCCGCTCAGCTCGCGCGCGTCACGGACCGCGGCGCGGCCCGCCGGGGGGACGAGCAGCGAGAGCTCGACCTGATCGCCGACGGCGGGGTAGCAGTCAGAGCAGGTCGGATCGCCGCCGCGGGCACGACGGAGCAGATCCTCAGCGAGTGGGACGATGAGGTGCCGACGCTCGATTTGACGGGCAAAACCGTGCTGCCGGGCCTGATCGAGTGCCACTCGCACCCGCTGTTTGCGGGCAGTCGTCACGCCGAGTACTCAAGGCGCCTGGGCGGCGCCTCGCTTGAAGAGGTGGTGCGCGAGGGTGGCGGCATCTGGGCGACGGTGACGGCCACGCGCAGCGCCGCCGACACGGACCTGATCCGGCAGCTCGAGGGCGCGTACCGCAGGATCCTCGCCGGGGGTGTGACCACGCTCGAGGTCAAGTCGGGCTACGGACTCACCCCCGAACACGAGCTGCACCAGCTCGCGCTGCTCGATCGCAGCCGCGAGCTGACACCGCTGAGCTTGGTCGTCTCGTTCCTGGGCGCGCACGTCGTCCCGGCTGGGATCGACGCCGATGCCTACACCGAGGAGGTCGCGTCAATGCTGCCCGTCGTGCTCGAGCAGGGAGTTGCCGCGTTCCACGACCTCACCTGCGAGCACGGGCTGTTCACGCCGCAGCAGGCCGGGCGGCTGCTCGCCCGCTCGCGAGAGCTCGGCATCCCGACGAAGGTGCACGCAGATGCATGGGCCTCCTCCGAGGGATGGAGGACGGCGGTGGCTGGCGGCGCCGTCTCGGCCGAGCACCTCACCTACACGCCCGATGAAGAGATCCTCGACGCGGGCTGGACCGACACGGTGGCGGTATTGCTACCTCAGGCCGAGCTCGTGTACATGACCGAGCGGCGCGCGAACGCCCGCCTTCTGGTTGGGCGACGAGTGCCCGTCTCGATCGCAACCGACTACTGCTCCTCAATCCACGCGACGTCCTTGACGACCACGCTGGGGATCGCCGCACCGTGGTTCAGGCTCACCCCCGCCGAGGTGCTCGTTGGCGCGACTCTGAACGCCGCCTACGCGCTCGGCCTGCAGCGTGATCGAGGCTCAGTCGACACGGGCAAGCGTGCCGATTTGACGATCCTCGGCGTAGAGCACCCCGAGGAACTCTTCCTTGCTGTCGGTCAGCGGGTCGTGGACGGCGTGGTGATTGCCGGCGTCCCCGTCGACGGGCTTGGCGCCGAGACCAGCCCGAACTCCCCGGAGGTCAGATGAGCCACACTCGCATCAGAAAATTCAACACCCAGGACGTCTATCGCGGCCAGCAATTTGATAACGACTTCTGCAACGCTGTCGTGGCGGATAACCTCGTGTTTCTGCGCGGACAGGTGGGCATGGATCTCGACACAAACGAGTCGGTGGGAATTGGCGATCCCGCGGCGCAGGCGGAGAAGGCAATGTCGAACATCGAGATGCTGCTCGGCGAGGCCGGGGCACGCCTTGAGGACATCTGCAAGCTCGTCGTGTATGTGACAGACGTGCGCTATCGCGAGCCCGTCTACCAGGTGATCGGACGCTGGCTGCACGGCGTCTACCCCTGCTCGACCGGGGTGGTGGTCAGCGGTCTCGCTCGCCGCGAGTGGCTGGTCGAGATCGACGCGACCGCGGTGATCCCGCGCGAGCGGATGGAGTGACGCGGTGACCGAGTCAAAGCTCGCCGAGCAAGCGGCTGCTGCCACGGCGAACGTCAATCCGCACCCGCTCGATCCGCTGACGGGCCCGGAGCTGCGTCGCGCGGCGGCGCTCGCGCTCGCACGCTGCCGAGATCGCACGATGGCGCGGGTGATCGAAGTTTCGCTGCACGAGCCGGACAAGTCGGAGCTGCTGCCCTGGACTGCACAGAACGGCGAGCTCGGGCGCGAGGCGTGGGTGGTTGTGCTGGACCGACGCGAGGGGTCGACCATCGAATTGGTCGTCTCGCTGGACGACGACGCCGTTGTCAGCGAGCGAGAGCTCCGCGGCGTTCAGCCAGCGATCACCCTATGGGAATTCCAGGAATGCGAGCAGGTGGTCCGCCACGATCCCGGGTTTCAGGAAGCGCTTCGCCGTCGCGGAGTCACCGACTTTGATCTCGTGACCGTCGAGGCGTGGGGCATGGGCACGCATCGGGACCCCGACGAACGCCATCTACGGCTCGCCTGGACTCCTTGCTGGGTTCGCGAGGACCCCAGTGACAATCCGTACGCCCATCCGATCGACGGGCTGTTCGCGATCGTAGACCTAAACGCGATGGCCGTGATCCGAATCGAGGATCATGGTGTCGCCCCGATCCCTAAGGCGTCCGGTCGGTATTTGCCTGGCGCGACCGGACTGCCGCTGAGACCGGGACTCCTGCCCCTCGAAATCAGTCAACCGCAGGGGCCAAGCTTCCACGTTGACGGTTGGGAGGTCTCCTGGCAGAAGTGGCGCTTCCGCGTCGGCTTCACCTCGCGCGAGGGACTGGTCCTTCATCAGATCACCTATGAGGATCGGGGGCGGGGGCGTGTTCGGCCAATCATCTACCGCGCCTCGTACGTTGAGCTTGTGGTGCCCTACGGGGATCCGGGCCCGAGCGGTTACCGCAAGAACGCGTTCGACATCGGCGAGTATGGCGTGGGCGCGTTTGCCAACTCGCTCGAGCGGGGGTGCGATTGCCTCGGGGAGATCCATTACTTCGACGTCGATCTCTGCGACGATCGCGGGGAGCCGTTCACGATCAAGAACGCCGTCTGCCTGCACGAGGAGGACTTCGGCCTGGGCTGGAAGCATTACGACAGCCCCACCGACCACGCCGAGGCCCGGCGAATGCGGCGGCTGGTCGTCTCGTTCATCGTCACCCTCGGCAACTACGAGTACGCCTTCTACTGGTACCTCTGCCAGGACGGCACGATCGAGAGCGAGGTCAAGGCCACCGGCATCGTGCTCACCCGTGGTCCTGCTCCCTACGGCGACCCGTACGGCGTGACCGTCGCGCGAGGCTTGGTGGCACCCCATCATCAGCACTTCTTCTGCGCGCGCCTGGATATGCAGATCGACGGGGCGCGCAACTCGGTGTACGAGGTGAACACCGCAGCTGTCGAGGGACGTGAAGCTAATCCGTACGGTAATGCCTTTACGCCGGTTTACACTCGGTTGGAACGGGAGGTGGAGGCTCACAGAAGCGTCAACCCGTTCACCGGACGCTACTGGGTGGTCAGCAACGACCTAGTGCATAACTCGCTGGGTGAGCCGGTCGGATACAAGTTGGTGCCCGGCAACACTGTGCCACCGTTCGCTACCGATGACGCCGACGTTATCCGGCGAGCCCCGTTCCTGCGCCACAACGTGTGGGTAACTCGCTACGATCGGCGGCAGCGCTTCCCCGCCGGCGAATACCCCAACCAGCACCCCGGCGGTGCCGGGTTGCCAGACTACCAACGCGCAGATCGACCGATAGTCGACGACGACATCGTGCTCTGGTATGCGTATGGGATGCTCCACATCTCGCGACCGGAGGACTGGCCGGTGATGCCGGTCGAGCGCGCCGGATTCATGCTCAAGCCCACTGGGTTCTTCGACCGCAACCCGGCTATCGACGTTCCCCCGTCGTCTGATCACAACCAGAATCGGCATTAGGCCTGAGCACGGCGTAGGCCTAAAACGAGTGTCGCTTACGGGTTTGAGCCACGCATCGCGGGCCGCCCCACGGCTGCGCCCGAGCGCCCTCACGACGCAAGGCCGCCTCGCTCCCGCGCGAGCGCGATACCGCCCCGCGGCGTGCCCTGCGTACGGGTTAGGTGATCGCCGTGGCAATCGGGATCCACCATTTTGGCTGAGGGGCTGCGATCTGCGTCTCCGCCCGCACCGGGGCCATCAGCCTCGCGACCCGTCCTGATCATCGGCTTCGCGCTGCGCAATCCAAGCGCGCGTGGGTGCCGACACAGCCCAAGCACGCCAACCGCAACGCACCGCTAAGCGCCCCACCCGAAAATGTGCTTGCCTTGCCACTGGCGCTCGGCGGGGAACTAGCCTAGGCGGCATGCCGCGACCGAGGAGAGCGGAAGGGCCGGAGACGCCCAAGGTGCTCGGGAGGGCGTTGCGCGTGCTCGAAGCGTTCGACGAACACTCTCCGCAGTGGTCGGAGGCGGGGCTTCGGCGTGAGCTTGGTCTGCCGTCATCGACACTCAATCGCATCCTGCGCGTGTTGGAGAGCAACGGCTACGTGCTGCGTCGAGAGGACGGGCAGTACCGATTGGGACTCGCAGCCATCCGTCTTGGCAATCGCGCAACCGAGTCCTTGGATCTGGCAGCCATGCTCGACTCGCTTATCCGCGAAGTCGCCCGGGAGGCGAAGGAGCTGACGCTGCTCGCCGTCCCAGACTTCTCGGCCGGCAAAGCGACCTACATCGCGGTCGGTGAATCCACAAGCCGGCTGCGGGTGACTGCGGAGGTGGGGACATCAGTACCGTTGACCGCGGGCGCGACAGCCAGGGTCTTGCTGGCCTTCCAGCCACAAACCGTGATCGATACGGTGCTCGAGCGTCCGCTGCAGCGGATCGCGAATGGCACTTTGACCGAGCCGGATGTTGTGCGAGCGCGTCTGGAGAAGGCTCGCCAGCAGGGCTGGACGATGAGCTGGGAGGAGACCTACGACGGAGCCTGGGCGGTCGCCACGCCAGTACTCGGCGACGACGGGAAGACCGCGTTTGCGTCCATCGGCGTAGCGTCTCCGATCACCCGTCATACGAAGAAACTGGAGGCCGACATCCGGAGGCTCGCGCTCGATGCTGCCTTTCGCGCGCGTGGCGCGCTCGGGTACACCAACGTCGACGCTGCTTTCGGTTAGCGCTGTGGATGCGTTGTTTTACCGGAACTTCCCGCTGGCATCCATCGCTCGAGCACCCCGGCCAACTGCACTGAGATGACGCGCGCGTCACTCGTCGGTTCTCCGAGCCTGCTTGGCGCCCGGCTGATCAGCTCGGGTCGGCCAGTTCGGTGGCTTCTCGCAGGAATGGGACGGTGTCGCCGTGGTGGACCGGTTGGTCGAGTTCTTGGGCGTAGCGATGGCCTTCCCAGACGGCCGCGGCGATCGTACCCGGGCACCAGCAGTCTCCGACCGCGGTCACGGTCTGCAGCCCGACATCGTCCCACTCCTCGCGGCGCTCAGTGAGTTCGCGATAGAGGGTGTCAACTGGGAGGCGGGCGGTCACGAACACCGCGGCATCGGCGGCGACTGAGCGTTCCCGGTCGGTGAAAACGCAGCGCGCACGGAGACCGTCGGGGTCGGTTGCGATGACGGCATGGGATGCGATGATCTCGACGTTGAGCTCGAGCATGCGTCGCTGGATCCGATGCTGCTCCATGGTCGCGACCGTCCAGCTCGAAACGGAGTGCGCGGGCGTCACGAGGGCAACGCGCCGGCCGGCGCGGGCCAGCAGCTCCGCGAGCACCCCTCCCATGTAGTAGTGGTCGTCGTCGTAGATCGCGATCCGCTCGCCTTCGGGCAGGCGCCCGGCCATGAGGTCATCGGGGGTGAACACGGGCAGCGCAGGGTCGAGGGGGATCGCCCGCGTGTGGTGGCGCCCCACGCCGTCGGCGCGCCAGCGAGCCCCGGTGGCGACGGCAACATGCTCGAAGTCATAGTCGAGGATCTCGTCGGCGGTCACGCTGCTCTGGGCCCGCTCGACCATGTGTAGCTGGCGGATCTGGGCCACGCGGTAGTCGACGACGCGGATGTAGCTCGCCAACCCCGGCAACCGCGCCTCACGGGCGGCGCGGCCGCCGAGCGTGGCCGAGGCCTCTGTGAGGATCACCTCGTAGCCGCGCTTGGCCAACGCCTGTGCGGCCTCGAGTCCGGCGGGGCCTGCGCCGACGATCAGCACCTTGGCCTCGCTGGTGCGCGGGCGGATCCGCTCGGGATGCCAGCCACGTCGCCACTCCTCCCCCATGGAGGGGTTCTGGGTGCAGCGAATCGGGGACATCGTGAAATCACCCGCCACGCAGATGTTGCAGCCAATGCACTCCCGGATGTCCTCGAACCGGCCCTCCTCGATCTTGCGCGGCAGAAACGGGTCGGCGATCGATGGACGCGCGGCGCCGATCAAATCGAGCACGCCGCTGTTGATCATCCGAACCATCGTGTCCGGCGAGGTGAACCGTCCCACCCCGACCACAGGCTTGGACGTAAGCGCCTTTAACCCACGGACGTATTGCTCCTGTTCGGCCTCCTCGCCGAATCGTGCGGTGACCGAGTCGTCCTCCCAGGTGCCCATGACAAAATCCCACAGATCGGGCAGCTCGCCAAGCGTCCCGATCACCTCCTCAATATCCCCGCGCGTGATCCCCTCGTCGCCGAGCAGCTCATCTACGGTGATCCGGCACGCCACCGCCGCGCGCCCGGCGGCCTCCTCAAGGGTGTCCTCCAGAATCTCGCGCAGCAGGCGCCTGCGGTTCTCGGCCGAGCCACCGTATGCATCGATGCGGTCGTTGTAGCGCCGAGACAGGAAATGGTGGATGCCGCCGAGCGCGTGGCCCGCGTAGACGTAGACGAGGTCATAACCCGCCTCAATCGAGCGGCGGACCGCGGCCCGGTGCCAACGGCGCAGGTCTGCGATATCCGCGAGGTCCATCCGCCGCGCCTGCACCGGGTCCGCCGTGAACGTCGCCACCGGAAGATGCGCGGGCCCCATCGGCGCCACCCGGCTGTAAAAGTTCGGTCCGTTCATCCCGTTATAGGCGAGCTCGACGCCCGCCAGCGCCCCATGCTCGTGGATCCGGTCCGCGATGCGCGCGATCGCGGGGATGTCCTGGTCATCCCAAATCCGCAGCTCGATGAACGGCGTGATTTCAGACGAGTAGTGGATCTCGGCCTGCTCCGTACAGACGACCGCCCAGCCTCCCTCGGCCTTCACAGCGCGCATCTCGGCGTGAGCGCTCACGTCCCGGTAGCCCATGCCGTTGCAATGCGGCACCTGGAAAAAGCGGTTGCGCGCCCGGACCGGACCGATCTGCACCGGCTCGAACAACACATCGAAACGAGGGAGGCGCCTAGACCGGAGGCTGATGGTTTCCAGGGTCATGTCGCCGTCAGCTCGAGGCGCCGGCCACGTCGATCGCGAGCACGCCGCGCGGCGTCGAGGTACCCGTGGAAAACGCTACGTGGCGTGTGCAGCTCTCGCGGCCGCGCCGGGACGATCCTTCGGCTCAACCGCGCCATGCATCCCGAGAAGAGTTCATCAGCCTCGCGAGCGGGATTGGGCACGTGCATAGGAGGGCCTGTCCCCAGGTCCAGCCTTCCGGGAGCGTCACGCCGTGAGCTGCGCGAACGCCTGCTCGATCCATGCTCGTTGCTGCGTGTTCCAGGTTGGAATCGGGATGCCGTCGTTTTGAAACGCGGGTGGCGAGAACGCCATCTCGATCTCCTGCGGCTTCGCCACCTTGGCGGCCTTGAGCTTATCGATGGTCAGGTCCGTGAGCATCGTCTGATAGCCGACGTCCCGGAAGTTGTCGATCGCGCTCTGCATCTCCAGGAAGTGGTTCATGAACAGGTGCCCGAGCACCGGATGCTTCGCCGACTTCGGAATCACCCAGCAGTCGTTGATGATCACGCCCCGCCCGTCAGTCGGGAAGTAGTAGCTAACTGCGGACAGTGGCACCGATTTCGGTAGGTAGCTGCCGATCACCGCGAAGTCGCCGTTGAAGGCGTACACGAGCTTCTCGACTCCGGTGGCAAGCGGCTGGTAGCTCGTGTACTGCCATTTCACGTGATTGAGCAGCGACAGCTCGTGGGCCGCAGCGGTGATGTCGGCATAGGTGACCGACTCGAGATCGTTGCCGTTGCGGATCAGCGACATCCCGATTGGGTCGGATGCTGTGTCGTTCAACATGCCCATTGGAGTGCTTGTTGGGGCGTTCCAGAAAACGTCCCAGGGATTGCTCATCGACGCCGGATCGATCTTGATCAGGTCGTTGCGCCATCCGATCCCGTTCGTGTTGATGAAGTTCGGAGACGTGTAGCGCGCACCTTTGTCGTACCAGGGATCGCCCGCCGCCGGGATGACAGTGTCCAGGTTCGGGACGTAGCTGTGGTTGATGGGCTGGATCAGCTTGCTCCGGACGAACTCGTAGATGTGTTCGGCGTCCGGCACCCAGACGTCCGGGGTGATCGCGCCCGAAGCTACCTTGTTGATCGCCTCGTCGATCGTCGCGAACGTCGTCACCTGCGCGGTGACGCCGTACTTCTGCTCGAAGCTCTTGACCACCGCCGGGCTGAGGTAGAACGCCCAGTCGTAGATGATCAGCGGGCCTTTCTCGGGTGAATGACCCGAGGCGATCGGCTTATTGTCGGAGAAGATCGGCAGCGTGATCGGTCGCTTCTTGGTCGAGATCGGAAGCGCCGGGTTGCTCTTCGCGCTGGACGTACTGCTCGAGCTCGAGCCGCATGCCGCCAGCAGCCAACTCGACCCGGCGAGTGCCGCCGCTCCTCCGACCGAGCGGCGGAGCATCGTTCGCCGCGTCATACCCAGCCCGTCGGCGGCCGCCAGCCCATCGGGCAGCCGTGAGCCCTGCTCGCTATCACCCATTCCTTCCTCCTCTCGGCTGCTCATCTTTCTTCGATCGTCAGTCCCCACGAAGTCCGGATTTAGGTCGGCCCGTCGCCCTTCGATCATCGCCTGCACCCAATCCGCCTTGCCACACCCGCCTGGTCGGTCAGAAGAGCACAACTGAGTCGCCGCAATCGCTGAGGACCACTCCGGCCTTGCGGCGCAGCGCTACCGAATCGGGGGCGATCGCAAGTAGGCGCTCCGGCAGCTGGATAGCGGGCGGAGATCACGACCTGCTCCCGGATCTCGCCGACAGCAACTCCTGAAGCACACGCATCCTGTCCGCGCTCGTCAGTTCTGCATCCGGGGCGGGCGGGCATCCGCGGTCGTGTGCCACGTCTCTTTTCTCTCACCGCTTGCCGACGGCTTCCCGAATCGCGGAAAGGGTTCCCAAAGTTCAAGACACCCTATCGCGACTTGCCGCGACGCGCAAGGTTTTGACTCCGCGACGAGCGCCCTGCACACCAGGCATGGACCCGCTGGGCGTGGCAAGGACTCGCGTCTTTGGACATGGCGACGTCGTCGGCTGCCGGGCCGTGGTGCTATGCCTCAGTCGAGGCTCCGGACCGCCCGGTTGCTTCTGGAGCTAGGTGAACGACCTCAGGCTCCGGGTCCAGAGCCATCGAGCTCGCACGGTTCGACCGCCTGTTTACATCGCGAGAATCGACGCTCGCGGGTAAGAACGCGTGAAACGAAACTCGGCACGGAATTGTCAATGGCCATCTGTTTGTCCTCACCGGCGGCCATGAAATTCCCCACCGGTGGCCATCCTTCTCGCCGCTGGTGGCCACGAAAGTCCCCATCTTCAGCGGGCTGCTGTTTTTAGGAAAGGGCCTTCACCCCCTTGCCGACTGTCGCTTGGGCGAGCCGGTAGCTGTCTTCGGCGATGATCACGTGGGCGTATGCAGAAGCCGGTCGACGGTGGCGGTCGCCACAGTTTTGGGCATTAGTTCGTCGAAACCGGAGGGTGGATGTTTGATGAGATCGCGATGGAGCGTTTCTCGTAGGCGGCGTCGACTACTCTGAAGAGCGCTTCGGCCGCTTCGGGCGAGACAGGCAAGAGGCCGATGTCATCGACCAGGGCAACCACACCGGCCCTTGGCGCGTGACTACGTTGTGGATCCTGCACGCTCGGGCAAGCGCTGGAGGCGCATTGTTGCTGTCAGGGCGTGCCCACCGAAGTGCTCGGCCTCGCAGATCGCCGCTACTGTCGGGGCGATCCGGCGCGTTCCCTCCTCGGTAAGCCGCTGGTAGGTGCAGGTCTTCAGGAACTTCCCGACCCACAAGCCACCGGTGTAGCGAGCTGCGCCCATCGTCGGAAGGATGTGATTCGTCCCGACAGCTTTGTCCCCATAGGCGACCGTCGCCTGCTCGCCAAGGAATAGCGAGCCGTAGTTACGCAGTACATGCAAGTACCAGTCCTGCTCGTCCTTGGTCACTTGAACCTCGAGATGCTCAGGAGCGATCTCATCGGACACAGCCACCGCCTCCTCCCGGCCGTCAACGACGACAACGGAGCCGTGAGCCTCCCAGGCTTCGCGAGCCACCTCACGGGTTGGCCACGTTCTCAGCAGTTGCTTCACTTGCTCCAGAACGTCGCGACCGAGCTCGTACGAGGTTGTGATCAGGATCGCGGGCGAGGTCGGGCCGTGCTCGGCCTGACCCAGGAGATCAGCGGCGACCAGCCGCGCGTCAGCGGTCTCGTCGGCGATCACGACGATCTCGGTCGGCCCGGCAAGCAGGTCGATTCCGACTCTGCCGAAAAGCTGCCGCTTCGCCTCGGCGACGTAAGCATTGCCGGCCCCAACGATCATGTCGACCGGCTCGAACTCCTCAATGCCGAACGCCATCGCTGCCAGCGCCTGCACCCCGCCAAGGCATAGCATCTGATCTGCACCGGACGTGGCGATCGCGTACAGCATCGCTGGGTCGATTCCGGCGCCGCCGCGCGGTGGCGCGCAGGCGATCACTCGCTGCACGCCCGCCACCTTCGGGACGATCACCGTCATGAACGAGGATGCGAGCATCGGGTACCGGCCGCCCGGAACATACGAACCAACGGCGCCGACGGGAATATGACGGTGCCCCAGATTGATCCCCGGCTGTATCTCGATCTCCAGGTCCGTCATCGCCGCGCGCTGCGCCTCCGCAAATGCGCGCACCTGGCTCTGCGCGAACGCGATGTGCTGGCGCAGTTCATGCTTGAGCATTGCTTCCGCTGGCGCAACCCTCTTTGGATCGACTAAAAATGATGGGGGATCCCAGCCGTCCAGTTGCCGCGAATACTCCCGAATCGCCTTCTCTCCGCCCCGCTCGATCCGGGAGAGCATCTCCGAAACCGTACGCCGGACTTCCTCGGTCGCCTGCCCGCTGTACATCGGAGCTTGCTTGAGGTACCTGGGCATCTTTGAGAACTCGCGATCGTAGCCCATCATCGGCACCCCAGACCGAGTCGCACAATCTCACATGGGACGCGCACCACCGCCTCGGTCTGGCCCGCTCTGCCGAGCGTTAACGCTCTCGGGTCTACCCAGCCGCGCGTCATGCTGCACACCACCGTCTGAACAACCTGGACGAGACCTACAAGCGGCTAGCAGACGCTTTGCCGGAGGAGGAAGTGGCTCACGACCCGAACTTACCGAGCGCTCGGTGCGCCGGGCGGTGAACCTGGAAGTCGTCGCTGCGGGCGCCGAGCGAAACACGCCCTCACCGATTGTGGCCAGGTCGCTTTCTGCCTTCGGCAGGTGCGGAAGATACGATCCTCTCACCCCGGTCCTCGTGCCAAGCCGCTTTCTGAGGTGAGCAGATGACGGCGAGTAGGTCAACGTCAACTCCGACTCGGTCGACTGCGTCCGCGGAAAATCCGTTCGCAGCAGGGTGCGCGTGGATCGAAGGTGAGTATGTGCCCATCCGGGAGGCCAGGATCCCGATCCTCGACGCTGGTTTTGTACGTTCGGACCTGACCTACGATGTCGTTGGCGTTTGGGAGGGGAGCTTCTTCAGACTCCCTGACCATATGGCACGACTGGAGGCCGGGCTCAGGCGCATCCGCTTGCGCTCTCCTGTCTCGCGGAATCAGATACACGAAATCCTCTTCGAACTCGTGCGGCGCTCGGGGCTGCGGGAGGCATACGTTGAGACTGTGGTCACCCGCGGGGTGCCCGCACCTGGTGAGCGCGATCCCCGACAGGGGGATCCGCGCTTTTACGCGTATGCGATCCCGTACGTCTGGATCGTCCGGCCGGAGCAGCAGGAAGTCGGCACCCAGGCGGTGGTCGCGCGCGAGACGGTACGCATTCCACCCGACGCGGTGGATCCGAGAGTCAAGAACTTTCACTGGGGAGATCTTGTTCGTGGGCTGTTCGAGGCCTACGACCGCGGAGGGTGGCTGCCGATCCTTACCGATGGGAGAGGTCTCATCGCTGAAGGTCCCGGATTCAATGTATTCGCCCTCGTCGACGGACGGCTGATGACACCGCGCGCGGGTGTACTCGAAGGCATCACCCGCAAGACTGTGATCGAGCTAGCCAGGGAAGCAGGTCTTTCGATGAGTGTGGGCGATCTGCCGGTGGCGTCGCTCTACCGAGCCACCGAGGTGTTTTTCACCAGCACGGCGGGCGGTGTGATGCCCGTGACGATGCTCGACGGCAAGCCGGTGGGCGACGGTCGCCCTGGACCAGTGACGATGAACCTCCGCAGTAGGTATTGGGATCTCCACCGAGATCCTCGTTACAACCTTCCTGTCGACTACTCCTGAGGGGTGCCTTCCTCGTCGGCCCAAAGCAGCCGCAACCACGATGCATCGTGCTTCAGGCTGATCCCGCCGGCCGGTCAGGCCTCCCATGTTCGACGAGGGCGCGGCTGACGCAGCAGACCTGAAGGCATGAGCCACCAGTGCGGCATCTTCCGCCCGTGGTCCAGACATCGCCGCGTCGGCCTCGACCAACCTGTTCCGCGGCACCTCTTGCGCGTCGCCAGGTCCCGACGAGGGGTCGAAAGCGGGTCCCAAGAAATGCAGTCCTACGACATTTGGGGACCTACTGGGGATCCGCGCCCGCAGCCCCCAAACGACGAAGGCCACCTTGCGGTGGCCCTCGAGGTCTCGGTCGGCCGGTATTCCAGGGCTTTTTAGGGTCCTAGCTCCTGGTCGGCCTCGATAGCGGGGGCGGGATTCGAACCCGCGACCTTCGGGTTATGAGCCCGACGAGCTACCAGACTGCTCCACCCCGCGGTGGACCCACCATGGTAGCTCACCGGTGGTCGAGTTGCATCCCAACGACGTGCCCGTGCGGCGCCCGGGAACGCCGGACTCAGGACTGCAGATCCGTCGCACTTTTGATTCGGACTTCTTACGACCACGTCTTGATCCGTCACGGCGGTCTCGCCGATGCTCCGGGTCATGGCAACGCTCAAGGAAAAAATCTGGGTTGAGACGCAGGTAAGAGAGCTGCTGGCTCGGAATGGGCTGCCGGAGCCGGACGGGGTCGAGTACGGCTACGGCTGCATACGGCTCTTCTTCGAGGAGCCGAAGACGGTGCTGATCGTCGACATCGGCGAGCCGGTCCAAGACGCCGGCAAGTCCGGGACTGGCGGCTACGTCGTCGACACCGAGGACTTCGGAGACGATTTTGCGATCAAACCCCCCGACGGCGACACGGAGGCCAACTGGAACTGAAGCTGGACCCTCCGCGGGAGGGAGCTCGCGCACACCGGGACTGACATAGCCCCACAGCGCAAGGACCCAGCCCCCACAACCCGACTGACATAGCCCCAATCCCCCGCGCGCTACCGTAGCGCGGGTGCCGGTTCTTGAGGCCCGCGGCGTGACAAAGACTGTCGGGGCCGGGCGTGCGGCGCGGCGGCTGCTCGAGGACGTCAATCTCGAAGTCGACGCCGGCGAGGTCGTCGCGGTCCTGGGGCGCTCGGGGAGCGGCAAGTCGACGCTGCTGCACCTGCTCGGCGGGCTTGACCTGCCCGACAGAGGACGGATAACCCTCGCAGACGAGGACCTGACGCGCCAATCGTCGCAACGGCTCGCCCGCACGCGCCTTCGACACGTCGGCTTCGTCTTCCAGGCGTTCCACCTGATCGAAGAACTGAGTGGCGAGGAGAACGTGCTCGTGCCGACACGACTGCCGGGCGCAAAGCGCGGCGGGGAGCGGCGTGCGAAAAAGCTCATCGAGGAGCTTGGAATCGACGACATAAAAGAGCGCCGGCCGCACGAGCTCTCTGGCGGCGAACAGCAGCGGTTCGCGATCGCCCGGGCGCTAGTCAACGACCCCGAGCTCGTCCTCGCCGACGAGCCCACCGGAAACCTCGACCAGGAGAACGGGGCGGCCGTTCTCGAGCTCCTACGCCGACTTGAAGACCGCGCCGTGGTGATCGTGACCCACGAGCCGCAGGCGGCAGCGATCGCAGACCGGGTGTTGCATCTAAGCGACGGACGCCTAAGCCAGCCTGCGGTCGAGGCGCGACGTGCGCGGCTCGGCGGCGCCGCGGCATGAAAAGCAGACCCGCCGACAAGTGAAAGCCGCCATCGCCGAAGCCAGCATCGGCCTCCGCCTGCGCAGGAGGCGGACGCTCCTAACCGCGGTCGGGATCGTGCTCGCCGCCGCGATGCTCGCGGCCGCGATTGTCGTGAGCGACAGCCTCGGCAAGGGGTTCTCCAGAGCCGCCAGGCAGGCTCACCTCGCCGACATCATCGTGCGCTTCGACTCGCAGCCGGCCCGAAGAGTCGCACGAAGGATCAACGCCCTGCCCGACATCAGGTACTTCTCCCTCCGGCAAGAAGTCACGAACGTAAGCATCTCGTCCGGCGCTAATAGCGCGGGGAACGCCTCGGTAGAAATCGTCCAAGTAGGGGGCAGAGGCCCCCACGGCTACGCGCTCGTCGCCGGTCACGACGTCACCAACCAAGCGGGTCAGGTAGTCGTCGAGCGCGGTCTCGCCGCCGCCTGGCACATCCCGCTGAACGGCACGATCGACATCTCCGGCCTCGGCGCCGAACACGTCGTCGGCTTCGCCGAGGAGCCCGACAACGTCGCCTACCCGCTCGCGGTTCCCCAGATCTACATCTCCAGACAGGCGCTCGGGCCGGAGGACAACCCCTACGTCAACGAGGCGCAGATCTGGCTCAAGGATCCCCGCTACCTGAACGAGGTCCTCGTCCAAGCGCGCGCGACCAGCTACGGCGTCGAAGGCCTCCGCTTCGTCACCCGCTCCGGAGTGCGCGTGCTGCTCGACCAGGCGGCAGGCATCGTGATCGACCTGCTCGTCGCCCTCTCGCTGATCGCTTTGGCGACGGCGGGAGTCCTGCTGGCGGCTTCGGCGCGCGCCGAGGTCGAGCGGCGCATGGCGGCGATTGGAGTGAGACGCGCTGTCGGCGCGCCGAGAGGCTTCATCGCCCTCACACAGGCCATAGAGGCTCTCCTCATCGCCGTGCCCGCCGCCACGCTCGGCACGCTCGCCGGAGCGCTGGCGACCGGTGGCCCCAGCGACCGGTTGTTGATGCTGCTCAACGAGCCCTCCGCGGGGGCAAGGCTCATCCCGCTGCTGGCAGCCGGCTGGGCAGTGAGCATCGCGATCCCAACCCTGGCGGCGGCGTGGCCCGCCTGGCGGGCAGCGGGCCGGCCCCCCGTCGAGCTGCTCCGAGGGGCCGAACTCAAAGCCCACGGCAGGAGCGTCTTTGGCCGCCGAACTCCCGGCGCACTGGGTAGTGGAGGGAGCCTCGCCGTCCTCGGCGGCCGACTCGCCGGCGCTCGCCGCACCCGCCTCGCTGCGACCGCGGTGACGCTTGGCTGCTCGACGGCGTTCGTGCTCTTGATGCTCGCGCTCGCCTCGGGGCTCAGCAACCTCGAGACCGACCCGCAGGCGCTGGGGAAGCGCTACCAGCTCACCGCTGCCCTGCCGCCGAGCGCCGTCCAGAAAGTCAAGAAGATTTCCGGCGTGCAGGCGGTGGCCCCGCGCTACGAGGACCAAGCGGTCGACTCGTTTTCGCTCGGCGAGACGATCGACGTGATCGGCTACCCCGGCAACCCGACCACCTTCGAGGCCCCGCCCCTGACGGCCGGGCATCGGCCGCGGGGGCCGGATCAGGCTGAGGTCGGGACGGGGCTGGCGGACGCGCTCGGCCTCTCCCCCGGCTCCTTGCTCGCGGTCGAGTTCCAATCGGGCAAGGAGCTCCGGCTGCGAGTCGCCGGCGTGGTCGGGTCATTCGACCACGACGGCCGCGTGGCTTACGTGCCCGCAAAGGCGATGCTCCGCGCCGACCCGTTCGCGCCCGAGGAGCTTGCAATCATTGTCAAACCCGGGGCGAATACGGCCGCCGTCCAAAAGACGATCGGACCGGCGGCGGCGCCTACCACCGGCGCGATCGGTCGTGGCGTGCCGCTCGTGCAGACGCTGCGCGCGATCCTCACCGCGATCGCGATCGTCGACGGGCTGGTCTGCCTGTACGCGCTCACGCAGGCGTGCGCACTGATCGTGCAGGAGAGGAGGCGGACGGTCGCGGTGCTGAGAGCGTTCGGCGCCGGCCCGGCCGCGGTCGGGCGGCTGCTGGCGGGCGCGGCCGCGGCGCTCGTGGTCCCGGCCGCAGCCCTAGGGATCGTGCTCGAGGCGACGGTGCTCGGCCCCTCACTCTCGAGCCTGGCCGCCAACTACGCGACGCTGCCGCTCGCCCCGACCACCGCGGACATCGCCGCAGTGCTCATAGGACTCGCCCTGGCCGCGGCGGTCGCGGTCGCGTGGGTGACGCACCGCGCCACGAGCGAGAGCGTGGTCCTGGGATTGGCGGGGCCATGACCTATCGGGTCACCAGACGCCAGGCGCTGGCGGACGCGCTCGCGGCCACAGCCGGAGCGCTCCTGGTGACCGCTTGCGGCGCAAGCGTCAGCCGCACGCCCGCGACCTCCGGCTCCACGCTGCAGGCCAGGTGGATCGACCCGCAAGGGATCGGCCTCCTCAGACCCGGCCCGGGAGAACCGCTCGCGGACCGGACCGATCTCGCGCCAAGGCAACCGCTTGAACACGTGATCGGGACCCTCGCACACATCACCGACGCCCACGTGCTCGACGCGTCCTCTCCCGCGCGCGCGACGTTCCTCGACCGCCTCGGACCGCCGTTTCAGTCCACCTTCCGACCCCACGAGACGCTCACGACACAGGTGCTGGCGGGGACGGTCGCCGCGATCCGCCACCTAGGGCCCGACGCGGTGATTCAGGGCGGCGATCTGATCGACAACGCGCAGCGCAATGAGCTCGAGCACGCCCTCTCGGTGCTCACCGGCGGGACCGTTCACCCAGGGAGCAGCCCTCACGGCTACTACGGCGTGCAACTCGCGAGCAACCCCGATCCCTTCTACTACCGCCCCGACCTCGACGCCCCCCGCCACCCCGACCTCCTGCAAGAAGCTGTGAGGCCGTTCGCGAGCCCGGGGCTCAAGGCCCTGCAATACCCCGTGCTCGGCGACCACGACGTCTTGGTCCAGGGCGAAATCGTGCCCACCGCAGAGACGCGAAAGCTCGCGCTTGGGAACCAAGCTCTGTGGGAACTTCTGCCGGGGCTACACCTCCCGCCCGGCGCCCGAAGCGAGATCACAAATTCGCCCGACGGTCCCCCGAGCCCTGGGCTCGTGAGCGCCTTCATCGCGCAGGCGCTCAAGGGGCCAAAACAGCGCGTCCCGGCCGACCGGGGCCGCCGGGAGATGGCAGTGCACGAGGTAGTCGCGCGCCTCCAAGAAAACCGCGCCACAGCCAACGCAGACCGCATCCCAGCTAACGCAAACGTCACCCCAGCCAACGCCAACCGCACCCCAGCCAACTCCGCCCTCGACTACCACGGAGACGTCGGACCCAACCTCCGCCTGATCGTGCTCGACCTCGCACGGCGCAAAGGCGGGTCCGGCGGCCTCGTGCGCCCCGATCAGCCACCCTGGCTCGAACAACAGCTCGCGGCCGCAAAAAACCGCTGGGTGATCGCCGTCTCGCACCAGCCGCTCGCAAGCTCCGTTGGCGGTGACCAACTGCTCGCGCTGCTGGACCGCCATCCCCGGGTGATCGCTGCGGTCTCGGGCCACACGCACCGAAACGAAATCATGCCGCGCTCCGCTCCAAATGGCGGCTACTGGCTGATCAGCACCGCCTCGCTAATCGACTACCCGCAGCAGGCGCGCGCGATCCAGCTGATCGCGACCCACCAGGGCGGGGTGGCGCTGCGGACGTGGATGCTCGACCACGTTTTCCCCGGCAACCTAGGCACGATCTCGCGCCAGCTCTCCTACCTCGACGCGCAGGGTGGCCGGCCGGAAGGGTTCGCGGGCACGCGGCTTGACCGCAACGTCACGCTGTACGTCCGGTGAGGCGGTCTCCCCCTGGACCGATCGAACGGGGTTCGCCAGGTGCAACCCGGCGTGCAAGCGCGCAGCGAGCGGGTAAGAATGCCGGGAATGGCCCGTTGCCTAGTAACTCGGGAGCTGCCGGGGCCGGCGCTGCACCGGCTGCGCTCCGTCCACGAGGTGGTGGTCTGGCAGGCAAGGCTGCCCCCCGCCCCGAACGAGCTCGCACACGCGGCGCGAGACGCCGAGGGTCTGCTGACCCTGCTCACAGACCGGGTAGACGCCTGGCTGCTCGAGCAGCTGCCGCGGCTGCGGGCAGTCTCGAACTATGCGGTCGGATACGACAACGTCGATCTGGAGGCAGCCAGCCGCAGGGGCATCCCGGTCGGCCACACGCCCGATGTCCTTACCGACGCGACCGCGGATTTGACCTTCGCGCTCATGCTGGCGGCAGCCCGTCGGCTGCCTGCGGCGCTGGCGGCTGCGAAAGACGGTGATTGGGTGACCTGGGAGCCGGCCAAATTCCTGGGGTATGAGGTCCGCGCCGCCACGCTCGGGATCCTTGGCTTTGGCCGGATCGGCCGCGCGGTCGCGGACCGGGCAGGCGGGTTTGCGATGCGCGTGCTGACAGCGAGCGCCAGGCAGGGGCTGAGCGAGCCGGTGAAGGAACTTCTGCGCGAGGCGGACTTCGTCTCGCTGCATTGCCCGCTGACGCCCGAGACGCATCATCTCATCGGCGCGCAAGCGCTCGAGCTGATGCGCCCAACCGCCATCCTCATCAACACGGCGCGCGGGCCGATCGTCGACCACCACGCGCTGAAAGACGCCCTCGAGCGGGGACAGATCGCGGCGGCGGCCCTCGACGTCACCGAACCGGAGCCACTTCCGGCAGGCGACCCCCTGCTACAAACCCCGAACCTCATCATCACCCCGCACATCGGCTCGGCGACGCGGGCGGCACGCGAGCGAATGGCGGACCTCGCGGTCGACAACCTGTTGGCCGCGCTCGACGGGCAACAGATGCCCCACCAGGCAAACCATATCCCGGCACTGGGGGCGGCGTGACAGGGGCATCGCGAAAAGTGCAACCGGGGGTGGCCTGACCGTGCGTGTCGCGATCATCGACATCGGCAGCAACTCCACGCGGCTTTTGATCGCCGACGTGGAGGACGACCGCGTCGAGAACGAGCTTGACCGGCGTTCGGAGGTCACGCGGCTCGGCGCGGGCGTGGACGTGAACGGCCGCCTGCGCGAGGACGCGATGGAACGCGTCTACGCCGTGCTCAACGAGTACGAGGAAGCGACCGAGGACAACGATGTAGAGAAGAAGATCGCGGTGCTGACGAGCGCGGTCAGGGATGCGAAGAACGGCGAGGAATTCGCGCACACGGTGCAGGAGCACTACGGCTTCGAGCCCCACGTGCTGAGCGGAGACGACGAGGCCGGCCTCACATTCCTTGGGGCGACCAGCGGGCGTGATCCCGAGGACCACGCGCGGACGCTGGTGGTCGACATCGGCGGCGGCTCGACCGAGCTCGTCGTCGGGTCCGGGCGCGAGGCGAGTTTCCACGTCTCGACCCAAGCGGGCGTCGTGCGCCAGACCGAGCGGTACATCGACAGCGACCCCCCGTCCGCGGACGAGCTCGACGAGCTGGCGACCGACGTGCGGGAGATCATTTCGGGCGCAGTGAATGCCGAGGCGCGGCGCGCCGTGCAGCATGGCATCGGGGTCGCGGGCACGGCGACCTCGCTGGCGGCGATCGCGCAACGACTCGACCCATACGACCCCGAGAAGGTCCACGGCTACCTGCTCTCCAGGGCCGAGGCGGAGAGGATCCTCGGCGAGCTGGCGGCGATTCCATTGGCGCAGCGGCGCCGGGTGCCGGGCCTTCACCCCGACCGCGCGCCGACCATCATCGCGGGCGTGATCATCCTGCGCGAGGTAATGGAGCTATTCGGCCTCAGCGAGATCGAGATCTCCGAGCACGACATCCTCAGGGGTGCCGCGCTCGCGCTCGCCTGACCGGGTGCGAAGGCCCGCCGCTAGCGAAATCGCCCCCAAGGCGGCCCGCTGACCGGTTAAACGAAAACCGCCCGCATGCCGCGGGCGGCTTCCGATCCAGGTGGCCCATCAGGACGGGCAGGGGAAAAACGTGCCAGAAGGGCCGATTAGTTTGGCCCGGGCGGCGGGAGGCGCCGATATACGGCTTTCACCCGAGCCTATGTAGTGGCCTGAGCTACTAGAAGTGCCCCAGGCCCCATCGTGATGATGGTAGGTGGACAGTCTACGCGCAAT
Organism: Solirubrobacterales bacterium; assembly: GCA_019247075.1. Taxonomy (GTDB): domain Bacteria; phylum Actinomycetota; class Thermoleophilia; order Solirubrobacterales; family Solirubrobacteraceae; genus Palsa-465. Next base: position 23,265 of record JAFAPR010000213.1, read on the forward strand.
CAAACATCTGTCCAGTCGATGCGCGAATCCCGCGTGTTAGAAATTTCCCCAGTTATATGTGTTTCAGGACCGCCCCGGGTCACACCCTGGTCTGGCTCCGCTACGCCAGATTCGCCCTCCGAGGGTACACAACCGTAGGATCGGTGAGGACGTTCACCAGCGCCGGCCGGCTCGAGGCAAATGCGCGCACGAGCGCCGGCCGCAACTCCGCCGGCGTGCGCACGAGCTCGCCGTGACCGCCAAGGGCCTGCACGACTTCGTCGTACCGCGTCCCCGGGCGCAGGTCGGCCGCTACCGAGTAGCCATACAGCAACTCCATCGGGTGCTTTTCGAGCGCCCAGATGCCGTTGTTCCCCATCACCGCCACGACCGCGACGCCGTGACGGGCGAGCGTGTCGAACTCCAGGCCCGCGAACCCGAACGCGCCGTCGCCGAGTAGCAGCACGACCTGACGGTCGGGGTGTGCGAGTTTGGCGGCCAGCGCGTATCCGGGGCCGCTGCCGAGACACCCGAACGGTCCCGGATCGAGCCAGCAACCGGGCGCGTAGGAGTCGACGACCCGCCCGGCGAAGGAGACGAAATCGCCACCGTCGCCGACCACGATCGCGTCGCGATCAAGCAGCTCCCGTAGCTCCCCATAGACGCGCATGGGGTGCAGAGGAGCTCGCCCGTCGGCGAGGTCGGCCACCTCCGCGGCTCGGCGCTCCCGCTCGACCGACCGAAGCGAGCTGATCCAGGCCTCGCGCTCGCGTGAGCCTCCCGGCCCAGCGGCGTCCTGGAGCGCCGCGAGGGTCGCCGGCAGCGCGCCGTAGAGCTCGGCCGCGGCCGGTCGCGGGTGGTCGCGCGCGGGCTCGGCCACGTCGATCACGATCAGCTCTGCGTCGTCCGCGAACGCCGCCCCGAACCCCAGGCGGAAGTCGAGCGGTACGCCGACCACGAGGGCGACATCGGCTTCGCCGAGTCCCTTGGAGCGGGCGCGGGAGAAGCTCAGCCCGTGGTCGGCCGGAACGCAGCCCCGGCCGAGGCCGTTCAGGAATACAGGGATCCGCAGCTGCTCGACCAGCGCACGCAGTGCCTCCTCGCCGTGTCCCCAGTACAGGCCGCTGCCGGCCATTACCACGGGGCGCTCGGCGTCGTGCAAGAACGTCGCAGCGCGGTCGAGCTGGCGCAGATCGGCATTTCCCCGGGAGCGCGGTTCAGGGCCGACCATGGGTGACGGGGCGTCGTCGGCCTCCATGAAGACGTACTCGAGCGGAAAATCGAGGAAGGCCGGGCCGGAGTGCGGGGCGAGCGCGGCGCCGATGGCGTCGTCGATCAGCTCTGGGATCTCGGCGGTGCCTCGCGCCGTCGCGGCAAGCTTGACCAGCGGGCGCACTAACGGGACGTGGTCTATCTCCTGCAACGACCCCTGTCCCCAGCGAAGCTGCGGCGCCCTTCCGCCGAGCATCAGCACCGGGGAGTGGTTCTGGGCCGCGGAGGCGATCGCGCTAACGCCGTTGGTCACTCCCGGCCCCGCCGTCACCGCGCACACGCCGACCGTGCGCGTGACCTTCGCCCAGCCCTCGGCGGCGAACGCGGCCGTCTGCTCGTGGCGGACGTCGACGAGCTCGATGCCCTCCGCGCGGCAGCCGTCATAGATCGAGAACAGGTGGCCGCCCGAGAGCGTGAACAGCTTGGTCACGCCGTGGGCGCGCAGCCGGCGCGCAATGAGGCGGCCGCCGTGGACTTTGGTGCCGGTCTCCGTGGCCACGACTGCGGACGCTAACAATCCCAGGGCGCCACCGGTCAGCCAACAGGCGGGCCGTTCGCTGACAGGCTCGCCGGTTCCCTTTTGCGCTTGGTAACCGCGGCCGATATGCTGAAACCCGGTCCGTGGAAGTGGTTTAGAGGGAGACGCACATGCAGCATGCACCGCTACCCAAGCGCCACCCCTACGATCAGTGGTCGCCGGACGCGCGGGCCCTGGATCTCGTCGGCGACAAGTGGACGCTGCTGATCATTCGCGACCTGGCGGCCGGTCCGCGGAGGTTCGTGGAGCTGCAACGAGTGCTGCCCGGAATCTCCACCGAGCAGCTGCGATCGCGCCTCAACCGGATGGTTGCCGACGGCATGCTCACGCGCCAACGGTTCCGCGAGGTCCCACCGCGCGTCGAGTACGACCTGACCGAGCGCGCCCGTGACCTGTTGCCCGTGCTCGGCGAGCTGGCACGGTGGGGCTATGCATGGATGTGGAGTGCGCCGCGAGAGGGCGAGCAGGTCAACGTCGACGCGATCTTCCGACTCGCTCCAGGGCTTGTCCGCCTCCCCGTCGAGGTCCTCGGAGAGCTCGAGTTCACCATCGAGAACGGTCGCGAGAACGAACCGATGACGTTCAAGATCACCGCCTCGGGCGGGACCGTGAGGATCGAGGAAGGCGCCGCTGAGGATCCCGCCGCGCGCGTCACCGGCTCCACGGCTGCGTGGGTGCGCGCGTTCATGCCAGGGGGCGACCGCAGCGGGCTCCGGATCGAGGGAGACGAGGCACTTGCTGCGCGGCTACTCGTGGGGCTCGCCCCCGAGGCGTACGGCGCACAGGAGCAGATCGCGCAAGCAGAAATCGCGTAGCGCCTCGGACCGGGCAAGCGGCGAGCGCCTACCCACTAACCGCCGCCCCGCCGTTTCGCTTCTCGTCAAGTCTGCTATCCAATTAGTCAATGGATGGAGGAGGAACGCGCCAGCGCTCCGGGTCGCTGACGCGCCGACAAGTGCTGAAGGCGGCCGGCGGGGCCGCGGGTCTGATCGCTCCTCGGAGGAGGGGCGTTCGGCGCCTCACGCGTGTTCGGAGGCCTGCGCACCTTGCATTCCTATGCGCCGAAGCCCACCGGTGTCGCTCGCGAGTTCGTCACGCGGCCCGACCTGCGACCGCCGGCGGTCGAGGTCACGACCGCATCACCGGACACCCGTGTGGCTCCCGGTTACGTATTCCTCGGGCCGAGCACGAAGGGCGACGTTCAGGCCGGGCCGCTAGTCGTCGACCGCCTAGGGGAGCCGGTGTGGTTCAGGCCGGTCTCGCGGGCGGACTGGTCGGCCGACGTGCGGGCCCAGCGCTACCGCGGGGAGCCGGTGCTCACCCGGTGGGAGGGCGCAATGATGGTCTTCGGCTTTGGTCACGGAGAGGGGATTCTCGTCGACAGGTCGTACCGCGAGGCGGCGCGTGTCCGCGCCGGCAACGGTCGCTCGATCGACATGCACGAGCTGGTGCTCACCCCCCAGGGCACCGCGCTCGTCTCGTGCTATCCGGAGCGCGTTGCGCCGACCTCTCTCCTTTCGGGGGACCGCAGGCGGGCGCCGTGCTCCAGGGAGTCATCCAGGAGATCGACATCGCGACCGGGCGCGTCCTGCTCGAATGGCGAAGCCTCGACCACATCCCGCTGTCCGACTCCTTCTTCCCGCCCAACGCGAGCTTCGGCTACGACTACCTCCACATCAACTCGATCGACATCGCCCCGGATGGCAACCTGCTGCTTTCGGCCCGCCACACCTGGGCCCTCTACAAGATCGACCGCCGGACGGGCCAGGTCATGTGGCGATTGGGCGGCAAGAGCAGCGACTTCGACATGGACGACGACGCCAAGTTCGCATGGCAGCACGACGCGCGCCACCGCAGCGACGGCACGGTGACGGTCTTCGACGACGGCGCGGCGAACTTTCCCGAGGGCGCGGGCTCTCGTGAGTCCGAGCGGCAATCGCGGGGAGTCGTGCTTGACGTGGACGAAAACGGCAGGCGGGTGCGGCTGTTGCGGTCTTACCGTCACCCTAAGCCGCTGCTCGCGAGCTCGATGGGGAACTTCCAGACGCTGTCGGACGGCCACGTGCTCCTAGGGTGGGGTAGCGCCCCCACGGCCAGCGAGTTCGCGCCGGGCGGGGCGCTGCTTGCCGACGTCGATATCGGGAAGTATCACGGGTCCTACCGCTCTTACCGATACCCCTGGACGGGGTACCCGACGGAGCCGCCCGCGATCGCGGTGCGCCGCGGCCGCCGTGACCGTGGGGCCACGCTGTACGCGAGCTGGAACGGAGCCACGGAGGTCAGCAATTGGGTCGTGAGCACCGGTGAGCGGACGAGCAACTTGCGGCCTGCCGGAATCGCTAGGCGTCAGGGGTTTGAGACCGCGATCTTGCTGACCGGGAGCGCGGGCTATGCGAAGGTCACGGCGATCGACGCCGCCGGACGCCACCTGGGGAGCAGTCGCGCGGTGCGCATATGAGGGGGTGCAGTGTCGGGCTGAGCGTCGCGAGCCCGACAAGCGTCGCGTGCGCCTTATGATCCTCTCCACGCCCGGGTAGGCAAACTGGCAAAGCCTGCGCCCTTAAAAGGCGCTGCTCGAGAGAGCTTGCGGGTTCGAGTCCCGCCCCGGGTACTGCGGCCCTCCCGAGGCGCTTGCGCGGGGCGACGCGGGGCTGCGCCGCGCAGGCGAGCGACTCAGGCCCGAGCACCGCAACCGAGCCCGAAAGCTTTGCTGCACAACTCGGCGAGCCAGGCTGATAGGGTGCGCGCCGTTCAGGGGCACCCGAATGGAGTTGGATTGGAGAGCCCAGCTTTCCCACACCAAAGGGTACGAAGCCTGCACATCCCGTCGCCACTGCTCGGTCTGCAGTCGGACGAGCGTTTGGTAGCGATCACGCGTGCCGGACACGTGGCGGCTTTCGAGGCGCTGGTAGCCCGCTATTACGGCCGCTTGCTCGCTTTCTGCCGGCACCTGGTCGGCTCCCAGGAGGACGCCGAAGACGTGCTGCAGGAGGTGATGGCGGCGGCTTTCAGGGCGATCTTGGCCGACGACCGCCAGATTCACGTGCGCCCCTGGCTGTATAGGATCGCGCGGAATCGCAGCCTCAACCACCTTCGCCGCGACGACACAGCTTGCGCCGATTCGTTCGATGCCCACGCATGCGAGAACGGCGTGACGACCGCGGATCAGGTGCAGAGCCGCGAGGAGTTCCGGCTGCTCGTGGCCGACATCCGCGGGCTGCCGGAGACACAGCGAACCGCGCTCGTGCTACGCGAGCTGGCCGCCCTGTCCTACGAGCAGATCGCCGCGAACATGGACACGACGGTGCCGAGCGTCAAGTCGCTGCTCGTGCGCGCCCGCGGCTCGCTGGCCGAGGCCGCGGAAGCCCGGCATATCTCCTGCGAGCAGGTTCGCCGCGAGTTGGGCGAGCACGCAGCGGGTGCGAGGAGGTCTCCCAGCGCCCCCGTCCGGCGCCATCTGCGCGGCTGCGAGCGCTGCGCAGAGTTCCGCTCGGAGCTGCGCGGGAATCGTGGCGTGCCGACGTTCGCCTAGAGCATCAGGTCACTGACCGAGCGAGAACAGCGCCTCGAGGTCGTGCCGTGAATAGGCCTCGAAGGCGACCATCGTGTGCGTGCGCGTCACGCCCTCCAGCTGGGAGAGCTGCCCGGCCACGAGCTGCGCGAGCTGCTCGTGCTCGCGCACCCGAACGATCGCGACGAAGTCCCACTCCCCGGTGACCGAGTAGGCCTCGGCGACCCCGTCGAGGTCGGCCAGCTCTCCGCCCAGCGTTGGCAGCGCCGTACGCTGCGCTCGGATCAGGACGATCGCGTGAACCATGTTTCCTGTCCGCCGGCTAGACCGAATGGGTCTCGCCGGGGTCGAGCACCACGACGTCTGAGCGGGTGGCGGACTCGACGTCGGACTTGAACGCCTCGGCGTCGGTCTCGAGTGGCGGCCATGTGCCGTAGTGGCAGGGAATTACTGTCTTCGCCCCGATCAGCTGGGCGGCGTCCACCGCGTCGGTCCTGTCCATCGTGTAATGGCCGCCGATGCACATCAAGGCGACGTCGATGGGCGAGCGCTTGCCGACCAGTTGCAGGTCTGAGAACAGAGACGTATCGCCCAGGTGGTAAACGACGGCGTCGTGGAAGTTGACCACCAGGCCCGCGGGGGTGTTGACGGTGCCCTTGGGCGTGGTCGATGTGTGCCATGCGGGAACGAGCTTGACGGAGCCCCAGTCGAATCTCACGGTGCCCCCGAGATTGGGGTCATGGACCTCGACGCCCTCCTCCCCGATTTCGTTCGCCAGCTCGACGATCGCGACTACGGGCGCTCCAGTGCGCTTCGCGATCGAAACCGTGTCGCCGAGGTGGTCGGCGTGGCCGTGAGTCAACAGGATCGTCGTCGCCGCCGCATCGTCGGCCGCGATCGCCGCCCTTGGATTGCCTGACAGGAACGGATCGATCAGCACCGTGTCGGTGCCCTCAGACAACTCGAAGCACGCATGGCCGAGAAACCGGATCTCCATCTTCGCTCACTCCTCCTTTTGCTCAGCTTCATCTCCGCTCGACGAACCCCGCCGGCCTTCCCCCCGGAGGGTGCCCAGCTCGCGAGCCAGCTCGAAGCCCACGGTGACCCCCACGAACATGCCCAGCTGTGTCTCCTGCGCGATCAGCGTGCGGACTGCCTCGGCCCGCACGCGGGGATCGTCGACGGCGGTGGCTTCGCGGATCGCCTGGTCGTGTCCTTGGTCGAACCATCCACCCTGGCCGATTGCCTCATCCAGCACGCGCCGCAGAGCCGGCGCGACCCGCGTGACGAGGTCCTCAGCCGCCTGCAGGCGGCCCGGCTCACTGAGGGCGGCGACGGCGGCATCGAGGTCGGCATCGGTGTAGGCACGGTCGACCACTCGGATCGACCATCATACGTGCGCACCGGCGAAGGGCCTCACCGCCCGGTGTGGCTCGTCGGCAACGGCCTTGCCGCCCCGCGAGGCTCACCCCCATGACCGCCGAACGTCGCGGGGGCTCAGTCGGCGCTCGACATCGCGAGCGGCACCCCCATGAGCAGCCCGAGGGCGAGTCCCACCCCGCCGGCGACCCAGCTGGCGGCGGGCGCCGCCAAGGGCATCAGCAGCACCACGAGCGCGATCACGACGGTGGCGATCATGTCGGCGTCGGTCCCCTCCCGTCGGGAGAGCGCGACCAGGTGCGGTGTGCTCCATGCGCCGAGGAGCGCCATCGCCCCTCCGTTGCCCGAAAGCGCCACCGGGTGCGGATAGATAAGCACCGCCATGCCAAGTCCGGCGATCGCCCCCACACCGAAGATCGAGAGCACGGCCAGTGGGCCACGGCGGCGCTCCAGCAGGCAGCCGAAGATCGCGACCGTGCCGAGGACGGCGAAGGCAAGTCCGGCGTTGTCGTAGGTGAAGGCGGCCGTCACGAGCTTCCACCACTGGCTCCCGAGCTTGTCGAAGATCGCGATCTGGTCGAGCGAGACCAGGCTCGTTCGCCACACCAGAGCGCCTGCTACTCCCGCCAGCACAAGCAGGATCGACGCGTACGGCCGCAGCTCTGCGCGAATCCCGGGAATCTCCCCCGGCCGAAGCCGCGACAGCGCCGGTTTTGGGGGCCGCAGCCGCCGCTCGGCCACCCGGCCTGAGCGATCGAGCTTCGGCGCCCGCTTGCGCAGCCGGTTGCCGCAATAGGGGCACTCGGTGATGTAGGGGCTTACTTCGGACCCGCAGCTCTTACAGATGACGAACAGATCGGGACCGCCCGCACTCACAAGCCGATTGTAGAGCGGACAGATCGTGCCGGGAACACTCGGAGCGCTCCAAATCGGCTTCTTTTTGCGCGCTCGAGCCGCCCGCGCTGCCGAGCCGCGCCCCTACACCTCGGTCGCCGCCACGATCTCGGCCATCACCTCGCGCAGGTCGCGGTTGGCCTCGTAGACCACGAGCTGGCGAGCGGCGCCATTCCCCCGCTCGAGCAGGTCCTCGACGGCCTCGAGCCCTGACTCGGAACCCAGATCCTGCGCGTGCTCGCGCATCCGATCGAGCATCCGCCGCGCGAGAGCGCGCGTCGCCACGCGGTCTGAATGCGGAAGGTCCACGAGCTCGCCTTCGAGGCCATGACGGGCCGCCAGCCACTTGTTCTCGTCAAGCATCTCGAACGGGTAGCTGGCCAGCTGTCCCCCCTCCTCGAAATGGATCGCGAACTCGCGCACCAGCGCCTGCACGAGGGCCGCCAGCCCCACGGTGTGCTCCACGTGCGTCTGCGAGTCCATCACGCGGACCTCGACCGTCCCGAAGTTGGGGTGCGGGCGGACGTCGTACCAGAGATACGTGTAGTCCTCGATCACGCGGCTTCGGACCATGAACTCGATCCGCTGCTCGTAGTCGGCCCAATCCCTGTAGGTGGGAGGCATCCCCACGCGTGGAAACGCCCTGAAGATGGGGGTCCGCGTCGAGGCCAGTCCGGTCGAATCGTCGCGCCAGAACGGCGAGTTGGCAGACAGCGCCAGCAGCAGCGGGATGTGGACGCGCATGCCGTTGGCCACGTGTATCGCCTTTTCGGGGTCATCCAGGCCCACGTGCACGTGGACGCCGAAGATCAGCTCCTGGCGAGCGACAAACCGCAGCGCCGAGATGAGGTCGCGATAGCGCGGCCTTGCCACGATCCGCTGGTTCTCCCACCTGGCGAAGGGGTGCGTCCCTGCCGAGCCGATGGCCAGGTTCCGCTGCCTCGCCGACTGGATCACCTGGCCGCGGAGCGCCCGCAGCTGTGCGCTGGCCTCGGGCATGTTGGCGCACGGCGCCGTCGAGACCTCGAGCACGGACTCCATCAGCTCTGGCTTGATCTCGCCCGTCGCGGCCGGCTCCAGCATCGATTCGATGGCGTTGACGAGGTCGAGCGTCTCGCCGTCGAGGATCATCAGCTCTTCCTCGATCCCGAGCGTGAACGCGGGCGTGCGGAAATGGTGCTCCATCGGCGGCGGAGCCTAACGGGCGAGGGGCCCCAGCACGGTCTCGGCAGAGATCCCACCCAGCTGGTCGCCCAGCTCTTAAACTGGCCCGAAACCCAAAGCAAGGGACGAGGAAAAGGAATAACAATGGCGCTCGGCTACGACGGGAAGCTGTACATCCTGGCCTTCGACCATCGAGGCTCCTTCCAAAAGAAGATGTTCGGGATCACGGGCGATCCGACTGCGCAGGAGACCGAGACGATCGCGGACGCCAAGCGAGTGATCTTCGAGGGCATGCTCGAGGCTGTCCGCCGCGGCGCGCAACCCGGCGCGACAGGCGTGCTGGTCGACGAACAGTTCGGCGGCGACGTTCCCGAGCAGGCGCGCGCCCACGGGGTCAAGCTGGCGATGCCGGTCGAGAAGTCGGGGCAGGACGAGTTCGACTTCGAATACGGCGATCGTTTCGGCGAGCACATCGAGCGGTTCGACCCGGATTTCTCCAAGGTCCTCGTGCGCTACAACCCCGATGGGGACGAGGCCATGAACGAGCGTCAGCTTGCAAGGCT
>JAFAPR010000266.1 GCA_019247075.1 Solirubrobacterales bacterium
CGCTCCTTTATGGCGAGGACGGGGAGCTGCTCGAGCCCGCCGACCCGCACGACGCGATCGCGCTGTGCGAGCGGCTGTTCGACGCGCGCGGGGCGATCGAGGCCGCGCGGCTGAGCGACCGCCAGCAGCGGATCCTGATCCTGCACCTTGCCGGTTTCAGCTACGGGGAGACCGCCGCGCTGACCGGTGACAGCGTGCGCACGGTCGAGCGCGAGCTGTTACGCGCGCGAGGGCGGATCCGCGCCGCCGGGGGGTGAAAACCGGGCGCTGGGGGCTCTGTAGGACAGGATGCTCGCCCGCTACCAGCACCAGTTCGCCGCGATCGTGGGCCGCTACGGCTACCGGCTGATGCTGCCGTTCGACCAGCTGCCGGTCGAGGATCCCGACCGCCGGCGGGTCGAGACCGTGTGCGAGCTCGCGGTCGAGTACAGGCGCCTCACCGGCCGCTCGATCACCAGCCCGCTTGACCGGCGTCGGTAGCGCCTGGCAGTACCCGGCCGCGGTGCCGACCCCTCCCCGAGTGTCGCGCCCTAACGGGCGCGGTGAGGTCGGGGATCGGCACCGCCACCCGGGTGGGGCCCCGACCGATGGGAGGTATCCCAATGCCCGCGACCGCCAGACGCCCGTCCGAGCGGCAGCGCGCCGAGCGCCGCCACGCTGACCGCGAGCGCGCCCGCCACGCGGTCGAGCAGCTGCGCAGCACGGAGGGCTGGCAGGCGTGGCTCTCCAGCCGCCGACATTTCCGGACCTACTCGCTTCAGAACCAGCTGCTGGTCGCGATGCAGCGACCAACCGCCACCCGCGTGGCGGGGTTCCGGCGCTGGCTCGAGCTCGGCTACCAGGTTCGCCGGCGCCCCGAAGCTGTGCCCGACGGCGCGTGGGCGATCCGGATCTGGGCGCCCTGCCCACCGAGCCGCCAGCAGCTCGAGCAATGGCGCAACGACGGCGCCGACCCCGCGAACGCTCCCCACACCTTCTACAAGCAGGTGTGCGTGTTCGCCGACGATCAGGTCGACCCGATGCCGCCCCCGGCAACCCCGGTACCGATGGAGCCGCCGATCCGCGACGTCGACGGCGACCAGCTCGCCCCGTTGATTCCGAGGCTGACCGCGCTCGCGGGCGAGCTCGAATGCACCGTGATCGAGGAGCCGATGACAGGACACCAGCACGGTTATCTGGATCCGGGGAGCTGGCGGATCGGGATCGACACGCGCCTGTCCGCCAACGGGAAGGTCAAGACGCTGTGTCACGAGCTCGCGCACGTGCTGATCCGCCGCGAGCGCCAACCCGAAGACCCCGAGCTCGACTGCGCCAGCGAGGAGCTGGTCGTCGAGTCGGTCGCCTACACGTGCACGGGCGCGCTCGGGATCAGGACCGACGGCTACACGATCCCGTACCTCGCCTCGTGGGCCGAGCGAGCGGAGTTGGAGGTGCTCGAGCGGACCGCGGGCCTGGTCGACCGGCTCGCGCAGCGGATCGAGGACGCCGCGCTCAGCGACCCGACGCTGAAGGTCTCGACCAGCAGGAGGGACAGCGGTGAGCTCCTACGAGCCCGCAGAGGACCCCCGCGACGATGACGCCTGGGCGGAGGACGAGCCCGCGGCGCGGTGGCCGCTTGACCCAGGCGGGCTGTACCCGCGAGAGCGCTGGCGCTGGTATCGGGAGCTGTGGCAGGACGTGTGCGCGCTCCAGGTTCGCTACCGGCTGCCAGTCAGATCCGGCTGGTGGCAGCACCAGCTCCAGGTCGAAGCGCTCGCCGCGCTGGCCGCCTGGGTCGCCCGCTACGACTCGTGGCGAGTGGGATGACCCGCCGGGCAAGCTGCAGCTGCTCTATGACCTCGAACGCGTCGCCCAGCTCCTGCGCGACGGCAGCGAGCCGTTCGTACCGGAGCGCGACCGCGAGGCGTTCGCCCACCACCTGCGCGAGATCGGCTGCGAGCCGCCACCCGACAGCAACTGACGTACAGCCAGCGATGCGGCGCTCGCAGTGAGCGCCCGATCGGGCTTCCCATGACAGAGACCCATCGCTCCCAGTTGGTGGGGTGCTGACAGGCCCCCGGACGCCTGCCACGCCCGCCGGCGGCCGTCAAGGTCGGGGCTCCGCCCTCCCCTGCAGGGACCCCTGACGGGGCTCCCTTGACACCCGCCGCCGCTACGTGGCCCGGCTGGGGCATGCCAGCACCCCACCCACGGAGGACCCCGATGACCCCCAGCCAAAACGCCATCCGCCCCACCGCCAAGCAGCTCTCATACCTGCGAGCGCTCGCCCAGCGCGCCGGCCAGACGTTCACCTACCCCACGACCAGCGCGCAGGCCAGCCGCGAGATCCAACGGCTGAAAGCCGCGCAGCCTACCTCGAGGGTCGAGCGCCAACTCGAGCGTAAGGAGGTCGCGGACGCGATCGCCCGCGGGCCCGAAGATGCGGCGCGAATCCGCCCGGGAGAGATCGCCGGCTATGCGAGCTCTGCCACGTGGAAGGAGCGGTCATGACCACCCCGACAGTCACCGAACTGGTCAGGAACGGCAACCACGTCGGCGAGCGCCGCGAGCTAGGCCGCTACACGATCCCAGAAGGCGAGCGGCTGATCATCGGACAGAGGATTAATGGTGTCGTCAGGCTCGTCGACGTTCCCGCCGGCGGACGCGGGCGGCACTACCTGATCGAGCGGCAGCTCGAACAGGATGGGCACAGTGCGCTGAACGCGATCGTGGCCGACTACCTCCAGCAGGCCGAGCAGCATCGCGTCGTGCCAATGCTCATCCCCATCCAGCGATGGCTCGACCACGCCGACACCAGCGACGGACGCGATGAGTGATCTGGCCAACAACCCGACGGCCACCGGAATCGCCACCTGCGCAGCGCTCGGAGCGTTCGCCGGCGCCAGCTACGCGATGCTCACCCGCCGAGAAGATCAGCTCGAGCGCTACGCAGCACGCTGGTCGGTGTACGGCGGCCATGTTCGGAATTGCGATCGAACTAGGCGCCCAGATCGGTCGTCTGCTCGGGCGGTGCACGAGGTACGATCAAGCTCGTGAGCATCCGATCTCTAGCGCTCGCCGGCCTCGCCACAGGTGCCATGATCGGGATCATCGCGGGGCTCGCCGGCTGGTCAGACGCCGACATCCAATTCGTCGGCGCGATCGGAACGATCCTCGGCGGAGCGCTGTTCATCGCGCTTCCCGACACACTCAGCCGCCGCTAACAGCGGCGTACGAGATTTCAGTAACAGGACCACGGAGTCGCGGCTACGGCCCGGCGCCCCGCGTTTGGCGATTAGCGGGGCACGACCAAACCGCGGGTGTGGGACCTGGTTTCGTGCTCGCGCGTGGCTCCCGGGGCCGGGTGGGGCATCCTCAGCGTGTGTCCTAGAACGACCGCGGGCGACTGTTCACAAGCCGTGTCGGTGTGATTCCGTCCGCTTGCCCGGCAGCCAGCGCCCTCAACGCGATCTAAGTCACGATTCTTCCGCTGGCTGACGATCCTTGTCGCGCGCCAGCCAGTGGGTGACAGTCGGTGGCCGATTGGGGTCGGTCATGGCCCTTATCCGATCCAAGCGCTCCTGGTCGCGCCGCGAGACTCGTTCGTGCTGGCGCAGATGCTCATCCCAGGACCCGACGACGAACTGCTCCAGCACGTGAGCGGAATCCGCAGCGTCGCGCCACACACGCCAACGGGTCGCCCCAGTACGACGCCGGGCGTAACGCCCGGCGGACAACGCTTCCACGAGATCCGGCTCACGTCTCGGCAACGCCCAATATTCAACGGTCACCAACACCGGTCCGTCGCTGCCCGGAGCGACGCGGAGCCGCGGGTCTGGCCAGTCGCCGGCGGGCACGAGATCTACGGGTGCGATGTCCTTGAACGGCAGCCACACCCCCACAACGGCGACCAGCGCGAGTCCGATCGCGGCCGCGAGCAACGCGCCCGTCAGACCGACATGCTGCGCCACGACGCCAAAGGCCGCGCTCCCAAGCGCGCCGCCGCCCTGGAAGATCACCAGGTAGTAGGACATGCCTCGCGCCTTTGCCCAGTCGGGCAAGGTCGACTGATACTGGGAGTTGAGCGTGGAGAGCACGAGGATCCACGCGACCCCGCCGAGCACCAGTGCCAGCGCAGCCGGCACGCTGGCTCGGAGGTAGGCGAGGGACAGCGTCACCCCGGCAAAGACGATCGTGCTGCCGAGCATCAGTGCCGCCGACGAAACGCGTGCGCGCAGGCGAGGCAGGCTCGCCGCACCAGTGACAGCTCCAACGCCTACCCCGCCGAGCAGCAGTCCGTATCCGCCCGAGCCGAGATGCAACCGTGAGTGCGCGACGAGTGGCAACAGCGCCCAGATCGAGTTGGCGAACACCATGAACAACCCGGCGCGCAACAGAATGACCCGCAGCGCCGGGCTCGAGGCGACATACCGTGCGCCGGCCCGAATCGCATCGACAACGTGTTCACGAGCGGTAGTGGACGCCGGGCGCGCTCCCCCCCGCCAGCGAGCGACCGCACCGATCACCGGCACGAAGCTCACCGCGTTGGCCACGAACAACACCCCCGCGCTGGTCGCCGCATACAGCGCGCCGCCGATCGCCGGCCCGATCGCCCGGCTGAGGTTCTGGTTCACCGCGCCCAGCGCGATCGCCTGGGTCCGGTCCTCCGGCGCGACAAGCTCCGGCTGCAAGGTCTGCCATGTCGGCGACGTCACCGTCTGCCCGGCCCCGACCGCAAAGATCAGCGCGAGCAAAACCAATGGCGTCACCAGCCCCGCGAACGCCAGCGCCGCCAGCGCCACCGCCGCAAGCAGCATGAACAACTGTGACGCGATCAGCAGCCGACGGCGATCGACCAGATCACCGATCGCGCCGGCCGGCACTGCGAGCAGGACCACCGGCAGGCCGGCTGCGGTCTGAATCAACGCCACCAGCGTCGTCGATGTCGTCAGCGTCAGCATCAGCTCCTGAGAGCCGACCGTCTGCATCCAGCCGCCGACATTGCTTAGGAACTGCGCCGACGCCATCCGCGCGAAATCCGCAGAACGAAACGGCGCCCAAGGCGACCGGCGAGGCCTCGGCTTCGTCTCCGCGGAAGACCCGGCATCGCTGACGGACGCCATCATCGATCCGTAGGTTCTCGGCTGGCATCGGGTCTGGGCAAGCTCCGCTCCCGCTGGTTCAGGCTTAGCTCACCCGGACTCGTGACCAAGGATCTCGCGCTCTCGGTCCTCATCCTCTCGCGAGAGTGGGTTGGCGTGGCGAAGGATGAGCCTCCACTCGCCTCGCTCACGCCGGTACGCGTGGGTGACGCGCAGCGCGCGTCCTTCCGTCGCTCCATTCACCTCCCGGGTCATCCGTTCGACCTCGACCGACACAGCGAGCTCGTCGGTGGCGAACGTGGCCAGGTCGTCGATCGTGACCTTCGTCCAGTTCAGCAGCTTGGAGGCGGCGAGGAGGTGGGTCTTGACGTCCTCCCATCCACGCGCGTAGCTGCCGATCGCGCCGAGGATCGCGACATCGTCCGCCTGTGACCACACCTCGAGAAACGGCTGTGAATCACCTCGGACCTGGTGGCGCAGTCCGTCCTGGGATCGGCGAATGAAGGCTTCGAGTTCCATCGCCTGGGCGCTGGGTCCGCTCGTATGATCGGTCATGCTGTGTCTCCTCGCTGGTGTCTTGGATGGCGGAGTTGGGAGGGCGGGGGCATAGGTCCGGGTCAGTAGCAGCCGTGGTGTCCTTGGCGGATGACGCCGGGGCCGATCTCGCCGCGGCCTTCACGCCAGGTTCGATGTTCGGTGGACTCCGCGACGGCGTCGGTCAGGGCCTGGGCCTGTCTGACTCCTCGGGGCGAGGACTGCTGGTAGGCGCCGTAGTGCGCGACCGGGCTCCAGGCGAAAGGAATCGGTGGGAGCGGTGGCGCGGTGTCCTCGTACTCGCCGGCCGAGTAGACGATCCGGCCGTCGACCACGGTCAGCAGCGACTCGATCCGGGAGATGTCGTCCTCGGGCACGGTGAAGTAGTCGGCGGAGAGGACCGCAAGGTCACCGTACTTGCCGACGCTGATCGTGCCCTTGACGTCGCCCTCGCCGGAGAGGTCGGCGCCGGCAGTGGTGTACATGTCGAGCGCCACCTCGCGGGAGACACGGTTCTCGGGCGGGTAGAGCTGGGCACCGCCGACGGTTCGGCCGGTCACCAGCCAGGCGAGTGACTGCCACGGGTTATAGGAGGAGACCCGCGGCGCGTCGGTGCCGGCGCCGACGCGTAGTCCCAGGGCGAGCATCGCGCGGATGGGCGGTGAGACGGCTGCTTGCTCGGGGCCGTATCGACGCGCGAACGCCGATCCCTGGTAGGCCATCCGGTGCTGGACCGAGATCGCGCCGCCGAGCGCCTTGATCCGCTCGAGACTATGCGGGCTGACCGTCTCGGCGTGGTCGAACATCCAACGGATGCCCTCCGGCCACGCGCCGTCGGCCTCGATTCGCTCGAACACGTCGAGCGCGGTGCAGATCGACTCATCGTAGGTAGCGTGCATCCGGAACCCCCAACCGTTCTCGAGCAGCAGCCGCGCCGCGGCGTCGAGCTGAGGCGCGGCGTTGGCTGGGAGTTCGGGGCGGGGCTCGGCGAAGTTTTCGTAGTCGTTGGTGGCCCACACGAGGTTCTCACCGGCGCCGTTGCAG
>JAFAPR010000287.1 GCA_019247075.1 Solirubrobacterales bacterium
GCTCGAGCTGGAGCCCGGGCGCTTCCCCAACGTGATCCGTTCCATCGGCGACGACGCGGCCGTGGTCCGGGCCAGCGGGTACGAGGTGACCTCGACTGACATGATGGTCGATGGCGTCCACTTCCGCCGCGAGCAGTTGAGCGCTTCGGAAATCGGGCACCGGGCCTTGGCGGGCGCCCTGTCGGATCTCGCCGCGATGGGAGCACGGCCGGGTGAGGGCTACCTGGCGCTCGGGCTGCCTCCTGGGAGCGAGCGCGACTGGGCGGTGGAACTTGTAATGGGCGCCCGCGAGCTGGCGGCCCGTCACGGCGTGGCGGTCATCGGCGGCGACGTCACGCGCGCCGCCGTAGTGACCGTCTGCTTCACCGTGGTCGGTCGAGCGCAGGACGCCGGGACGGTCGTCGGCCGCGACGGCGCCCGGGCGGGCGACGTCGTGGCGGTGACCGGGACCCTGGGCGGCTCGGCGGCGGGCCTCGCCCTGCTCGACGGCAGGGCCCGGCCGAGAAGCGAGCGCGCCGCCATGGTCCTGCGCGAGCGCTATACGCGGCCGGAGCCACGGGTCAAGGAGGGCCGCGCCCTCGCTGCCGCTGGCGCGCGGGCGATGATCGACCTGTCGGATGGCCTTGCGACAGACGCCGGCCACGTGGCGCGGCGAAGTGGTGTCAGGCTCGAGCTTTCGCTCGACGCGCTTCCACTCGCGCCTGGCGTGGCCGAGGTGGCCCGGAAGCTGGGTACCGACCCCGGGTCGTTTGCCGCCACCGCCGGGGAAGACTACGAATTGTGTGCATGCGTCCCGGCGACTGCGCGCGAGCTTGTGGAGCGAGCGGGGCTGGCGCTGACATGGATCGGACGGGTCGTGGACGGGCCGCCCGAGGCGCATTTCGGCGGCGCGCTCAGGCCGCTAGCGGGCTACGAGCACGCGCTCTAGCGGCAATAACTGCTCCAACTCCCACCCCAGCGTCAGCCGATCACCGCTGGGCCGAGCGGAACGACGTTGCGGACTCTCGCGAACACGACGATCCTCTGCGCGGCCGAGTACAGGGGATTGCACGCCGAGAGTACAAGCCGCTCATAGCCTCGGTCCTTGATGATCCACCACGAGGTGGGGGTCACGATCTGGACCCTCTGAATCGCGTAGGTGAAGCGCGCGTAGCGCAGCGTCAGCACGATCTTGTTGCCGCGCTTGAGGTCGTTCAGACGCCGGAACGGCGCTAGATAGGTGGTGCGGTGGCCGGCGATCGCGACGGTCTCCTGCAGGCCGGGAAGGACCGTCTGCGGATAGTGACCGGGCCCTTTCTCGAGGCTTGCCTCGTCGGTGCCCTGCACAACGGTGTATTGGGCGTTGAGCTTGGGCACGCTGATGATCCCGATCGCCTCTCCCCGCTTGACCACGCGCGCCTCCTGGCGTGCCAGGAACGCGATCCGCTGGCGCTCATTCCTGATCTGCGCCAGCGTCTCC
Source organism: Solirubrobacterales bacterium (assembly GCA_019247075.1). GTDB lineage: Bacteria > Actinomycetota > Thermoleophilia > Solirubrobacterales > Solirubrobacteraceae > Palsa-465. Next base: position 1,460 of record JAFAPR010000287.1, read on the forward strand.
CGGTCGAGGCGCGCCAGGGGCGCGTTCTGGTAGGAGAGGAGGCGCTCGTCCAGGTTGCTCTGCTTGATCAGCGCGATCACGGCGGTGAGCGGCTCTTGCCAAAGCAGCGTGGCGGCCGCGTCAGCGAGCAGCAGCGCTCCCGAAATCACCAGCACCAAGGAGAGGTCGCGCAGCAGCCGCGCGACCGGGCTCCGCCGACGCCGGATGCCGCCGGTCAGAGGGACCGCGAGCGGCGGCGGTTTGGCCCGCCCGCTCTCCGTGGCCCGCGTCTTCACCCGGGACAGGCTCGCTCGGCGAGCCGTGGATGTCAACGACCTATGGCCGATCGGGCGCCCGGCAAGGCCGACGGGGTGCCCCCGAGCGAGCCTGGCCCGGCGTAGGTGAGGGGCCCGCGCACGGTGATCGCTATCGCCCGTTTGAGGGGCCGCGGCTTTAGCGCCGTAGCGATCACATTCACCGCCGCGCTGACCCCGCAACCGGCGAGCAGGCAGATCACCACCGTCGCGGGCATGCCGAGCGACCCACCCGCGACCATCAGCACCACGGTCCAAGCCAGGCTGACCGGGCCAAAGTGAAGCGTGAGCGCGTAGTAGCTCATGAGCAGCGCGGGCAGCGCGAAGCCGAGCGCCAGCAGCGCAAGGCGCAACCCGCGCCGGAGACGCGCACCCGCCGCCATTGCCACCATCCACAGGTGCAACGCCGGCACCAGCAGGACGGCGGCGAAGGGGTTGGTGCACGCGACGACCAAGACGAGCGTGCAGCTCGAGATCAGGATCGCGGCGACGGCACCGGGGTCGCCGGCGGTGGCCTGTGCCCGCAAGCGCACCACCTTTGCCCCAAGGGGCGGGTGGGCCTCGGCGCCGCGTTTGCGCCCGGCGCCGCGTTTGCGCCCGTCGCTGCGTTTGCGCCCGGGCTGGTTCCTGCGCGCCGAGCCTGTCAGGGCGCTCAGCGCCCCACAGGCGCCGAGCAGACCGAAGGACGCCGCGATGACCGCCCCGAGTCCGGCCAGCAAAACGACCCCGCCCGTGCGCAGCGGCGCCGCTGCCGGTCCTACCGGTCCGGGCGGCGCGGAGTCGAGCAGCCCAACGGCGCGCGTCACCAGCACGACGGCCAGGGCAGCGAGGAAAGGCGCAGTCGCGGCGGCCACCGAGGCGAGCGGGCGCGCGACGCCGTAACGTCGGCGCCGGGCGCGCGCGAACACGTCGACCGCCGTGGCCGCCACCGGCAGGATCAAAGCCAGGACCAGCAGACGTATCGTCCACGCTGGCACCTCATTGCCGTCGAGGATCAGGTACGCCGAAGGCGCCGGCACGCGCGGGTTCGACTCGAGCGCGTTGATTATTTGAAGCGCGGTGCGCCCGAAGCGACCCGAGTACGCGGGGTTGATCGGCTCCGAGGCCGATGGCGGATTGTCACCCGAGCTCGACAGCAGCACCGCCGGTATCCCGTGCGCGGCAAACGGCCCCTGCTCGGTCATGGTCAGGGGAAAGGCGAGGTGGGCGAGCTGCGCCCCCAGGCCGGGGTTGCCCGCGGTCAGCCCCGCCTGGGCGTGCAGCGCGGCGGTCGCCGTATTGCGCAGCTCCGTGGGCGCGAGCTCCGCGCCGTCGGACCACGGGACGACGAGCGGCCGGCGCAGTCCCGCTCCTGCCATGTCGCCGAGCACGAGCACGGCATCGACCGGCCGACGCACGGTCGCGGCGAGATCTGCTGCCCCCGCCGCCCCCGTCGAGCCGCTTGTGGAGACCAGCGCGATCGTGTGGTTCAGGGTCTCGCTGGAGAGGACGCGCGCGAGCTCCAGCAAGACGCCGGTTCCCGACTGCTCGGCGACGGCGGGCGACCCCACGGCGTCGCGGTTCGCGACGACGACGATTGTCGAGCTCGACATTCCCGTGCGCCAGGCGACCACGTTCTCGAGCGGCCGCGTTCCCGCTGGGGTGGGCGCGCGGAAACGCTGATAGGACACCTGATAGCCGTATCCACGGAGCCTGCCCGCGATCACGCGCGCGAGCGCTAGGTCCGCGGCTGAGCCCGCCGGCCGGTGGGGGTACTGGCGCGCGAGATCGACCGTGTTCCTGCGGGCGTTTGAGCCGTTGAAGGCAACGGGAGCGACGGCGCTGCCCAGGGGTGCGCCCTGTCCCTGCAGGGCGAAGGCGAACACGATCACGGCCAGCACGACGACTAGCAAGCCCGTGCGGTAGATCCGCGGATCGACCATCGGCGTGCGTAGGTTAACCGGACGTGAACCGGTCACCGGCACCACGCGCGAACGCGGATACCCTTCCCTTCATAGGAGACAGGTGGTGCCAGATCATCCAGCCCGCATCCTGCTCGTGGACGATGAGCAGTCGATCCAAACGCTCCTCTCCTACCCCCTGCGCAAGGAGGGCTACGACGTAGTCCAGGCGACCGACGGCCGCCAGGCGCTGGACCGCTTCGCCGAGCAGGCCTTCGATCTCGTCGTGCTCGACCTGATGCTGCCGAAGCTGGACGGCCTCGAGGTTTGCCGGCGGCTGCGCAGCACGAGCTCTGTGCCGATCATCATGCTGACGGCCAAGTCCGAGGAGATCGACAAGGTCGTGGGGCTCGAGCTCGGCGCCGACGACTACATCACGAAGCCGTTCTCGATGCGAGAGTTCTCCAGCCGGGTGAAGGCGGCGCTGCGGCGCGTCGAGATGTCGAGGCCGGCGGAGACCGCTCCCGACGAGGCACCGCTGGTCGTCTCCGATTTGCGCATCGACTTCTCGAAGCGAACCGTGCGCGTCCGGGGCGACGAGGTCCAGCTGACCTTCGTCGAGTTCGAGATCCTCTCGGCCCTGGCCCGTAGCCCCGGCCGGGTGTTCACGCGCGACATGTTGCTGGCGCGAATCTGGGGCGACGCGGCGTACCGCGACCCGCGCACCATCGACGTTCATATCCGTCACCTGCGCGAGAAGGTGGAGCGCGAGCCCAAGGACCCCGACTACCTCTTCACGGTCAGAGGAGTCGGCTACCGGTTCCGTGACACGGATGGCTAGCCCCGCGTTGCCCGGGCCGGCGCACTGAAGCGAGCCATGCGGTCGCTGCGCAATCGCCTGACGTTCATGTTCTTTGCGATCACGCTGCTCGCGATCGCTGCGCTCTACGTGTATTTGGCCCCCGGGCTCGGATCGCGGCTCTTGGGCGAGAAGCTGAACGCGCTCGTGCAGGTCGCCCGCCGTGAGTCGCCTTCGATCGCGCGGACCGTCGGCAGCTCTGAATCCCAGCGGGTGGTCAGGTCCCGCGTGATCGGGGCCGCCGTCCATTCCGGCGACCGGGTCACGCTGCTGCTCGTCAACCACGTGGACGGGAGGCCACAGCTCTCTCCGGTCGCCTCCTCGACGAGTACCCCGCCGCCGTTCCCGCTGGCCTACCGCGCGATCCGGGCCGGCAAGCTGGAGGCGCGCACCGCCGAGATCTTCGCTGAGGTCGCCGACCCTGTCTCACACCGCCGTGCGGTGATCGTCTACTCCACGCCGATCTCGGACGTGGTCAGCAATGTCGCCGTCGTGCGCCGCGAGATTCTCGTCGCGGGAGGGATCGCGCTGCTGCTGGCGCTTCTCGGCGGCTATCTGGTCGCCGGCCGGCTCGCTCAACGCGTGAAGAGACTGGAGCAAGCCGCCGAGCGCGTGGCCGCGGGCGAGTTCGCACACCCGATCCCGGTCGACTCGCGCGATGAGCTCGGGCAGCTGGCCAAGGCGTTCAACGACATGCAGCGCCAGCTGGCCCAGCTCCAGTCCGCGCGCGAGAACTTCATTGCGACGGCGTCCCACGAGCTGCGGACCCCGATCTTCTCGCTCGGCGGGTTCGTCGAGCTACTGGAGGATGAGGATCTGGACCCGGAGACCCGGCGCCGCTTTCTCGACCAGGTGCGCGAGCAGGTCGACCGCCTGAGCAAGCTCTCCGTCGATCTGCTCGATCTCTCCAAGCTCGAGGCGGGGTCGCTCGAGCTTCGCGAGGAACAGGTCGACCTGGGCGAGCTCACACGCTCGGTCTCCGGGGAATTCGAGCCGGCGCTCGCACAGCACGACTCCCACCTGGAGCTGCGCGTCGCGCGCACCCTCGACGCGCACTGCGACCCGGTCCGCGTGGCGCAGATCATGCGCATCCTGATCGACAACGCGCTGACGCACACGGCCTCGGGCACGCGGATCGTCGTCACCGCCCGACGCTCGAACGGTCGCGTCATGCTGGCGGTGCGCGACAACGGCGAGGGCATACAGGCCGCCGCGGCGCGCCGCATTTTCGAACCTTTCTTCACCGCGGACGACGCGCAGGGGTCGGGCCTCGGCCTCGCCATCGCCAGCGAGCTGGCCGGGCGTATGGCGGGGAGGCTCTCGATGGCCTCGGAACCCGGCAACACGGTGTTCACGCTCGAGCTGCCCGCGTGAAAGCGGGCGTGCAGCTCATGCTCCGGTGGCGCTGGGGCGCACGGTTGATCGGGGAGCCGCACGGCTAAAGGCCTTGACCTCTTAGGATTGGCCGGCGCACATGTGCGCCGGCCTCGGCCGGAACATGTTCCGGCCGACGGGCGCGCGCATGCGCGCGCCCGGACAGATAAAAATGCTCCAGCCAGTCGCCATCGCTCAGAAACAGCTCGCCGATTACGCGAGCCTGTCCTCGCGCGGGCTGATCGAGGAGATTCGCGCGCGCGCGGAGCGGCTTCGCGGAAAGCGAGTGCTCCACCTGTCGGCGACCGCGTTCGGAGGCGGCGTGGCCGAGATCCTCAACACGATCGTGCCGCTGATGATCGACGTGGGCCTGGAGTGCGAATGGCAGGTGATCTACGGGCGCGAGGAGTTCTTCAACGCGACCAAGGTGCTGCACAACTCGCTTCAGGGCAACCCGACCACGCTCAGCGAGGAGCAGTGGGCCACCTGGCTGCGCTACAACGAGATCAACGCCGCGCAGCTTTCGGACGGCTGGGATGTGTGCATCGTCCACGACCCCCAGCCCGCCGCCGTCTGCTCGCTGGTGCCGGAAAACGCACGGCTGTGGGTGTGGCGCTGCCACATCGATCTCTCGACCCCGAACGCGCTCACCCTCGAGCGCCTGCTGCCCTATCTCACGCCCTACCAGGCGGCGGTTTTTCACCTCGGCGCGTACGTCCCGGCGGGGATGGACGGGCGCGCCCACGTGATTCCGCCGGCGATCGATCCACTGGCGCCGAAGAACATGGCCTTCTCGCTCGAGGACGCCGTCTACATCTGCGGCCAGTTCGGGATCGACATCGACCGGCCGCTGATGTGTCAGGTGTCGCGCTTCGATCCCTGGAAGGATCCCTTGGGCGTGATTGACGCCTACCGGATCGTCAAGGAGTCCCAGCCGGACGTACAGCTGGCGCTGGTCGGGTCGATGGCGACAGACGACCCCGAGGGCTGGGACTACTTCAACGCCACCGTGGCCCATGCGGACGGCGACCCCGACATCCACATCCTCAACAACTTCTCGAGCGTGGGCGCGATCGAGGTCAACGCCTTCCAGTCCTACAGCGACGTGCTCGTCCAGAAGTCGATACGCGAGGGGTTCGGGCTGACCGTGACCGAAGCGATGTGGAAGGGCCGGCCGGTCGTGGCGGGCGCGGTCGGCGGCATCCCGCTTCAGCTCTCAGACGGGAAGTCGGGTTTCCTCGTCGACGGAGTCGGGGAGTGCGCCGAGCGCGCGCTTGAGATCCTGCGCGACCCGCCGCTCGGCAAACAGCTAGGTCGGGCCGGGAAGGAGACCGTGCGCCAGAAGTTCCTGATGCCCCGCCTGCTCCGCGACTGGCTCGAGCTGTTCGAGGGCCACGAGGTGTAGTGGTGGAAGGCGACCCGCTCGTGCTCGTCTCAAACCGCGGTCCCGTCACATACGGACCCGGCGATGAGGTACGGCGCGGCACCGGCGGCCTGGTCACCGCCCTGATCGGGCTGGCGCGCCACCGCGAGGTGACGTGGGTGGCGTCGGCGATGACCGACGAGGACGTGCTCATGGCAGAGCGCCACGGCGGCCGCCCGTTCCCCGTCCAGACGCCCGACGGCGACGAGTACCGGGTGAAGCTGGTGGCCTCGGACGCCGAGGCGTACGACCGCTTCTACAACATCATCGCCAACCCGATGCTCTGGTTCATCCAGCACTACCTGTGGGACCTCTCCAACGCCCCGGCCATCCGGCGCCACGAAACCGAGGCCTTCGAGTTCGGCTACAACGTCGTCAACGAGGATCTTGCGAGGGCGGTGCTGGAAGAGATCGAGGGTGTCTCCAACCCGGTCGTCATGGTCCACGACTACCACCTCTACACGCTCCCGGGCCTCGTCCGGCACGCGCGCCCGGATGCACTTCTGCACCACTTCGTGCACATCCCCTGGAGCCAGCCGGACTCTTGGCGGGTGCTGCCGTCGATGATCCGCCGCGAGATCTACGACGGCATCCTCTCCAATGACATCGTCGGCTTTCACACGCGCTCCTACCGGACCAGCTTCCTCCAGTGTTGCCGGGATCTGATGGGCTGCTCAGTTGACATAGAGGCCGGGACCGTTCACTCCGGCGGGCACGATGTGTGGGTCCGGGCGTACCCGCTGCCGATCGATGCGACCGCGGTCGAGGCCGTCGCGGCGCGCCCTCGCGTGCACGAATTCGAGCGGGAGCTCCTGAGCCGCCGCCGCGACCACCTGATCCTGCGCGTCGACCGGGCGGACCTGAGCAAGAACGTGCTGCGGGGGTTCACCGCGTTCGACGTGTTCTTAGAGCAGCACCCGGAGTTCCGCGAGAAGGTCACGTTCATCGCCCAGCTGATGCCGTCCCGTACCGACATACCCGAGTACACCGAGTACCTGGAGCGAATCGAGGCGGTGGTCGCGGTCGTCAACCATCGCCATGGCTCGCCCGACTGGATGCCGATCCAGCTCAAGCTACGCGACGACCTCGAGGAGGCGGTGGCGGCCTACAAGCACTACGACGTGCTGATCGTCAACGCGATGTTCGACGGCATGAACCTGGTCGCCAAGGAGGGGCCCATGGTCAACGAGCGCGCGGGCGTCTCGATCCTCTCCGAGAACACGGGTGCGCACGAGGAGCTCGGCGAGTGTGCCCTGTCGGTCAACCCATTCGACATCCAGGAGCTGGCCGACTCGATCCACGCGGCTCTGACGATGTCGCTTCAGGAGCGACGCGACCGGCTGGAGGCACTGAAGGCGATCGTCACAGCGCGCGACCCGGGCGACTGGGTCGACGAGCAGTTGGCAGACATCCGCATGCGCGAGCGCCAACGGCTTTCATAATCCCCGCCGGGGCGCTTCAGTTCTCAGATCGAAACGGCCCTGGGGTCGCGCGAAGCTTGGGGATCGAGAATCGCGCGATCGTTCCGAACCCTCCCGGCGCAGGCTTGCACGCCTGCGCTACACCGGCGTCGCACGCCACCGAGAGGAACACGAACGCGTCCTCCGTGGTGAAGCCCCACTGCTCGACGAGCAGCCGGCTCGCCTCCTCCGCGCACAGCACGAGCGCCTCGTCGTAGGCGTCCGCGGTGGCGTGCGGAACCCACCGATCCACAAGCTCCGTGACTGGCCAGGTCGCTTGCCGCTCCTTGAGCAGATCGAAGCGCACGTCGACCTCACCTGCGATCTCGACACCGGTGAAGCAGATCTCGCCGTCGCCCATCGAGGCGTGCATGTCGCCCACGGCGAACAAGCCTCCCGGCTGGCGCACCGGAAAGAAGATCCGAGCTCCCGGACCGTGCAGATGGTCGTCCAGATTGCCGCCGTGAGGTCCGGCGAAGCCGTTGGACAGCGTGTCGCCGCCCGTGGCCACGCCCACAACCCCCACCATGGGCCGCGCCGGAAAGCTCACACGGTCGCTCATTCGGACCTCACCATCCCTTACCTCAAAGCGCCGGGTCAGCGGTGCCTGCACGTGCTCGATCAGCTGCCCGAAGCCTGGGATCAAAGTGGCGACGCCCCAGCTCACCGGGCGTACGTCCAGGATCTCGGCGACCAGCGAGTCCCCGGGCATGGCGCCGCGAACTGCAACCGGCCCCGTCGCGCTGTTGATTCGATCCAAGTCGATGTCGGTGACGAGATCGTCCTCGCTGCGGATCTGCCCCGAGAAGCAGTCGTTGGTCTCGAACGTGACCACCGCGCCGGGATCCACCTCGAGGACGGGCTCGAGCGCAGGCCCGAAAGACCAGACCACCTGGTCGCGCGAAACTCGGTGCGTCGGGGAGCTCACAGTTGGAGGGCGGCTCAACTGGAGGCTTGGGGTTGCTCGTCCGCCGCCAGATCGAGGTGGACGATGCCCACATCGACTACCCGCTGGCGTTCTCGCGTCCACAAGAACACGAGGTAGACCACGCCGAGCGCCATGAAGCCGCCGATTCCGTAGGCCATGTAGGAGATCGGCGGAGTGAGCGGCGAGATGAAGGAGAAGACGTGGATGCCGGTGGCAGTCAGCCACGCGGGGATGAACGCGAGTATCCCCAGCACGGGGATCACTCCATGCGCGATCAGCCGGAAGCGCCGGATGCGAAGGAAGTAGGCGATGCAGGCAGCGTCGGTGACGAGATAGACGCTTACGAGCAGGATGACGAGTCCGGCTCCGACCATCGAGAAGGCAACGGTCGGCCCATAGCCAAAGCCCAGGCCGAGCGATACTCCGAGCGTCGCGGCGATGGTCGTCGCAAGCGCGACCAGGGGTGAGCGATGGCGCTGCGAAACGGTCGCAAAGACCGACGGGAAGGCCCGGACGCGACCCATCGCGTACGCCGTTCGGCTCGCGACATTGACCCCGGCGTTCGAGTTCGCGATCGTGGAGTTGACGATCGCGAGGAACACGAAGAACCAGAAGAACCCGAACAGCGAACGCGCCACCCCCTCCCAGGAGGACGGGCCGCTGGTCAGGAAGCTACTGAACCGGTGCGGGCCGAATACGACGGTGACCGCATAGGTGGTAAAGACGTACAGCAGACCTATCGACAGCGTCGCCAACAGCACGGCCCGGCGCACGGTTCGCCTGGGATCTCTTGCCTCCTCCGCCAGCGGAGCCGCTCCCTCGAAACCACCGAAGGCGAGCACGGTGTAGACGGACCCGGCGATCACCCCGGTGATGCCGGCGTAGCTCTTGGGGGTGTACTGGGTGGTGAAGACCTGGCCGGTGTTGGCAGAGCCCGCGTGGATGACGAAAAGCACGCCCAGCACGACAAAGACCAGGATTTCGAACACCCCGAGAATCGTGCCCATTCGGGCGGAGACCTGGATCCCGAAGTAGCCCGCGGCACCGACGAGCAGCGCTCCCAGGATCGTCCACGGCCACCACAGCGAGGCGGTTACGCCGAGTTCGCTGTGGAGGGTGGCGGCCACTGTGAAGCCCAGCTGCAGGAGCACGAGCGGCGGAATAAGGGCGCCGACGGTCGCGTACGCCCAGGCGACCAGAAAGCCCAGCGAGGAGTGAATCCCCCGCGCCGCATAGGTGGCCAGTGAGCCGGCCGATGGCAGCTCCCGCGCAAGCTCGCCGACGCACCACGCGCAGAGCAGACACGCGATCAGCGCGAATACCACCGAGAGCGTGAGCGAACCGCCGGCGAACGCCGCGCCGGCTGGGATCGAAGCGGCGATGGCCGCGCCGGGCGCCATGTCGGTGATGCTCTGGAACAGCACCTCCCGCAGCCCGATTGCGTCGCGCCGCAGTCCTACCGTCGTCTCCGTCGCCGCCTGAAAGGTGGCCACGGGCTCTACTACCCGCAAAAGGACGCCCGAATCCCGCGCCGCTCACAAGCCGCTCACACGAGCGGCCGGCTGCGCCACGTAGAGTCGGCGGTATGCGCCGCACCAAGATCGTCGCCACCATCGGCCCCGCCTCTCGCGACCCCGAGACGCTGGTCGGAATGGTCCAGGCGGGCATGGATGTCGCGCGGCTGAACTTCTCCCACGGCAACCGCGAGATTCATGCGCAGAGCGCGGAGCGGATCCGTGAGGCGGCGCAGAAAGCGGGCCGCCAGGTGGCGATCCTGCAGGACCTGCCCGGGCCCAAGCTCCGGATCGGTGCCCTCGCGGACGGCCTCGCCGAGCTCAAACCGGGCGATCGCCTGATCTTGAGCTGTGGCTCTGACGAGGTGGGCGATGCGCGGCGGATGTCGGTCAGCTGGCCCGGCCTCGCCGAGTCTGTCACGCGGGGGGACGTGATCTACCTGGCCGACGGCGGGATCAGGCTGCGCGTCAAGGCCATTCACGACGGCAGCCCCGAACTCGAGACCCAGGTCGAGGTCGGCGGCGCCGTGTCCTCGCGCCAGGGACTCAACATCCCCGGCTCCAGCCCGGCGCTGCCGGCCGTCCCCCAAGAGGACCTCGACATGATCAAGTTCGGCGAGTCGATCGGAGTAGATCTGGTCGCGCTCTCGTTCGTGCGTACCGCCGAGGACGTGACCTCGGTCAGGCGCCACACCCGCGTGCCCCTGATCGCCAAGATCGAGAAGCCCCAGGCCGTCAACGCGGCCGACGAGATCATCCGGGCCGCCGACTGCGTCATGGTTGCCCGGGGCGACCTGGGCATCGAGCTGCCGATCGCTGACGTGCCGATGGTCCAGAAGCAGCTGCTGCGCATCGCGGGGCGGTTGGCCCGTCCATCGATCACGGCGACCCAGATGCTCGACTCGATGGTCAACACCACGCGGCCGACCCGCGCGGAGGTGGCGGACGTCGCCAACGCGATCCTTGACGGAACCGATGCAGTCATGCTCTCCCAGGAGACCGCGATCGGCTCTTACCCGGTCGAATCGGTAGCGATGATGGCCTCGATCGCGGAACGGACCGAGCAGGCGCTGCCCTACCGCGAGTGGAACGAGAACAGGGTCAGGCGCGATGCCCGCGACCCGGCCTACACGGTTGCCTACATGGCCTGCGCTGCCGCGCGGGACCTCCATCTGGCCGCCCTGGTCGTGCCCACGCTCTCGGGTCGCTCCGCGCGCCTGGTGTCCGCGCACCGCCCCCAGGTTCCCATCTACGCGCTCTCGCCCGGCAGGGAGACGGTCCGCCGCTGCGGGCTGATGTGGGGCGTCGAGGCGGGCCCGATGCGCCGCCACGAGATCACCGAGGCGCTCATCGCCGACGCCGCCAGCCGCGTGGTGGAGCTCGGATGGGTGAAGGCCGGGGCGCGGATCGGGGTCACGGCCGGCCTGCCGAGCGGGCGGCCGGGGACTACCAGCCTGATTCAGGTACAGAGGGTGTGAGCCCGCTCGCGCAGCCGCCGCAGCACCTCGATCTGGAGGTGCGCTGCGATCGCGGCGTGCTGGCCGAGCCAGATCAGCGGTAGCAGTGCCCGCCTGCTTCGACGCTTAGGTGTCAGGCTGCGTCTCGCGATCCGGCTCGACCTGGGCTAAGGCGCTCGTCGCGAGATAGCCGCGCGCACCGTTTCGCGCCAACCCAGGGCGGGTACGCCTGACGCTGCACCGAGCAAAGGAGGTGACGCGTGTTGGCGCTTACATCGCAGGCCACCGAGGCGATCGAACGCATCCTTACGGCTCCTGGGGTGCCTGACGGCGCCGGCATCCGCATCATGCCGGTTGCCCCGAATGACGGCGAGGCTGTGACCAGCGAGCTTCAGGTCGAGGTGGCCGAAAATCCCACCGAGGGAGACGAGGTGATCGAGCATGAGGGCGCGCGCGTGTTCGTCGAAGACAGCGTGTGCGGCTACCTTGCGGACAAGACGCTCGACGCCGTCGTCGCGGAAGAACGGGTCCGCTTCTCGCTCGCCGGGCAGACGGCCTGACTGAATACGCGCGCTGAGCTGCGCGTGCGCCGCGCCCCGGCACCCCCAGCGGCCCCCACAGGAGCGGCTCGCGATTAGTGCCTAAGGGATCGGGGGACGCCGCGGCGCCCAAGGGCTGGCCTGCTCGAGTTGGGCGGCCAGCGAGTAGAGCGTCGCCTCGGCGCCCGGACGACCGACGAGCTGGACGCTCACCGGCAGCCCGTCCGAGCCGAACCCCTCCGGGATCGCGACCGCCGGCTGACCGGTCAGGTTGAAGAGCGGAGTCCACGGCGTGAACCTCCCCGCGCGGTCGAAGGCGATCGCCGCCGACTTGCCGAACGCACCTTCCGCCGCGATCGCGGTCGAGGAGAGGGCGGGAGTTAGCAGCACGTCGCACCGCTCCCACAGTTTCAGAATGCGCGCGCTGGTCGCGGGCCGCTTGGCCATCAGGGCGTCTCGGCGCCGCTGCGGCACGAGCGCGCGGCCGGCCGTTGCCATCCCCCTTGTCGAGCGCTCGAGCAGCCGGCGGTCAGGCTCCGTCAACGAGTCTTCGTAGATGCCGCGCAGCCAGGTCTGCGCAAACTCGAGCATTTTGAAGCCGTAGTCGGGGTCGCGCTCCTCGACCTCGTGGCCGAGCGCCGCGAGGCGGTCGCGGACTCGTTCCCACGCCGCGCGCTGGTCGGCCGAGAGCCTCACGAGCACTCCCGGCGGGACCTTGCGGGAGGCGGCGATTCGCAGACGGCCGGGCTCCGTGGCAGCGGCCTGGGCGAACGACTCGCCCTCCGGCTGGGCGAGCACATCCAGCAGCAGCGCGCTATCGGCGACGGTTCGTGCCAGGGCGCCGTTCACGCCGAGCTCGACCCAGCCCCGGCCCGGTACGCGGCCGTGCGTCGGCTTCATCCCGACCAACGCGCAGCATGCGGCCGGGATCCGGATCGAACCGCCGCCGTCCGATCCCGTGGCGGCAGGCACCATGCCGGCGGCGACCGCCGCGGCCGAACCGCCCGAGGAGCCACCGGGGGTGCGCGACGGATCCCACGGATTGCGCGTAATGCCATTGGCCTCGCTGGCGGTCCACGGCCAAATCATCAGCTCTGGCACGTTCGTGATGCCGACCGGGATTGCGCCCGCAGCGCGCAAGCGCCTGACCGGTTCGGGGTCATCGGGCTCAGGCGGTCTGCTGCCACGAGAACCTCGCGTCGTCACCTGACCCGCGACGCCGAGGTCGTCCTTGATCGCCACCGGGACGCCGGAGAGGGGCCCGTTGAGGTCCGGGAGCGCGTCGGCGGCCGCAACCGCCTGCTCTCCGATCACGACACGGAACGCGTTCAGCTGTGGGTCGAGTCGTTCGATCCTGTCGACGAACAGCTCGACCAGCTCGCGCGGAGCTACCTCCCGCTCGCGAACCAGCTCCGCCAGGGCCGCGGGGCCGGCGAAGACGAGGTCGAGGTCGCCGGTCGTGGCCACGCGCGCACTCTACGCGCCCGCGGTTCGCGACGCGCGCACGTCCGACCGGGAATAGAACTGGGCCTCGAGCTGGCCGAGGTCCGTGGCCGGCTCGTCCCCGTAGAACCATTCGCGGGCGATGCGGTGGAAGTTCCCGCGCGCGTGGAGTTGGGCGATCACAGCCAGCGTGAGCACCTCCATCCGCCGTCCGAAGAGGTGATCTGGTGGCGCGTTCTCGTGCCGCAGCTGACCGAAGTACTCCGAACGGGGGTCGCCCATGTCGATCAGCACCCGCGTGGCCCACTCGGAGGTGAGCTCGATGTAGGCGTCCTCCGTGTACCACGAGGTCGCCGCGCGGAAATGCTCGAGCACACGCGCCGGGTCGAACTTCTCGGGCTCGGGGAAGATACCGACCTCGGTCCCGATGCGCATGATCGTGCCGGTGTCGCCCTCGATCACGGCCCGCGCCACGGTGATCTCGCGATCCACCGTGCCCGGCGGCATGCGCTTGAACAGGCCGAAGTCCAGAAAGGCCATGCGGCCATCTTCCAGCAGCATGGAGTTGCCCGGATGGGGATCCCCCGAGAACTGGTGGTGGCGGTAGAGACAGCCGAAGTAGAAGCGGAAGAGGATCTCGCCGACGCGATCGCGGGCCTCCTGGGGAAGCGCCTTTATGTCCTCGAAGCCCGTGCCATGCACGTATTCGGATGTCAGCACCCGCTCGCGACACAGCGACGTGACAACGCCGGGCACGACGATGAACGGATGACCGCGGAAGATGCGGGCGAGCGCGCGCTGGTTCTGGGCCTCGAGCTCGTAGTCGAGCTCGTCCTCGATCCGGTCTCGGATCTCCCTGCCGATGGCCTGGGGATCCATGCCGGGTGCGATTCGCTTGGCGAGCCTGAGGATCATTCCCAGGTTCTGCATGTCGGCGCGGACGGCTGCGGCCACTCCCGGGTATTGCACCTTTACGGCGACCTGACGGCCGTCATGCAGAACCGCCCGGTAGACCTGGCCGATCGAGGCTGCCGCGATCGGCTCGGGATCGAAGTCGGCGAAGGTCTCCTCGACGGAATCGTCGAGCTCGTCCTCGATCACCTTGCGCATCTCCTTGAACGTGACGGTGGGGGCGGCGTCGCGCAGGGCCCCGAGCTTGCGCTGAAACTCCTCCTGGTACTCGGGCGGGATCAGGCCGATGTCGAGGAACGACATTACCTGTCCCACCTTCATCGCCGCGCCCTTCATCGTCCCCAGCGCGGCCACGATCTGCTCGGCCGCCTCGATCTGGCGCCGCTCGAGCGCCGCCTCCTTTCCCTCCCGCGTGCGGCCGAGATTGGTGGCCACCGTGCCGGCCTGGCGCATCGCCTGGGAAGCCGCGAGCCCTCCTATCCTGGCCGTGCGCCCCACGCGCGAGGTGGGGATCCGGTCTCTCGCCACTACCCGGGTCACTCCCGGTTGTCGTGCTGCACTCTCGATCCGGGCACGATCTCGTCGGATCCGTCCTCCCATCGCACCCACGCCTTGGACCCGCCGTCGTAGTCGTCGGCCATCAGGATGAGCGTGGCGGGTTCGCCAAGCGCCGAGCACGGCTCCGAGCCCTCCGGGTCGACACCGCGCCAGATGCGCACGAACGGGTTGTGTGCGAGCTCGTCTGCGACGGTGGTGGATTCCGAGTGGCCAGGATGAATGCGGGTACCCGCGGGCAGCGTCAAAAGCGTCTCCATGATCGAGCGCTTGAGATCGTCGTAGGTCGTATGGCCGGGAGCCCGGACCCCGCCAACCGAGCCCTTGAAGAGCGTGTCGCCAGTGAATACATCGGTCCCGTCGATGAGCAAAGAGACCATCCCCGCTGTGTGTCCCGGAGTGTGGAGGGGCTCGATATGCAGCGCGCCGCACTCGAGCCCCACTCCAGGCTCGAGGTCTCCGGTCGCCGCTGGAACGTCTTTGCGCTCGAGCGAATGGATCAGGACCTCCGCTTCGGGATGGCGGTTCAGCACCCGGGTGAGCTCGGCGATGTGGTCGTGGTGGTGGTGGGTGAGAAGCACGGCCGTGAGCTCGACACGCATCCGCGCCAGCACGTCGAGCAGCGGATCAACTGGCCCACCGGCGTCGATCATCGCGGCGTGGGACCCCTCCTCGTCGGCAACCAGGTAGGTGTTGGACAGCCACTGTTCGTTCATTGAGCGCTCGACGATCACATTTAGGAGCGTATCGAGGACCCACCGGGAAGCCCGAAGGCGCGTCCCGCCATTAACCTTCCGCTATGAGCCTGATCCATACCTGCTACCGAATCCTCGATGTGGACCGCTCCGTCGACTTCTACCGGGCGCTCGGGTTCGAGGAGAAAGGCCGGCTGCCGATTCGGGACGAAGCGGTCAACGTATTCATGGGACTGCCCGAAGACGGCGACGAGCCCCGGCTCGAGCTCACCTGGAACATCGGCCGCGAAGAGCCGTACGAGCTCGGCGGCGGCTACGGCCACATCGCAATCACGACTCCGGATCTCGACGGGACGCTCGCGCGGCTGAAGGACCAGGGCATTGAGTCCGAGCGCGAGCCCTACACGGTTTCAGACGGCGGCTCACGTCTCACGTTCGTGAGGGATCCCGACGGCTATCGAGTCGAGCTGATCGAACGACGCTGATGGCCGCACCGAGCAAGCTCGCCTACCTGCTCGAACGCCTGACCCAGGGCGTAGCGGCGCACGACCGCGAGAACCCCACCCACCACACGTGGGGAATCGGGATGGCCCACTTCGATATCGAGCGGCTCGGCCTCGAGGAAGGCGAGGAGATCCTCCCGGGGATCGTGCTGCAATCTGACGGCGGGGTCACCGGCCAGTTTCGCGTCCTGTGCGACGGCCGGCACGAAGAGGGTGCCGCCGAGGTGGAGGAAGAGGAACTGGTCGAAGCGGTCGGCTCGCAGCCGGTGGAGATCCCTTCGCCGGCGGTACCGCCGCCGCTGAAGCCACCCGTCTAGTCCCGGCCGGTACGGCGCTCGCAAGCCGGGGAGGCCACGCGTTCGGAGATCTGATCCACGAGGAGCGCGACAGTGGGGCACCGGAGCCCGTGGCGGCCCGCGGCCCGCAACACTGCGCCGGGGATCGCGTCGAGCTCGGAGGGCCGCTCGGCGGCCAGGTCGCGCTGCATCGATGTCGTGAGCGTGGGGTGGGCCCCGTCGAGCTCGGTGAGGACCTGGGCCGGATCGATGGGTGCGCCTTCGGCGTCGGCGACCGCGGCCGTCTCGGCAATCGCGGCCTCGAGGGCCGAGCGCCAGTGTGAATCGGAGCGGATAAAGCCGATCGGACGTCCGCTCGCGCTGGTGGTCAAGGCGAGCGGACCGAGGCGGACTAACTTCGACCAGAGAACCTGGGCCTCGCTTGGCCCCATCTCGACGGGGATCTGCGCGCGCTGGAGGAACTGTGCAAGGTCCCGGAGGGCGGGGTGGAGCGCGGGATCGTCGGCAGCGAGCTCAACGCGCAGGAACGGGCTGGAGTGCACGACTCGAGCGGACTCCGGTCGATCGGCCTCGATCCGGATCGAGCCGGCGGCGACGCGGCCGGCACCGAAGCGGTCACGAAGGACGGCCATATGGTCGAGCCCGTTGAGCAGAGGCACCACGAGCCCTGGCTCGATCATGACTCGCTTCAGAGCGGCGGCAAGCGTCGTCGCCTTGGTCGCGACCAGCAGTAAGCTAGTCGGCGTGCGGAGCTCCGCCACCGCGGTGGGGCGTGCCGTGAACTCGCCGAAACGCACGCTCGAGACGGAGATGCCCTGCCCGTTGATCAGCTCCGCCGTCGGCTCCCGCGCGACCACAGCGACGTCCTCGCCGGCGCGCGCCAGCATAGCGGCGACAAAGCCGCCGACTCCGCCGGGGCCGAGTACCGCGACGTCGGACACCTGCCCAGGCTGACAGATAGGCTGCTGCGATCTCTATGAAAATGGATCTTGCCCGTGGCAGCCGCGGCCGACCGGGCACGTACTCGATCGTCGCCCGCGACCCCGCCAGCGGCCAGTTCGGTGTCGCGGTGCAATCGCACTGGTTCTCGGTTGGTCCTTTGGTCCCCTGGGCACGTGCGGGAGTGGGCGCGGTCGCGACGCAGGCGAACGTCGAGGTGTCATACGGCCCCCGGGCACTGGAGCTGCTGGCCGCGGGGACTGGCGCGCGCGAGGCCCTGGCGGGTTTGGTCGCGGCCGATCCGGGCGCTGCGCACCGCCAGGTCGCGGTGGTCGACGCTGCGGGAGGTGTCGGGACGCACACCGGCTCCAGCTGCGTTCAGTTCGCGGGCCACGTGACCGGCGCGGCCGTCTCCTGCCAGGGAAACCTGCTGTCGTCGGAGGACGTGTGGCCCGCGATGCTGGCGGCCTTTGAGGCGAGCGCAGGGCCGCTCGCGGGCAAACTGCTGACGGCGCTCGACGCGGGCGAGGTCGCCGGTGGCGATGCCCGGGGTCGCCAGTCGGCCGCGCTCGTGGTCGTGGGGGCCACTGGCGAGCCGTGGGAGGCGCTTGTCTCGCTGCGGGTGGAGGATCATCCTGCGCCGCTGGTGGAGCTCCGGCGCCTCCTCGAGCTGCACGAGGCTTACGGGCTCGCCGATGCTGCCGATCGCCTCGCGGGCGAGGGTCGCCACGCCGAGGCGGCGGAGGTCTATCAGCGGGCGAGCGCGCTTGCGCCCCAAAACCACGAGCTTGCGTTCTGGTCGGGGCTGGGGCTCGCCCAGTCGGGAGACATGGACGCCGCGCTCGAACGGGTGCGCGCGGCGATCGAAGCCCACCCCGGGTGGCGCGCAATCCTGGAGCGGCTGCCACCCGAGATGGCCCCGGCCGCCGCGGCCGTGCGTGGGCGACTGGAGTGAGGTTTTGAACGAGGCCCACCTGAAACCGCACCGCGTGAAGGTGTTGCGGGTGCGGTCAGAGATGTCCGTGGCCGGGAGCGGCGACGTGCGGATTGCCACCATCGCCGAGCTACAGCGCGGCTCGCGCCGCCGCCTGCGAAGTCATCCAACCTTACGACTGCCCCCGTCGGCGCGGCACGCGGGCAGCGTAAACACCTCTCCGCCTAGCCGCATTGCACGCGAGCCAGGCCGCTACGGTGTGTGCCCATGGCGGTCGTGCCCGCCCTTCTCGCTCGTGGCCCGTGGGATCCATCGCAGGTCAACGCTGTCTGGCTCGAGGATCCCTACAAACCTGATGCGAGCGCCGTGGCCGCGGCTGACGTCGCCCTGGCCGCGCTCCGCGATCGCGGGTCGCCCTCGCACGACGGACTTGCTGCCAGGCTGGCCTCGTTCCGCTCCGGAACCGACCGGCTCTCGCTCGAGCTCCAGCCGGCCCGCTGGGCGCTGCGGCTGATCGCGGGTAACGCGGCGCAGAGCCTGTCGATTCTCTGTGTGGTGCGGTCGGCGGATGGACGCTGGCTCGCGGGAAGGCGTGCCTCGTGGCTGGCGTCGTGGGCGGACCGCTGGGCGCTCGGAGCAGGGGGTTCGGTCGAAGTGGGTGAGAACCCGGTCGACACGATGGTCCGGGAGCTGGATGAGGAATGGTCCGTGGCGCCCCGTCGACTCACCGCCGAGGCGCTGGTGCGCCTCCCCAGCGAGGTGGTGCTGCTGATCGGCATGGCGTGGCTCGACGATGGGGCGGACGTGGTGCCGGATCCCGAGCACGAAGAGTTCGCGTGGTGGCCGAGCGAGGTCGAGCGCTGGCCGCCGGAGGGGGATGAGCCGCTGCGCCGCATGGGGGCGTTTCTCAGCGACGTCTGAGGGTCATGCAGCGCGCGATCCAATTTGTCACCTTTCGCCGCCTCGAGGTGGCTTCGATCACCCACTCCACTGTGTTTCTGGCCTTGCTGATCTGCGCGTTTGCGCTCGGCAAACCCGAACCCGAAACCTTCATCCTGGGCATGACCCACGGCGTGATGTGGATCACCATGTCGCTGGTGTGCATCGTGGCGGCGCGGATGCGGATCATTCCCTTCTGGCTGGCGGTGACGATCTCCGTTCTGGGTGGACTCGGGCCATTCCTGGGGTCGCTTGGCTTCGTGCTCATAGAGCGGCGTCGCGGCCGCGGAGAATGGCCATCTGCTCCTATAGTCACGCGTTAGAGTCGGGAATACAGATGGCGACAGAGGCAGGCACCGTCCAGGTTGTGATGCCGGCGATGGGCGATTCCGTCGCCGAGGGAACTGTGCTCGAATGGCACAAGAAAGAGGGCGAGCAGGTCGCAGCCGAGGAGACCATCGTCGAGATCTCGACCGACAAGGTCGATGCCGAGGTCCCCGCGCCAGTGGCGGGGCGGATCGCCAAGATCCACGCAGCCGAGGGGGATACGATCGCGGTCGGCGCTCCGTTGGCGGAGATCGCCACAGGGGATGGTGACGGGGCCACGCCCTCGGAGGGCCCGTCGGCGCAAGAAACCCGACCGGAGCCGCCGGCCGAGTCGCAACCGGCAATCTCGGATCATGCTGGCAACGGCGGAGCGCCAGAAGCGGCGCCGCGCGTCGCTGAGCCAGACGAGCAGGTCAAGACCGTCGACATCGTGACCCCGACGGGAGGCGAGTCCGTCACCGAGGGCACGATCCTCGAGTGGACCGTGAAGGCCGGCGGTTCTGTCAAGGAGGGAGACACGGTGGTCGTGGTCTCCACCGACAAGGTCGACATGGAACTGCCCGCGCCTGCCTCGGGAGTGGTCAGCGAGATCCTCAGCGAGGAAGGCGAAACGGTCACTGTCGGTCAGGTGATCGGGCGGATGAGGATCGGAGCCGGCGCCGAGCAGCCCGCGGCAACCGCCGAGCATGTTCATGCCGAGGCCCGCGAGCAAGACGCCGCTACCGAGCGTGCTGCCACCGAGCCAGTCTTCGCGGCAGAGCCGGACACCCCGGCTGAGCCCGAGCGCGCCGCCGAGCCCCCCGCCGAGCCCGAGGGCGCCGCCGAATCCCAGCGCGCTGCCGAGCCTGAGCGCCCCGCCGAGCCTGAGCGCGCCGACGAGCCCGTCGAGGCCGAGGCCGGACACGTCTCGCCGATCGCGCGGCGGATCGCCGCCCGGCAAGGGATCGACCTGTCGAAGGTGGAGGGGTCGGCTCGGGGCGGGCGGATAACCAAGGCCGACGTGCTGGCAGCGGCGGGCGATGGCGCCGGTGTCTCGACAGAAGAGGCCCCAGCCCCGGCCGACACGACCGCACCTCCCGAGGCGCGATCCCCCACAGCCGCCGGCGCGCAGCTCCTGCGGGGCGGGGCCGCCGCCCTGGCGCGCTACATGGAGCAGAGCCGGTCGGTGCCGACCGCCACGTCCTTCAGGACCTTCCCTGTGACGGTGCTCGAGCAGCGCCGTGCCCAGCTCAAGGACGCCGGGCAACGGGTCTCCTTTACGCACCTCATCGCCTACGCGATCGCCATCGCGGCCACCGACGACATGCCTGTAATGGCCAACCACTTCGCGGAGATCGACGGACAGCCCCATCGGGTCGACGACGGGGCCTGCAATCTCGGTGTGGCTGTCGATGTGGAGAAGAAGGACGGCTCGCGCGCGTTGTTCGTGCCGGTGATCCGCGGGGCGGGGCGGATGCGCTTCGGAGAGTTCGTGCAGGCCTACAACGCTCTGATCGAAAAGGCGCGGGCGGGTGGCCTCACTGCGGATGAGCTGAGCGGTGGCAACGTGACCCTCACCAACCCCGGGGGGATTGGCACGGTGGCCTCCGTGCCTCGGCTGATGGCCGGGCAGGGAACGATCGTCGCCACCGGCGCGATCGGCTATCCCCCGGGGCTCGATCGGCTCGGATCGGAGATCGGAGCGGAGAAGGTCATGACGATGACTTCGACCTACGACCACCGCGTGATCCAGGGAGCGGAGTCTGGCCGGTTCCTCCAGCGCATTGAGGGGTACCTACGAGGCGACGAGGGCTTCTACGAGCGGGTGTTTGCCGACCTCGCCGTGGAGCTGCCCAAGCTTCCCGCCCCCGCCCTTGCCCCCTCGCCGGCCGCTCCCCGACCGCCCGTGCCGAGCTTCAAGCCCCTCCCAGAGGGGGCGCCGGCAGCCGCCCCGCCGGATGAGGAGATGCTCGAAGCCGTGCAGGCGGCGACCTCGCTGGTCAAGGCTCACCGAACGCACGGCCACTTGGCAGCCAAGCTCGACCCACTGGGCCGCGAGCCCGAGGGCGATCCCGCCCTTGACCCCGCGCCGCTCGGTCTCACCAAGGTGGTCATGTCGCGGATCCCCGCCCGCATCCTGCGCATGTACGTCCCCGGCAAGACGCTCGCCGAGGCGCTGCCCCACCTACGCGAGACCTACTGCGGGCCGATCGCCTACGAGATCGAGCACATCGCCTCCCACGAGCAGCGGCTGTGGCTTCGGGAGAAGATCGAGGGCGGGACCTTCCGCAAACCGCTCAGCACCGAGGAGCAGAAGGCGCTCCTGCGGCGGCTCACCGAGGTCGACGCGCTCGAGCGGTTCATGCACAAGGCGTATCTCGGCCAGAAGCAGTTCTCCATCGAGGGCCTTGACATGACGGTGCCGATGCTCGACGAGCTGATCAGGCTCGCGGCCGGCCAGGGGGCTCGCGAGGTGGTGATCGGCATGGCCCACCGTGGTCGCCTCAACGTCCTCGCCCACAACCTCGGCCGCCCCTATGACTCGATCTTCGCTGAGTTCGAGGGGTCATCGACGCTCGCGCCGATCACTTCGCTCCCCCACGGCGGCACTGGTGACGTCAAGTACCACCATGGCGCCGACGGCTCTTACGGGCTCCCCAGCGGGGAGTCGATAACGGTCCGCCTGGAGTCGAACCCCAGCCACCTCGAGTTTGTCGACCCCGTCGTCGTCGGCGCGACCCGCGCGGCCCAGACCAGGCGCCAGGGTGCCCACGCTCACCAGGACGTCAACGCCGCGATCCCAGTGATCCTCCACGGCGATGCCGCCTTCCCCGCCCAAGGGGTCGTGGCGGAGACGCTGAACCTCCAGGCGCTGGACGGCTACACGGTCGGCGGCACGATCCACATCATTCAGAACAACCAGGTCGGGTTCACCACGGACCCGGACGACGCTCGCTCGACCAAGTGGGCCTCGGACCTGGCAAAGGGCTTCGACGTCCCGATCATCCACGTCAACGCAGATGACGTGCCGGCGTGCATATCCGCGCTGCGGCTGGCGTTTGCCTTCCGCCAGCGGTTTGGCCACGATGTCTTGATCGACCTGATCGGCTACCGGCGGTTCGGCCACAACGAAGCCGACGAACCCGCCTACACCCAGCCAGAGATGTACCAGGCGATCAAGAAGCATCCTCCGGTGCGGGAGCTGTTCGCTCGGCAGCTGATCGAGCAGGGCGTCGTCACCGAACAGGAATCCACCGAGATGACCGACAACGTGTGGTCGGTATTGAGCGAGGCCCACCAGGAGCTCAAGGAGCAGATCGAGCGGGCCAAGGAGGTCGAGCACGGCACGGGCGAGTACCAGCTCGACCGCAGCGCTTCGCCGGAGGTGTCGACCGCGGTCCCGGCCGACCGGCTCCGGGTGCTCAACGAGGAGCTGCTGTCCGTGCCGGAAGGGTTCACCGTCCATCCGAAACTGGTCAAGCAGCTCGAGCAGCGGCGAGCGGCGTTCGCGCAGGACGGCGCTGGCGGTGGCGAGCAGGACGGAGTGCCGGGCATCGTTTGGGCCCAAGCCGAGGAACTCGCCTTTGCCTCGTTGCTGACCGAGGGGATCCCGATCCGGCTGACCGGCCAGGACACCGAACGGGGAACCTTCAGCCAGCGCCACCTGGTTCTCCACGACGCCAAGACCGGCCAGGAGTACTACGCGATGGCCCACCTGCCGGGGGCACGCGCGCCGATGGAGCTCCACAACTCGCCGCTGTCCGAGATGGCGTGCGTCGGGTTCGAGTACGGCTACTCCCAGGAGGCGCCCGAGACGCTGGTTTTGTGGGAGGCTCAGTTCGGGGACTTCGCCAACGCCGCACAGGTGATCATCGACCAGTTCATCACCTCGGGTCTGGCCAAGTGGGGGCAGACGTCGCGCCTGGTGCTGCTCCTGCCCCACGGGTACGAGGGCTCTGGGCCCGAGCACTCCTCGGCGCGGCTCGAGCGCTTCCTCCAGCTCGCCGCCGAGGGCAGCATCCGGGTAGCCGACTGCACCACTCCCGCCCAGTACTTCCACCTCCTGCGCCGCCAGGCGCGCATCGCCAAGCAGCGCCCACTGGTGATCATGACCCCCAAGAGCCTGCTGCGTCTCCCGCAGGCCGCCAGCCGGGTGCAGGATCTG
>JAFAPR010000342.1 GCA_019247075.1 Solirubrobacterales bacterium
CGCGGTGGCTGTCGCAGAAACTCGGGAGTCGCTCACCGCTTGCACTGGGGCGGGCGGGCGCTCGTCGGGTGGGCGACTTTGAAAGGGGTACCCCGCGCGGGCCGTTAGGCTCCCGCGGCGGCGAGCTGGTGGCGGTGGAGTTTGATCAGGTTGTGGGTCAGCATTGCCAGTCGCCACTCCGTCCTCACTCCGGCTCTGCCTCTGTAGTTGAAGCGGTAGATCTTGCGGTTGTGTTTGGTGTGACCGTAGACCGGTTCGATCGACTGTTGCCGTTTGCGGTACAGCTGCTTTCCGAGATCGCTGGCGAGCACCCGCCGCATTAATGAGTACCGGCCACCGGTCCACCCGGGGCGTTCTCCGTCGCGTTTGCCTGAGTCGGGTGGGATCAGCACCTGGATCCCGTGCTCGGCAACGACGTGGTCCATGTGCTGCTCGTTCCAGTACTGCGCGTCGGCCAGCACCACGGCGGGCTTCTCGGTGACGCCCGCCTGCTCGAGCTGTTCGAGCGCTGTCTCGATCATCGGTCGCAGGTGCCCGAAGTCGCCCGGGTTGGTCGTGATCTCCGCAGCGATCACGACCTGCTGCTCGTTGACGGAGGTTGTCCCGCTCGCTGTGGAACTTCGTGACGGCGGCCCGGTTGTGATCGTTACATAGTGACTGCGGTACGGGCCTCCTCGGTCGTGGGGTGCTGTTGAAGGTGGAGTCGCCGTTCGATCGCGATCGCGAGCTGCGGAAGCTGCAGGTAGCCGATCACCTTGCGGAACTGCTTCTCCGCTTCGAGCATCCCGGCGGCTGTCCAGCGCAGTCCCATCTCACCGGAGCTCCAGCGCTTGACGTTGCGCTGGGTTGTGCGGACGCAGTCGATCATCGACTTGCACGGGTTCGTTGACTCCAGGGTGCGTTTGAGCTTGCCCTTGATCCCGAGGCGGGCCACGGTCAGCGTCTCCTCCATGCCCTCCCTGAGGGAGGCGGCGGCGCCAGGATGGGTGTGGTCGAGCTCGTCGGCGAGCCGAGTCAGCTGTTCGAGTGCTCGGTGATAGTCGGTGTCCGCCCACGCGCGGCGCATGCGGGCGATAATCGGCGGGCGGTCGCGCTCGGCGAGATGCCGAACGACATTCCTCTCCTTATGCCGCACGCAGCGTTGGACCGGAACCTCGCCGAACACCGTCCTCACGGCTTTCCTGAGCGCCTTCGATCCGTCGATCACGAACAGCATTCCTTGCTGGGGATCCAGCCCCCGCTCGACCAAGTCCGACAGCAGTGCGGTCGCGACGGTCGCGTTCTCGGTCGAGCCTTCCCATAACCCCAGGGGGATCTTCACGCCCTCGGTCGTGATTCCCAAGGCGACGATCATCATTCGCTCCTTGAACTCGATCCCGTCGATCATCATCACCGCTAGGCGCAGATCGGCAAGCTGGCGGGACATCAGCTCAGCCAGCGCGACGCGCGTTCGCTCCACGAACGTCCGCGACACCGCCGACTTCGACGTCGATCTGGCCTGGACCTCGACCTGCTCACCGACCGGCTCCTGGGTGCGGCGATAGCGTCGGGCGGAGACGCCGGCGAGCACCCGCTCGAGCACCACCCGCGCCATTGGGTCGCGGTCGGCGAAGTGCTCATAGGTCGCAAGACGAACCTCGGACTCGCCATCGGCGGTCCGCGCTCGCGGCCGGCGGACCTCAACCCGGCGGCCGCCGAGCGTCACCTCCCCGTCCTCGTGACCGTGACGGACCGCAGTCCTCTCCGGGTTGTGCTTGCCCTTGGGACCCACCACCTCGTCGACCTCTTCTTCCATCATCTCGATCAGAACACCGAGCCCGACGCCCACGCTGAGCGCCAAAAGCCCCTCCTTCGCTGCCCCCACCCAGCTCGCCCAGCGCTTCCTGCACGCGCTCGGGCAGCACGGCCTCATCAATGGTCGCCTGCGCGACCGGTACGGTCTTGCTCACGGCGGTTCCTCCTTCGATCTTGACTTGATCGCCAATCACGCTCCCAAGCGGAGCGGACGGCCTGGAGGGACCGCCGTCCCTCAAGTTCTACGAGCTACGGGACAACCTCCGTTGACGACCGCCTGTGCGTTGTAGCCCTGGATATAGCGGCGGTTGCCCTTCATCCGCCGCGAGTCGGGATCGGTCAGATTCACCTCGCCCGGCGGGATCCCCGGCGGCGTGTAAGGCTTGGTCGGACCTCCGAGTCGGCGCTTGTCGTGCAGCCGCCGATGCTCGCGCAGCTCCTCATATGCCCTATTTCCGTGGCATTCCGCGGCCAGCTCGTCCTCCAGCCAGCGAGCGGCGAGCCATAGCCGCTCCGCGCGCGAGCGCGGGATCGGCCCGGCTGCCTGCCAACGCTGGCGCTCGAGCTGGCGGTGCGCCTCACGCAACCACGCCCTTCGCCCGTTGGGGCCAATCCGCTCAGGATCAAACTCACCATCCGGCTCAGAGCTCTCGTCCGCCGGCGCCTCCTCGACCTCCGCATCGGCTCGCTCGCGGGCGAGCTCGCGCTCAAGCCACTGGCGCCGACCGGCCTCGGTCTGAAGCTCCGGCGGCAACTCACCACCACGCGCCTCGCCGTACCGCTCATCCTCGGCCTCATCGGTCGCGATTGCCTCGGCGATGATCTCCCGCGCGATCCGGTCATAGTCCACGTTCGAGTCACTACTCGCGCTCGCCGTCAACTTGGTCCCGTCAACCGCGACCACCCCCGAGCCCACCAACCCGGCCCTGGCGCACAGCCGCAGCACCGCGCCGAACAGCTCGTTGAGCGACTGCTGGTGACGCCGGATAAACCGGGCGATCGTCGCGTGATCAGGCACCCGGTTGCCGGTGATCACCCGGTAGGCAATGTCTTGACGACACCGCCGCTCAATCCCGCGCGAGGACCGCTCATCCGTCGAGTACGCATACAAGACAAGGCTCACCATCACCGACGGGTCATACGCCGCCCGACCATGCCCGTCCGCCCGGTAGGCCGCATAGAAGTCGCTGAGATCGAACCGGCGGACCGCCTCGACCACGAACCACGCCAGATGATCCTCAGGCAGCCAATCGCGCAGCGACGGCGGCAACAAAAACACCTGCTCACGATCACACTCGATGAAGTTCTGGGGCATACCCGAATTCCATTAACCGGCTCGGGCGGAACCCTTTGTGCGACCGATGAAAAGCAAGGGTGTGGGTGAATGTTTCTACGGAATTTGCGTTTGTTTTCGGATGAGGTCTTGGTCGTGGCGAGGCGTGGTCGAGGGGCTCAGATCGCCTCCTGTGGGCAGGGCCGGGCCCGTGTCGTCGTCAGCAGCATGGTCGCGGCCGGTATTTGCGGTCGGGTGGTCGTCGCCGTGGTTGTCGACGCCGGGAGATCGCGTTAGGTTGTGTTTGGGCGCGAGCCGATGACGTTTCAAAGCGCAGGCGTCTGGAGCTCTTTAGCCTGCCGCGCGACTTTGCCCTTCGAGGGCCTGATCTATGCGCGCTCCAGTGTCACGCTCGCGCCCGCTTTTCTAGTCGGCGCGGCGGCCTGCTGGTCTTTGACCATTCGTAGGTAGGACGTCTCCGCTTGTTCGGCGATCTGGCGCTCGGCCTGGCGGAGCGTCTCGTTGCGGCTTAACGCACCGACGGTGCTCCTGGCGTGCTTGGGGGCGCCGGCGGTCAGCTCGAGCTGCCGCAGCTTGCGCTTGGTCAGCGAGGGCTGCTGGTGGGCGTAGTCCTCTGCGCGGGTGAGCATGCACCAGAACAGGACCGCCAGTTTGCGCGCTGTGGCCACGATCGCTTTGCCGTGACCGCGTCGGGCCCGGGTGCGCTGGTAAAACGCGTGCAGCGGCCCGGGTTGGCGGGCCGCCTGCCACGCGGCCTCGACCAGCGCCCAGCGGGCGGTGGCCGACCCGCGCTTGGAGATCCGGCCCGAGCGCGCCGGCGCTTCTCCGGACTGGCGCACCTTGGGGTCAAGCCCGAGATATGCAACCAGCTTGCGGCTGGTCATGAAGCGGTTGACCTCGCCGACCGCGGCGATGAACGTCGCGGCGCAGATCAGATTCACTCCGGGCACGGTCATAAGCCGGTGGATCTCGGGCCAGGAGAGCGCCTGGTGGGCGATCAACTGCTCGACCTCCCGGATCTCCCAGTCCAGAAACTCGATGTGGCGGATCGCGGCGTCTATTGACTCGCGCTCCTCAAGCGGCAGTTCCAAGCCCGAGAGCCACCGGCGGCCCTTGACCCCGAACAAATCCGAGCACGGCGGCCTGCCCCGCAGCCGGCGCTGAAGTACGGCGTGGATCTCGTTCTTTGAGCGCGTGCGGGCGTGAACGAGCTGCTGGCGCCGAGCGAGGCGACGGCGCAACACCCGGCACCGCTCATCGGGCACCCACACCGACTCAAGTTCCCCGGCCCACAGCAACCTCGCCAGCGCGCGCGCGTCCAGCCGATCGGTCTTCGCGCGCGCCTGCACAATCCCCGTGTCATCGGGCGAGACCACCACCACCCGGTCCACGCGCGGCTCAAGGATCCGCGCCAGCTCCCACGCGCTGCCCGTCACCTCCAACGCCACCCGATCCGACGGCAACAAGCTCTCCGCAAACGCCTCGATTCCCTCCGGGGTGCTCGACACCCGGCCCGCCGACCGGACCACTCCCTCCTCACAAATCGCGATCACGCAAAAGCCCCGATGGACATCCACGCCGATCGCCCGACCAACCCACCTGCCCAGCAACGACACCGCTCACCTCCACTTCGTCGACACCGAACGGGAGAACCAGCGGGACAACGACACAGACCGATACGAGCTCGAAGCTCAATCCAGGCAAGTCGCAGGGGCGGCCAAAAACAGACCACGGGCTCAAAGCCCATCGCATAAAACGGCCTACCCGTCTGCGCTCTCCCAAGAAGGCCCCTGTCCCGGATCGACCGAACCTACGGCCACACCCGGACGGACCCTCCAAGAACAATTTTCATGCCGCGACAGCCACCGCGGCAAGCAGGACGCCGCGCTCGCTTTCCCTGGCCAAGCAACAGCCGTCCTCGCGGCTGGTCGCGTCGTTGCTCTGGGCT
>JAFAPR010000281.1 GCA_019247075.1 Solirubrobacterales bacterium
TCCTTCGCCCTCGTTCTCCATCCAGCTCTGGACCGTGGCCAGATAGCCGGCGCCCGACTCGGGCATCGTGTCGCGGCCATCGGTGAAGGCATGCAGCACCAGGTCGGGGACCTCCAGCGAGGCCGCCATGGCGATCAGCGCCTGCAGGTGCGCCCACCCGGAATGCACGCCCCCGTCCGAGACGAGGCCGATCAGGTGCAGCCGCTCCGCAGCCCCGAACGCGTCTCGCAGCACCTCGTTCGACGCCAGCTCCCCCTTCTCGACCGCCTCGTCGATGCGCATCAGATCCTGGACCACCACCGCGCCCGCGCCGAGGTTGAGGTGGCCCACCTCCGAGTTGCCCATCTGACCCTCCGGCAACCCCACGGCGCGGCCCGAGGCCTGAAGCGTGGTGTGCGGATAGCGCGACCACAGCTGATCGAACACCGAGGTCCGCGCGCGCGAGATGGCGTTCCCCGGGCCGGGAGCTGCCAGACCCCACCCGTCGAGGACGATCAGCGCGACCGCTGCAACGGGCAGCCGCGCCGGACCGTCCGCGACCGCCATCAGCGGACGGCGGCGGCGGCGATCGCCGCAAACGAGTAAGGGTCGAGGCTCGCGCCCCCCACGAGCGCTCCATCGACGTCGGGGAGCGCGAGCAGCTCCGCGGCGTTCTCAGCGTTGACGCTGCCCCCGTAAAGGATCCGCGTCAGCTCCGCCTGTTCCTTGCAGCGGTCGCCGACGAGCGCGCGGATGAACGACATCGCCTCGTCGCATTGCTCGGTCGAGGCCACCCGCCCGGTTCCGATCGCCCACACGGGCTCGTACGCGATCACGACTTCGGAGAGGCGCTCTGAGTCGACTAGGTGCAGGTCCTCCTGGACCTGGTGGCGCAGGCGCCTTTCGGTGTCGCCGCGGTCGCGCTCCTCTTCGGTCTCGCCGACGCACAGGATGGGCATGAGGCCGGCTTGGAGCGCGGCGGGCACCTTCAGCTGAAGCTCGCGGTCGGACTCGCCGAAGTAGGCCCTGCGTTCCGAGTGGCCCAGGATCACCCCGTCGACGCCGGCCTCCACCAGCATCGGCGCCGACACTTCGCCCGTGAAGGCCCCCTCCTGCGCATGGTGCATGTTCTGCGCATACAGCTTCACCCCGGAGCCGGCAGCCGCCTCGGCCACCGCGCGCAGTCCCAGAAACGGCGGACACAGGCCGACTTCGATCGCGCCTCTGTCCGGAAGTTGCGGCAGCAGCCGCGCCACGAAAGACCGCGCCTCCGCCACCGTCTTGTGCATTTTCCAGTTGCCCGCCAGCAGCGGCGTGCGGTTCGCCGGCTGTCCGCCGGCGTTCATCCGAGCGCCTCCAAGCCGGGCAGGCGATGCCCCTCGAGCAGCTCCAGTGCAGCCCCGCCACCCGTCGACACGTGGGTGAGGCGGTTGGCGAGGCCGTACCTGGCCAGGGCCGCGATCGAATCGCCCCCGCCCGCCACGGTGGTCCCCGGAGCGGCCGCGACCGCCTCGGCGATCGCGCGCGTGCCGGCGGCGAATGGCTCCAGCTCAAAGGCGCCCATGGGACCGTTCCAGAAGACCGTTGCAGCGCGCGCGATCTCGGCGCTGTAGGCCGCGGCGGTGCGTGGCCCGATGTCGAGGCCGACCATCCCGGCGGGGACGTCGGCCCCGTCGACTACCTGGGCCGGGGCGTCCGCTGCGAGCCTGTCGGCCACGACCAGGTCGCGCGGCAGCTGCAGCGCTGCAAGGCCCTGCCGCTCGAGCAGCCCGCGGGCGAGCTTGACGTCCTTGGCTTCGCACTTGGAGGCGCCGACTTCGTGGCCGCGGGCGGCCAGAAAGGGGAAGGCCATCGCGCCCCCGAGGAGAACGGCCTGCGCGCGCTCCTGAAAGCGCGCGATCACGTTGATCTTGTCCTGCACCTTGGCGCCGCCGAGAACCGCGACTAGCGGTCGGGCGGGGTCGGTCAGCAGGTCGGTGAGCACCCTCACCTCGCGCTCAAGCAGCAGGCCCGCTGCCCGCCGGGGCATGTGCACCGCCACCCCGACCGTGGAGGCGTGGGCCCTGTGGGCGGTTCCAAAGGCATCGTTGACGTAGGCGTCCCCGAGCTCGGCCAGGCGAGCCGCCAGGCCGGGATCGTTTTTGGTCTCGCCGGGCTCGAAGCGAACGTTCTCGAGCACCAGCACGTCGCCGCGGCCGAGGTTCTCCGAGAACGCGCGCACGTCGTCCCCCACCACGCCGGGCGCGAGCGTGACGTCGGCACCCGAGAGCTCCGCCAGGCGGTCGGCCACCGGACGCATCGAGAGCTCGGCTTCGCGATCGACGGGGCGACCGAGATGCGAGGCGAGGACCAGTCTGGCGCCGCGGCTGCGCAGGGCCTCGACCGTCTCCAGCGACGCTCTGATGCGCGTGTCGTCGACCACGCGACCGCCCTGCAGAGGAACGTTGAAGTCGACGCGAACCAGCACGCGCCTGTCCTCTACGTCGCCGAGGTCGCGCAGCGTCTTCACCGGCCAGCAGGCCCGAGCCCGGGCGCGGGGGGGCCGCTCACAGGAGCCTCTGCACCAGGTCCGCCAGGCGGTTCGAGTAGCCCCATTCGTTGTCGTACCAAGAGATGGCCTTGACCATCGTGCCGTCCATGACGGCGGTCAGCTGCGCGTCGACGATCGAGGAAGCGGGGTTCTTGATGATGTCCGAGGACACGATCGGGTCCTCGGTGTAGGCGAGGATGCCCTCCAGCGGACCGGAGGCAGCCGCCTGGAGCGCGCCGTTTACCTCCTCGACGCTTGTCTCGCGGGCGGCCTCCACCGTGAGGTCGACCACGCTGCCCGTCGGCAGCGGCGCGCGGATCGCGAAGCCGTGGAGCTTGCCGTTGAGCTCGGGGATCACGAGTCCGATCGCTTTTGCCGCGCCGGTCGAGGCTGGGATCAGGTTGACGGCCGCGGCCCGGGCCCGGCGGAGGTCGCGGTGAGGCATGTCCTGGAGCCGCTGATCCGCGGTGTACGCATGGATCGTGGTCATCAGCCCGTGCTTGATGCCGACGGTGTCGTGCATGACCTTCGCCAGCGGCGCCAGGCAGTTGGTAGTGCAAGAAGCGTTCGAAATCACGTGGTGACGCTGTGCGTCATAGGTCTCGTCGAAGTTGACCCCGAGCGCGACGGTCGCGTCCGGGTCGGTCGCGGGGGCGGAGATCACGACCTTCTTGGCGCCGGCCTGAAGGTGCTTGGCGGCGTTGTCGCGGTCGGTGAAGAGACCCGTCGACTCGATTACGACATCAACGCCGAGCTGTTCCCACGGGAGCGCGGCGGGATCCTTTTCGGAGAGCACGCGGATCTCGGCGTCGTCGACGCGGAAGGCCGAATCGGTAGCCACCACCTCCCCCGGGAACGGTCCGTAGTTGGAGTCGTACTTGACCAGGTGGGCGATCGTCTGCGGCTCGATCAGGTCGTTCACCGCCACCCATTCGATGTCGGCGCCGCGCTCGTACGCCGCTCGGAACACGTTCCGGCCGATCCGTCCGAAGCCATTGATCGCAACCCGTACCGCCATTGGCCTTCCTCCCAGACTCCAGCAGCCGCAAAAAGAAGCCGACCGGACGATCGCCTCCCGCCGGCGTGGGCGGAGGGTATCCGACGGTCGGGTTTCAGTTATCGAGGACCTTAGCTCACCACCGCGCCACGACCTCGACCCGCAGGCCGTCGGGGTCGCGCAGGTAGGCGGCGTAGCACCCCCGCCCATACTGAGGGCGCGGGCCGGGCGCCCCGTCGTCCGAGCCGCCGTGGGCGAGGCCGGCGGCGTGGGCCGCATTGACCGCGGCCCTGCCGCTCGCCCGCAGCGCGAGGTGACCGTAGGTCGGTCCCGGAGAACGTCCGCGGACCACGATCCACAGCTCGGCCCCCTCGATGCCGTAGGCGACCGCGTGCTCTGAGGAGAGCACGCGCCTCACCCCGAGAGGGAAGCTGACCGCGTCGTAGAAGCGAGCCGAGCGGGCCAGGTCGGAGACCTCGAAGCCGACGTGGTCGAACATCAGGGACGATCGTATGGGGCTGGGCGGTCGGATGACCGTGGCCGGCCGACGGGTCGGCCGTTGACCCCCGAGGACTTTTGGGCGACTGCGCCACCGGGAAGATGGAGCACCAAGAAACTAGAGCCAGCCGAATCGGACCGGAAGGGGGCGTAGACGGCGGCCGGCTCGTGCAAGGAGGTAAGCGATGGCTATCGAGTCAAGTGGCGGCGGCGCCCTACAGCGCCAACAGGAGACCAGTTCGTTGGCCGACGTCGTCGGCACGATCCTCGACAAGGGCGTGGTGGTCGACGTCTTTGCCCGCGTCTCGCTGGTGGGCATCGAGCTGCTGCGGGTGGATGCGCGGATCGTGATCGCGAGCGTTGATACCTACCTACAGTTCGCGGAGGCCGCAAATCGCCTCGAGCTGGGTACCCAGGAACCGGAACAGCTATCCGACGTGGCCAGTGACATCACCGAGTCCGGCGCGAAGGCAGGCGCCTCCCGAATCGCGGAGGGCAAGGCCAAAGGCTTCCTCGACAACCTCCTTTCACCCACAGAAGAGGACGAGAAGGCCCGCTCGCGAGATGACTAGGTCTCGAGAGGAACTGCCGCGGATCACTCGTCCAGCAAGTTGCCCAGCGGACCGAGGTTGAGGTTTAGGTCTCGGTCCTCGAGGCCGAAGATCTCCTTGAGCTCCTCCATGCGGTCCTCCAGCGCCATCAGCGCCTGACCGAGTCGCTCCACTTCCTCGTCGCTCAAGCGGCCCCCCTCCACCCGCCGTACCGCCTGACGCTCCATCAGTTGCCTCAGCAACTCGACGAGGGTGAGCACGAGCTGCGCGAGGCCGCGCGCCACGTCCTCGTCGTCCGCGTCCAGCCGCCTGCGCCTTTTTTCGGGTTCCGTCATCCCGGGTGCCCGCTGGCCGCGGATGCCGCGGACGTCTCATCCAGCGCTACGAAGCTGTACGGCGGCCAGGGCCCAGTGACAAACGACTGGACCTCCGCGACGCCCGCGGCCAAGCGTCCGGCTGCGGTCCGGAAACTCTCGACGCGATCCGCCGGCACGAGATACGAAGCAGCCAGGATCGCGGGCGGGGTGAC
Source organism: Solirubrobacterales bacterium (assembly GCA_019247075.1). Classification (GTDB taxonomy): domain Bacteria; phylum Actinomycetota; class Thermoleophilia; order Solirubrobacterales; family Solirubrobacteraceae; genus Palsa-465. The sequence continues at coordinate 5,085 of JAFAPR010000281.1, forward strand.
GCGGGTTGCAACGACGTCCGCGGTGGCCAGCCGCGTGAGCGGCAGATGGACCTCCCGCTTCGCGCGCTCGGACAAACGATGTTTCTCAACCCGCTCGAGCAGGTAGGCGCGGCCGCTCGAGGTCTCGTCCCGCTGTCCGCCGCGCCGCACGCGCGGAATGACTCGCAGTCCCATCTCGACCCGGCCGCGGACGCGGTCGATAGCCGCGAGCAGCTCTGCTCGCCTCGCCCCCATGAACGCGACGAGGTCTCGCTCGTGTTCTAGCCGCGTTCCGAATCGCAGGGGCAGGACAGGCCCTCTTTCCATGACCGCTTCGATCACCCGCTCGTGGGCCAGGACGAGCTCCGGCGAGGCTGCGAAGGAGCGGTGATTGCTATAGACCGCCGCGAGTCCCTCGGCCGTGGTCGCCCGCAGCTTTGCGCCACGGAGGCCGCGGCGCTTCGGCAGTGGGGCGGCAGTCGCAGGCTCGCAGATCAAGTAGGCATGGATCACCGGGTATCGGTCGTCTGGCCTCCCTCGCCGATGAGGGTGTCCACCGAGGCAACCAGGAGCCGCAGGCTGAGGTGGACCAGATCGACGTCGGCCAGCGAGAGCGTGACCTCTCCGCTGACGACCACGCCAGCCCCGAGCGCGCGGTCGAGAACCTCGACGAGCGCGACCTCGCGATCGGCTACGACATCCGTGCTCATGACCGACCGGCCGCACTCGCCATCCGGTCAGCTTCGTCGGCGAAGTTGTAGGGGGCCCATGGCCCGCTCAATTCAACATCGATGCCCGCCCCCCGGTGGCGTTCCCGCAGCCGCGCGGCGGTGTCGTTGAACAGCTGGCTCTGAGCGCCCTCGACAAGATATGCGCCGTTGAGGATCATCTCGCCCGACCGGCCGGACAGCTCTGACTGCTGCGGCCGCAAACGGCGGGAGGCGGCGGCGTGCGCGCTCAGCGTGGCATGCGCCTCTGTCGCGGCCGCCTGGGCCAATTCGCGCGCCTTCTGTCGCGCCGTGCGGTCGCCCTGCTTGCGGGCGAAGTAGGCTCGGCCGGGGCTGTCCGGGGCGCGTGCGGCCGCCAGTTGCCTCGCTTGTTCGTGCGCCGCGCGTTCGAGCGATCGGTGATCGACGAGCAGCTTTACGCTCCACTCGGCGTGACCGCGCAGTCGGTCCAGTGACCGCCGAAGCGCATCGCGCTCGCGGTCGAGCATGGCGAGCAGCCGCGATCCGTCCGTGAAGATCGTGAGCAAGCGCATGGGGACGACCGCGTCCCCAGCCATCATCGCGGCGAGTACCGCGTCGTGCGCCCGCGCCGTCCGCTCGAGCCACTCCAGATCCTCGAGGTTGCGCTTGAG
>JAFAPR010000306.1 GCA_019247075.1 Solirubrobacterales bacterium
GGCTTCCAGCAACTTGTGAGCGAGGCTGTCGAGCTGGTCGCGATGGTCGCTTAGCAGGTGCGTGACCTCGGCATGGGCGTCGTCGATCAGACCGTGGACCTCATCGTCTATCAGCCATTGCGTCTGCGGCGAGGTCTCGCTCGAGCCCGGAAGCAGCGGACCCTGCCCGTCCTGGGGCAGCAGGGTGACGGGCCCGAGCTTGTCGCTCATTCCCCACCGGCCCACCATCTGGCGCGCGATCTGCGTGAGCTGCTCGAGGTCCGACTCCGCGCCCGTGGTGATGTTGCCGAACACCACCTCCTCGGCCACCCGCCCTCCAAGCGAGACCCTGATCTTGGCCTCGAGCTCATCCCGCGTGTAGCTGACGCGATCAGCGTCAGGCGTGGACAGCGTCACGCCGAGCGCCATCCCGCGCGGGATGATCGACACCTTGCGCACCGGATCCGCAGCCGGAGTGAGCATTCCCACCAGCGCGTGACCGGACTCGTGGTAGGCGGTCCGCTTGCGGTCGTCCGGGCTCAGCACGATGCCGCGCGGCGCGCCGAGCAGGATCTTCTCCAGCGAGTCGGTGAAGTCCGCCATCATCACCTTGTCGTGGCCGCGGCGAGCTGCCAGCAGCGCCGCCTCGTTGGCGAGGTTGGCAAGGTCCGCGCCGACCATGCCCGGAGTCGTCGCCGCGAGCACGTTTAGGTCGACATCGGCGGCGAGTGGCATCGAGCGCGTGTGCACCTGGAGGATCTTCGCCCGCCCCGCCCGATCCGGCGGCTGCACCGCGACACGACGATCGAAGCGTCCCGGCCGCAGCAACGCGGGGTCAAGGATCTCGGGACGGTTGGTCGCGCCCAGCACGACTACAGCCTCCGTGGACTCAAACCCATCCATCTCGGTCAGGATCTGATCAAGGGTCTGCTCGCGCTCGTCGTTTGCGCCGGTGATGCCCGCCGACCCCTGGCGCGAGCGGCCGATCGCGTCGAGCTCGTCGATGAAGACGATCGCCGGTGCAGCCTCCTTGGCCTTGGAGAACAGGTCGCGGACTCGGGCGGCGCCGACTCCGACAATCGCCTCGATGAACTCCGAGGCGGCGATCGAAAAGAAGGCGGCGTGCGCCTCCCCGGCGACGGCGCGTGCCAGCAGGGTCTTGCCGGTGCCGGGCGGCCCGTAGAGCAAAACGCCATGCGGCATACGGCCGCCCAGTCGCACGTAGCGGTCGGGGGTCTTCAGAAAGTCGACGATCTCGGTCAGCTCGGCCTTCGCCTCGTCGATCCCGGCGACGTCGTCGAACGTCACCCGGATCTTCTGCGGATCCGCGCGGCGGGCCTGGGAGCGGCCAAAGTTGCCAAGCGCACCACCACCCAATCCACCACCGGCCGCCGCGGCGCGGCGCATCAAAAACCAGAACAGCGCGATCAACAGGATCGTCGGGCCGAAGCCGAGCAGGATCTCTGCCAGCACTGAGCCCGAACCGGGCGCCTGAGCGTTGACCTGCACGCCCTTGGATCGCAGCAGCGACGTCAGCGAGGCGTCGTTCCAGAACGCCGGCACCTGGGTCGAGAACAGCGTCGTTGGCGTGGCATTGGAGTCGCTGGGCGGATAGCGGAGCTTGGTCGTGAATGTGCCCTGGATCGTGCCGCCAGTCGAGGAGATCGACTTGACCTTGCCGGCCTCGACCTGCTGGATGAAATACGGGCTAAACGGCACGGTCACCCGCGGCTGGCCCGATTGGTGCGCCAGCAGCACCAGCAGCCAGTTCAACGCCAGCAACGCGATCAGGAACAGCCAGAAGCCGCGGAGCCGGTGAGGTGGCGGCGGCTTGTGCTCGTCCGGCATCCCCCGACCGTCGGGCGCCGGCGCGACGCGCCAGCCGCGCCTGTCGTGCGGCAGCGGGGCTGGCGTTCCCGGCTTTTCCTCGCTGGGCGCGGTGCTCGACTCGGGTTCGGCCACGCGACCCCTCAGGTGCAGCTGGTGACGGTCGTGTGCGCGGTCATATGGCGAGCCCCCTTCCTGGACACAGGCTACGGCAAACCGTCGGGTCGTCCGTCTGTCGAAACCTCGGGCGCGTCCTCAGCTGGTGAGCTGGTCGCGCACCGCGCCCACGATCGCCTCCGCGTCGATGCGGGCGGCGTGCAGCAGCTCGGCCGGCTTGCCGGAGATCGGCATGTCGGCTACCGCGAGGCGCTGAATCGGTGGGCGGCCGGGCTCCGCGGCGAGAGCGCTCTCCACGGCTTCGCCCAGGCCGCCCTCGGGCCAGTGGTCCTCGACGGTCACGATCGCCCTGCTCTTCCGAGCCGCCGCACGCAGAGCGGCGGCGTCGATCGGCTTGATCGAGTAGCAGTCGATCACGCGCACGTGAACCCTTTGCCGCGCAAGCTCTTCCGCGGCCTGCACGGCCTCCTCGACTGTCGCGCCGCAGGCGACCACGGTGACGTCATCCTCTCCGCTTGAGCGCACTACCCGGCTGCCCCCAATGCGAATTTCCTCCTCGGGGTCGGTGCGGACAGGCGTCTTGCCGCGCAGCGTGCGCATGTAGGAGATCCCCGGCCGGTCGGCCATCTCCGCAACCAACGGGGTCACCTGGTTCGCGTCCGAGGGGTGGACGACGGCGCTGCCGTGGACCGCACGCAGCGCGGCGAAATCCTCGAGCGCCATCTGCGATGGGCCGTCCTCACCGATCGACACCCCGGCGTGAGAGCCCACCAGACGCAGGTTGGCGCGCGAGACCGCGGCCATGCGAATGAAGTCGTAGGCGCGCGAAAGGAAGGCGGCGAAGGTCGAGGCGAAGGGCGACCAGCCGCGCACCTGCATGCCCACGGCCGCCGCCACCATCTGCTGCTCGGCGATGAACATCTCGAAATAGCGGTCGGGGTGCGCCTCGGCGAAGAGCTCGGAGTGGGTCGAGTTGGACACCTCGCCGTCCAGGGCGACGACGTCGCCGCGCAGGTTCCCAAGCGCCGCGAGCGCCTGGCCGTAGGCCTCGCGGGTTGCCACCTCCTCGCCCAGCTCCCACCTGGGCAGCTCGCCGCCGCTGCACTCGAAGCGGTGTGGCGGGCCCCCATCGGCGGTCGGGGTGGGGGTGACCCGGAGGTGCCGCTCGCCGCCGAGCTCGGCGATCGCCTCCTCGGGGTCGGGGAGCGGCTTGCCGTGGTAGCCGTTCTGATTCTCGACCGCCTTCACGCCCTTGCCCTTGAGCGTGTGCGCCAGCACCACGGTCGGGCGGTCCGTCGTTTGGACCACCTCGCGGTAGGCGGCGTCGATCGCATCAGTGTCATGGCCGTCGATCTCGATGGCGTGCCATCCAAACGCCCGAGCCCGGGCCGCGTAGCCGGCGAGATCCCAGCCCAGCATCGTCTCCCGGGTCTGGCCGAGCCGGTTGATGTCGACTATCGCACACAGGTTGTCGAGGCCGGCCCAGCCGGCGTGCTGGAACGCCTCCCAGATCGAGCCCTCCGACATCTCCGAGTCGCCGCACAGGACCCACACGCGGTAGGGGAGTCGATCCAGCTGCTTGCCCGCCACGGCAAGGCCGACGCCGATCGGCAGCCCCTGCCCAAGGGAGCCGGTGGCCACGTCGGTCGGGGGAATGCGCGGCGTCGGGTGACCCTCGAGCCGGCTGCCGAATTTCCGGAAGGTCAAGAGCTCCTCGTCGCCGATTGCTCCGGCCGCCTTCAGCACCGAGTAGTAGAGCGGCGAGGCGTGGCCTTTGGAGAAGATCAGGTGGTCGCGGCGTGGATCCTGCGGCTCGCAGAAGTCGAGCCTCAGATAGCCGTCGAGCAGGACGGCCATGAGCTCGGCGGCTGACATCGACGAGGTGGGATGGCCCGAGCCGACGGCGGCGCTCGCGCGCACCGAGTCGACTCTCAGCTGCTGCGCGAGCTCGTGCCGCAGGCCTCCCGTGTCGGCCCCCACGGCGCTCTCCTGCTCGCCGCTTAGCTGGTCGGTGATTCCCATCATGACTCCTTCTACTCGGCTGCTCTAAACAAGCTCATCATGATGCTTTAGCTCATCGCGTGAGCGTCGCCGCGCCCCTCGTCCCTCACGTGATCGCCAGCAGCGCACTCACAAACGCGGCGTACGCGCACACGATCAGCACCCCCTGTAGGCGGTTGAGCCCGCTTCGCAGGTACGCGCTCGCGAGCACTAAGGCGGTCAACCCGAGGTAGTAGAGCGCGACGAAGGTGGCCGAGGCAGACGTGGCGCCCAGTCCGACGAAGCTAGCCGGCAGCAGCAGGCCGGCGGCGACGTTCAAGGCGTTGCTGTTCATCGCCGTACTTAGCGCCGCAGCTCCACGGCCGCGCGCCGCGAGATAGACCGCCGCAACCGCGTTGGGCAGGCTCGTGATTGCCGCCAACACCAGTCCGCCAATGACGATCTGCGGAACCCCGTGCCGCGCGCCCAGCTTGGAGGCGGCCTGTTCCATCACGATGCTTGCGCCCACCACCACCGCCACCGCGACTGCGGCCACCACCTCGTCCCGCAGCAGAGCAGGCCGGGGATGGATCGCGACCTCGAGCTCGAGCTCCTCCTCGTGGATGGCCTGGGCGAGCCAACGCCTCCACGTGCGTGGAATCCCCAGGCGAGCGAGGCGATCGCGGCGCATGGCCAGAAGCGCGACATACGGTGTGAGCACCGCGATCACGGCAATGAGACCCGCGGGCGCCGAGATCGTCCCTGCTACGACCAGCACGCACGCGGCGGCAACGGCCACCGCCACGACCCCCTCCAGCACGACAACCCGGCGGTGCAGCGCGATCTGGCCGGCCACGACGGCTCCCAGGCCGAGCAGCGCCGCCAGGTTGAACACGTTCGAGCCGATCACCACACCGGCTCCTATCCGCGCGTGGTGCCCGGCCAGGGCCGTTACCGCGGCGGTGAGCTCCGGGGCATCGGCGGCCAGCGCCGCGACCATTCCCAGCAGACCTTCGGTCAGACCGAGCCGCGCGCCGACGCGCTCGAGCCGGGAGACCAGCAGCCAGCTCGTGGCCAGGCTTACAGCTGCGCCCAGCGCAAAGGCGGTCGCGAGCAGAGCGTCAGACATACCCCGCCAGGCTGCGACTGATCATACGGTGGAGCGGGCGACGAACCTGCCTGCAAGCTATGGCGCTGACTCCGGACACGGCGGCCTCCCAGACTCGGGCACGCCGACCAGACTTCCCGGCTCTCCAGGGAGGAGAATGTAGCTGGATTTCAGGGCGTGGCCACCGGAGCACGATGGGCTCGCCGAGCCGTTATCGTCTCGCCAATGGGCCAGGGCACACCGCTGGACGCGGTCGGGTTAGGGGCAAGTGGCGCCCTTGCCAACCGTTCGGTGCAGCGCGCCTCCCGAATCCTCTCAGCGTTCACGGTGGAGCGGCCGTCGCTGACCCTCGCGGAGCTGGCGGACCGCGCCGACCTGCCGAAGGCAACCGCACACCGTCTCGCCGCGGCGCTCAAGTCCTGCGGGCTTTTGTCGCAGACTGCCGATGGACGGTACGGCCTCGGCGTCAAGTTGCTCGAGCTGGGGGCGATCGTGCGAGAGAATCTGGACGTGGTGCAGCAGTGCGCGCCGGCGATGGACGCGATTGCTGCGGCAAGCGGCGAGACGGTCCTGCTCGTGACCGTGGACTGGCCACGTCGTGAGGTGCTTCTCGTGTCGCGTCGTAACAGCCCTCACCCGCTCGCGGTGGGGTCGCTGTTCGGGCGCCCCCAGCCGATTCCACCCGGAGGAGCGCTCGGAAAGGCACTGCTGGCCGGGCTTGCACCCAGCGAAGCGCAAGCTGTCGTGGAAGGCCTGTCCCTGGTGGCGACGACGCCCAAGACTCCGATCGAGCGCCGCCTGCTGCTCCGGCACATCGACCGCGCGCGCGAGGCCGGCTACGCCTCCGAGCAGGACGAGTTCATCGAGGGTGCCTCCGGAGTGGCCGTGCCAGTGGTGTTCGAGGACGGCCGACCGCTCGCGGCGATCGGCGTCGTGGGACCGACGTCGCGGCTCGCCGACAGCGTTCCGTCGCTCGGTGCCCTGCTGCTCGAGAAGACCGCGACCCTTCGCCCGGCCAGGCCGCAGGGGCGCGTGCGCTCGGCGGTTCGCTAGCTCGCTGCAACAACTACGCCCGGTCTAGCGCCGAGGGCCAAAATGGAATATGTTCCACTGTCCGGAACCGATGGGGGGAGACACGACAACTGCGGCGCAGGGCATTTTGCGCTTGGGGGGCTCATCCCGCCGGCCGCGGCTTGAGCTCAGCCACTTGTCGAAATCGTTTCGGGCCAGCCGTGCCCTCGTCGACGTCTCGCTCGCGGTCGCCCCCGGTGAGGTCCATGGGTTGGTGGGCGAGAACGGCTCGGGAAAATCAACGCTCGTCAAGGTGCTCTCGGGCTACCACGCTCCCGACCGCGGTGCCTCCCTGCTCATCGACGGCCAACCATTGGAGCTGCCCGTGCGACCCGCCGCTATGGGGAGGTTCGGGCTGTCGGTGGTCCATCAGGACCTGGGCCTGATTGACGCGTTTTCGGTTGTGGAGAACATGCGCGTGGGCCTGTTCGGCGTCAGGCGGTTCACCCGTGCGATCCGGTGGCGACAGGAGCGCGAGCTCGCCCGCGCATCGCTCGCGGCGCTCGGCGCGCAGATCGACCCGGACGCTCCTGTGGCCGGGCTATCCGCGGCCGAGCGCGCGGAGGTGGCGATCGCTCGAGCACTTCAGCATCACGAGCACGGCCGGGGCTTGGTGATGTTCGACGAATCGACGCGCGCCCTGCCGCTCCAACCGCGCCGGCACTTCTACTCGCTTTTGCGCGACATCGCGCGGCGCGGTGGATCCGTGCTGCTGGTGACCCATCAGCTCGAGGAGGTGCTCGAGCACACCGACCGCGTCACCGTTCTGCGCGACGGGCGAGTCGCCGGCGGCGGCGTCGATGCAGACGGGATCACCGAGCACGACCTGATCCGGCTCATGCTGGGCCGCGAGCTGCCCCGCAGGTCTAAGCGACCGGACAGGGCCGTGCGCCCGGCGCGGCCGGCTGCCGAAATTCGAGGTCTTCGCGGTCGCCTGGTTACTGACGCCAACCTGTCGGTCGGGGCCGGAGAAGTGGTTGGGCTCACCGGCTTGCTCGGATCAGGGTTCGAGGAGCTCCCCTACTTGATTGCGGGAGCCCGCCCGGCGAGCGCCGGGACGGTATCGGTGGCCGGCGCAGCCTTTGACCTGAGGTCAGCCTCCGTGCGCGAACTGCTGAAGGCAGGCATCGCGCTCGTGCCCGAGCGCCGTGATACCGAGGGGCTGGCGTTGTCCGAGAGCATGATCGACAACGTGACGCTCCCGCGCGTCCGCTCGCGCGGGAGGACCATGCATATCGGCAGAGCCTGGCGAGAACGGGAGGCGGCGTCCGTCATTCGGGAACTCGCCGTCCACCCCGCGGACCCGCACATGCCTGTCGGCCAACTCAGCGGTGGCAACCAGCAGAAGGTGCTCGTCGGCAAGTGGCTGTGCGGCTACTCGAAGTTGCTTGTTTTGCACGAGCCCACACAAGGCGTGGACGTGGGCGCGCGCCAGGTGCTCGAAGCTGCCATCAGCGCAGCAGCGCAACGCGGAGCGGCCGTACTGGTGGCAGGCCTCGACGCCGGCGAGCTTGCACGCCTGTGCGATCGGGTTCTCCTGATGTGCGACGGCCACATTGACCGGGAGCTGACGGCTCCGCTGTCGCCGGAGCTCATCATCGAGGCCGTTTACCGCGACAGGCGAAAGGCGCGAGCGTCGTGAGCGCCGTCGCCGAGGAACAACGGCCAGAGGGGAGAAGCGTGGCGAGCACGGTAGCCAAGATCGGCGAGCGCTACGCGATCCTGGCTCTGTGGGGAGTCATGATCGCGGTGTACTCGGTGCTCGAGCCGTCCACGTTCGACACGGGCGGAACCGTCCAGACGATCTTCGGTTCGCAGGCTGCGCTCGTGTTCCTCTCGATGGCGTTCCTCTGCACGGTCATCGTGGGGGAGTTCGTCGACCTCTCGGTCGCGTCGATCCTCGGGCTCTGCGCGACGATCGTCCCCGTCCTCAACGTGCTGCACCACGTCAATGTGGTGGTCGCGTCGCTGGTCGCCGTCGCGATCGGCGTAGGCGCGGGAGCGGTGAACGGGTTGCTCGTGGTCTACGCCGGCGTCAACACGATAGTCGTGACGCTGGGGATGTTTTCGCTGCTCTCGGGGATCGCGCTGGCGATCGCGCATCTGAGCGCCGTCAGCGGCCTCAGCGCGTCATTTGGGCAGATCGCGCTCGCGAACGTCTGGGGCCTGCCGATCTCGTTCTATTACGGAATCGCGCTGACGCTCGCCTTCGCCTACGTGCTCGCTTTCACACCGCTTGGGCGGCACATGCAGTTCGTCGGCGCCAATCGCGAGGTGAGCCGGCTCGCAGGCGTGCGCGTTCAGCGCATCCGATTCGGCGCCTTCGTGGCCGCCGGTGCTCTGTGTGGAATCGGGGGCGTCGTGGTGTCGGCTGGCCTTGGTGGCTTTGACCCCAGCACGTCGGTCACCTACCTCCTGCCGACGGTCTCGGCCGTGTTCCTCGGGACCGCCGTGGTGAGACCGGGCCGGTTCAACCCGATAGGCACTCTGATCGGGCTGTATTTCCTCGCCACCGGGATCCTCGGCCTCGAGGAGCTGGGCCTCGCAGGCTGGATCTCCGACGTCTTCTACGGCGCGGCCTTGATCGTCGCGGTGACGGTGACGACGTTGCTGCGCAAACGCATCTCGGCATGAGGAGGCCGTTGGCACTTCGACCAGAAAGGATGGACGAGCAGACATGACCCCGAGACGAGTCAAACACCCCTTCTCGCGCGCGCTCACCACGCTCGTGGCTTTGGCAGGGACTGCCGTGCTCGCGGCAGGCTGCGGGAGCTCGAGCTCGAGTACCTCCACCGGCTCTCACGCCTCCGGCTCTTCGAGTGCGGGCGTGGGGCACGCCCAGGCGATTGTCGCGAGCCTCGGCCGGACGACCACGAGCTTCCCCGCGCCGGGTCCTCCGGTGACCAACGCCAAATCGCTCGCCGGCAAGACTGTTTGGTATATCCCCATCTCGCTTTCGGTTCCCGTCTTCGCGATCGCCAACAACTCGCTTCACACCGCGCTAGCCAAGGTCGGGATCCACGAGCACGCGTGCAGCGGCGAGTCCAACCCGTCAGCCACCGCCGCGTGCATAAACCAGGCGGTTGCGCGAGGCGCCGGCGCGATCATCACCGATGCCGTACCGGTCGTGCTCGCCGCGAACGCGTTTGCGAGCGCGGAGAGCCACCACATCCCGGTGCTCATCGTCAACCAGCTGCCGCCTAGCGGCCACATCCCCGGCGCCGTGAAGGGCGTGGGGAACGACAAGCTCGGCTACGCCCTGCTTCAGGACAGCGCGCTTGTCAACGCGGAGGCCGACTGGGTCATCGCCGATTCAAACGGCAAGGGGAACGTGCTGGTGATGCCCTTCACCGACTCGCCATCGACCCTGGCATACGCCGCCAGCGCGGTGGCGACGCTCCATAAGCTCTGCCCCGGCTGCAAGGTCACGACGCAAAAGGTAGGCCTGGCCAACGCGGGGTTGATCCCATCGCAGACAAGCTCCGCTTTGCTGCGCAACCAGGGCGTCAAGTATGTGATGCCGGAGTTCGACGCCGTGCTGCAGGCGGTCGGCCAGGGACTCCAGCAGGCGGGCTTCGGCCAGCGCGTGAAGGTCGCCACCGGCGGCGGTGACCTGCCCGCACTTCAAGAGATCAAGGCGGGAAGGCTCGCGCTCGACGTCGGCCAGGACTTCCCCTACGAGGGGTGGGCCGATGCCGACGAGGTCATCCGCATGATGCTGGGGAAGCCCGTCGTCCGTGAGCGCGTTCCCGTCCGCCTCTTCACTGCCGCCAACGTCGGCTCGCTGCGGCTGACGCCTGCTGCCCAGGCGTCAGGCGAGTGGTACGGAGGCAACGCGTACACGACGATGTTCGAGCACCTCTGGGGAGTGGGGTAACGAGATCGCGGCGACCGCCCGCGCCATGGCGGGCGGTCGCCTTGGTTCCTCAGACGCAGATCACGCCGCCTCGGAGTACGCCGGCTTCGCCTCGCTGACGCCGTCGGGCTCTCGTTCCGCGTGGGGCTCGGTCGTCGCGGGAGCGGGCCGCAACACGATTGCGGCTGCGATCAGCGCCGCTAGCAATAGCGCGCTGCCGATCATCCACGCGAAGTGATAGCCGCCGACAAGCGCCGAGGTGGCCGCGCTTCCGGCATGCAGCAGGCTGGCGGTGTGCGTGCTCGCGAGCGTCGCCAAAACAGCCAGTCCGAGCGCTCCGCCGACCTGCTGGGTGGTGTTCACCAGCCCGGAGGCCAGGCCCGCTTGACTCGGTTGCGCCCCCGACATCGCGAGCGTCATCACCGCGGGGAAAGAGAGCCCCGCGCCGACTCCCACCAGCACCATCGACGGCAGCAAATTGGCCACGTAGCTGGCGTGGATCGGAGCCTGCGTGAAGAGCGCGAGCCCGGCGGTGGCGAGCGCCAGCCCGGGAAGGAGCGTGGCGCGCGGTCCGAAGCGAATGATGAGTCGCGCCGCGAGCCCGACCGAGAAGACGCCGATCAGGAGGGCGACCGGGAGGAAGGCCAGTCCGATCCGCAGCGGCGAATAGCCCAATACGCGCTCCATGTACAGACTGCCGAGGAAAAACATCCCGAACATTCCCGCCACGAACAACATCTGCACGAGGTTGGCTCCGGAGACGTTGCGGGAGCGGAAGATGGCGAGCGGCGCAAGTGGATGCCGCGTCCTACCTTCCCAGACGACGAAGCCCGCGAGCAGCACCACCGCCAGCGCGCCGAGGCCCAGGGTATGGAGCGAGCCCCACCCGTAGCCCTGCGCCTTGACGATCGTGTAGACGCCCAGCATCAGCGCCCCCGTGACCAGCACGGCTCCCAGCACATCCGCGCCACCGCGAAGGCCAATGCCGCGATCCTTGCCCACCAGTCTGACTGCGAGCAGCGCCGTGAGGACGCCGATCGGGAGGTTGACGAAGAAGATCCAGTGCCAGTTGATCAGCTGCGTGATGACCCCTCCGGCCAGCAGCCCGATCGAGGCGCCCGCTGAGGCGACAAAGCTGAAGACCGCGATCGCCTTCGCCTGCTCGTCCCGCTCAGGGAACATGGTCACGATCATGCCCAGGATCACGGCCGATGCCATCGCGCCGCCCACCCCCTGGATGAACCTGGCCACGATCAGCAGCGTCTGGTCCTGCGACGCCCCGCACAGGGCGGAGGCAGCGACGAACACGGCCAGACCGAACAGAAAGACGTTTCGGCGTCCCACGAGATCGCCCAGCCGGCCGGCCAGCAAGAGCAGGCCACCGAACGTGATCAGGTAAGCATTGACCACCCAGGCCAGGTTCGACTGCGTGAACCCGAGGTCGTGCTGGATCGAGGGCAGTGCCACGTTCACGATCGTCATGTCAAGGATGATCATGAGGGCGCCGACGCACAGGACCACCAGGGCGATCCAGCGCGAGCGATCGGCCGCCGCCGGTGAGCTTTCGGTGTTGAGGGGTGCGGTCGCTTTCATCCGTCTCCTCTTAGGTCGTCTTGGTAAAGAATGCACACTATCAAATCATCTGCTCCCAGATCATCTCGGACGGGATGACCTGTGTCGCGGAGCACAAACTCAGCATCGACTGCGGGCAGCGGTCGCACATCGGGCAGATGGAGTCGATTCGCCGGGCCCTTGGCCTTACCCGGCGGCCCGGGGCCCCTTATGCCAGTAGGACCGCGCCGCGGCGCAGAACTAATCGCGCTCGGGGATCAGAAGGGATCCGGCTCGGGGATCAGCGGCGCGGCACCCTCCGCCGCAGCGGCGGGCTGCACTCCGCCGGCTCCGACAGCCTCCCCTCGACAAGCTTCGAGAGCCCCTCGATAAGTGCGGCGGCTTCGCGGGCGGAGAGGTCGCCGAGCACTTCCGCCTGGACGCGCTCCTTGACCTTGTCGGCCTCTGCCACCTTACGTTTGCCGCCGGCAGTCACCGCGATGATCCGCGCCCGCCGATCGTCGGGGGCAGGATGTCTCTCTGCCAGGCCTGCGCGCTCGAGCTCATCCACGGCGACCACCATGGTGGTCTTGTCCAGGCCGATCATCTCGGCAAGCTCCGTCTGGGTGTGTTCCCCGCTCAGGGCCGCGCGCAGGACGTGATAGTCCCTAGCTGAGACGCCCAGCGGCGCCAGCGCGGCGGTGAGCTCGGCGGCGAGTCCCCAATGAGCCCTGTACAGCAGCCAGGCGAGATTGCCGGCGAAACAACGGGCCCGTTCCGTATCTTTCATCGGCTGCTGTACCTTGACTCCCATCGAGAGCAATCCTAGCTCAAAGTAGTTCCGTAGTGGACTATTTTGGGACGGATCTATCTCGCCAAGCGGTTCCCACCGGAAGGAGAGGTTCGATGGCCAAGGTCCTGATGCTGACCGGCGATGCAGCGGAGTCGCTGGAGGTTATGTATCCGTACCAGCGTTTGCTCGAGGAGGGCTACGAGGTCGACATCGCCGCCCCCTCGAAGAAGAAGCTCCAGTTCGTCGTCCACGACTTCGTGGATGGCTTCGACACCTACACCGAGAAACCGGGCTACACCTGGAATGCCGACCTCGCCTTCTCCGACGTCGAGCCCTCGGACTACGCCGCGCTTGTGATACCGGGTGGCCGCGCGCCCGAGTACATCCGCAATGACGCCGACGTCCAGCGGATCATCCGCCACTTCTTCGGCGACGACAAGCCCGTGGCGCAGCTGTGCCATGCGGGACTCGCGCTTGCCACCGCTGGCGTGCTCCAAGGGCGTCGGACTGCCGCTTATCCCGCACTCGAGCCTGACATCCGAGCCGCCGGCGCGGAGTTCGTCGACGGCGGCGGCGTCGTCGATGGGGTGATGGTTTCCGCGCGGGCATGGCCCGATCACCCGAGCTGGATGCGCGAGTTTGTCCGGATCCTGCGAGAGCGAGCGCCGGCGGGCGAGCAGGAGCCGACCGTCGTCGCGTAGTTCACCCGCGGTGGGACGAGCACCTCGGGCCGACCGTCGTCGCGTAGCTTCACCCGCGCGGCGGGACGAGCACCCGCACGTTTCTGAGAGAACCCATAGCAAGGCTTTGGGATCTCTCATCCCAGATCGCCATAATCGGTTCGAGAATGAGAACTCCGGTCGCGATACGCCCGCTACACGAGCTCCGGCTCTTCGGACACCGGACAACGCAGGAAGCCCCGGCGCCGGTCCTCAAGCTGAGGGCCACCAGCGACGGCTGGGCACTGGTCGGGCAGGACGATGAGGTCGTGTTCCTGGCTACCGGTCCTCGCGCGCGCCAGGAGTGCCTCGAGTTCGCCCGCGAGCACGGCGTGCTCGCGCTCTCGAGCTAGCCCGCGGCGGGGCTTGGTCGCCGCCCTCCCGGAGGCGGGGCCGACGTCCCTTGGTCGCCGCCCTCGGCCCGGAGGCGGGGCTGACGTCCCACGCGGCGGACACCAGCGACCGCACCGTCGCCCTTCGCACGAGCTGCGGTCCATGGCGTCCGCATAGCGGACACGTGGAACCGCACCTCCGCGACCTGCGCGCGGTGCGGTGCGACATGTCCGCTTGTGGCCGCTCTGGCTCGCCACACGCGGGAGCCGGGGAGACGTGGGTGACGGTCGTACGGGTGGGCGCCACAGGGATTGAGGGTCGCGACGCGGCGGCGCGGGCAGCCATCGCCAGCCGTCCGCCTCACCCTGTCCTCACTGGAAGCGAATGCGCCATCTCCCCGCAACCTAATTGAAGCCGCGTTCCGCGCCGCGGCACATCAGCCATGATCATCGGGCGGAGCGTTCGCGGCCGGCCGGCCAGTTGCCGGCCGGCCGCGAACCTCGCTCGCCCCCTTTAGCTCACTCTGACGGTTACCCCGCCCTCGCGCGTCGCGGCTGGCCCGAGTTGCGCGGTGGCGTGTACCACCGCGTTGCTGTTCGGCCAATAGGACGGCGGCCGCACGGTGAAGGTCGCGGTGGGCGCCGCCGACGGCCTTACGCGGCCGAAGACGTTGGACCCGACCGGCTTGACTGTCCAGCCCTGCGGGACCTGCAGGGCGAGGCTGACGTTGTCCAGCGTCTCGGTGCCCGAGGCGGTCACCGTCACCTTGACCCGCGCGGTCTTCCCTGGGTGCGCGACATCGGGCGCGTGGACCACTACCTGTCGCGCGCCGGAAGTGCTGGGGATGCTGAACGTGCCGCGCAGCGGCAGATTGGCCAGCGCCGAGGAGTCGCCGACGTATACGCCGTACCGCCCGCCCGTCTGCGACCAGCCGCCGCCCGTCGAGCTCCCGCCGGGGGCCGAGTGGTCCCACCACCAGGTATCCCGCGGCGTGATGGTGAACCGCAGCCTGGCCGACCTACCGGGGCCGAGGCTGATCCGGTTGAACGCCACCAGCTGCCGCGGCGGCTCACCGGTCGAGGCCGGGTCCCCCAGGTAGAGCTGGGCCACGTCGGTGCCGGCGCGCTTGCCGACGTTGGTGATCTTGGCGGACACACGAACGTCGTGCAGACCGTCGGTGCTCTGCGGGCTCACCCTGAGGCCCGAGAACTCAAACCGGGTGTACGACAAGCCAAACCCGAATGGGAACAGCGGCGTGATGTTCTTCGCGTCGTACCAGCGGTAGCCGACGTCGATGCCCTCCGAGTAGCGGACCGTGCTGCCGTTGCCAGGGAACTGGTCGGTGGTGTGGGCCGGCACCTGGTGGAGGTTCTTGGGGAAGGTGACAGGCAGGTGGCCGCCGGGATCCACCTCGCCGAATAGCACCGCCGCGAGCGCGTTGCCGCTCGTCTGGCCGGGGTACCAAGCGTCGACGACACCGGCCACCTTGGACAGCCAGGGCATCGCGATCGGGGCGCCGGCGTTCACCACCACGATCGTATGCGGGTTGGCGGCCGCGACCCGGGAGATCAGCTCGTTCTGTGCGGAGGGCAGGTCGAGGCTCGGGCGGTCGGTCGCCTCCGACTCGGTGTCATCCGAGACCACGACGACCGCCGTCTTTGCGGACGTCGCCGCGGCCACGGCCTTGGCGATCCCGGGCGCGAGCTGAGACGGGGTGCCCCAGGCCAGCTTGTCTGACTGCCCCGTGATGTGGAGGGCATATTTGTGCCCGCGCTGCAGGTGCACCGCCACCGAGTACATGTGCACCGGCGGCGTGCTGGGGTTGTCGATCAGCTCGTCCCTGTTGAGATAGAGATAGGTGGACGTGTAGCACCCGCAGGGGTTATCGATCGCCAGCACGTAGGTGCCGGTCTGCGGCGCGGTCAGCGTCCCGTCGTAGCTGCCGCCGGAGGGGGTCGGCGCATAGGCGGGTTTGAGGTCGCTGGGCGGGATCGCCGGCAGCGCGGTGTCGGTTGGCAGGCCCTGCTTGTAGATGATGTGCGTGCCCACGGCCGCCGTCCCGCGGAGACCTTGCAGCGGGGTCACTGTCTTCGACGGGATCACGTACGCGCTGCCGCCGCCGGCATAGGTCGGCGAGGCCGAGGCGGAGGGCCCGATCACCGCAATCCGGCCAGCCCCGCCGGCCGAGAGCGGGAGGGCGCCGCCGGCGTTCTTGAGCAAGGTGGTGCCGGCCTCGGCCACCTCGTTGGACACCGCCACGTGCGAAGGCGTGGTCACGGTGGCGGAGGTCGACCCGGTGGGGGGCTGGGCGATGAAGTTGAAGCGGAACATCTCGGTCAGGATCCGCTGGACCATCGTGTTGATCACGGCGGGGGGAACCGTCCCGGATTGCACGTCGCTCTTGAGCGCCTGACCGTAGTAGGTGTTGAACGGTTGCTCCTGGTCGGTGCCGGCGAACGCCCCGCCGGTCGTTGAGTGCAGGGCGCCGTAGTCGGAGGTGACGAAGCCGGGGAAGTCCCACTCCTGCCTGAGCACGTTGGTGAGCAAGTAGTGGTTCTGGCAGCTGTAGTGGTCGTTCACGGTCGAGTAGGCGCACATCACCGAGGCCGCCTTGGCCTGCTCGATCGCGGCCTGGAAGGCCGGCATGTAGATCTCGTGCAAGGTGCGGTCCGAGACGATCACGTTGTCCGACGGGGTGTTGCGGTACGTCTCCTGGTTGTAGGCGTCAAAGTGCTTGACCTGGCTCATCACGCGCTGGCTCTGCACGCCGTCGATCTCGGTGGTGGCGAGCATCGCGTTCAGGAACGGGTCCTCGGTGTAGGCCTCAAACGACCGTCCCCAGCGGGGGTCGCGGTCGATGTTGACCGTGGGGCCGAGGTTCACGCTCGCGCCCTTGCCAGCCTCCTCGGCGCCGACGACGCGACCGTAGCGATTCGCTAGCCCGGGGTCGAAGGTGGCCGCGAGCGAGACGCCCGACGGCAGTGCGGTCACGCCGGTCAGACCGTCGGCGACCCCAACGGGCCCGTCCTCTTCGCCCATGCTCGGGATGCATAGCTTCGGGATGCCCGCCATGTAGAAGACGTATGGGTTGGATGTGCCGTGACCCTCGACCATGTCGATCTTGTCGCCCAAGGTCATGTTCCGCATGACCTCGGCCACGCGCTTCGAGATCGGCTGGTCTGAATTGCGCCACGGACACGCGCTGCTCGCGCCCCGGCTCCGCTGTCCGCGGGACCGCGCGGTGGCTGCTCCGCCCGCGCCCGGCAGCGCGATCGCCGCGGCTGCGAGGGACGCGAAGATCGCCGCCAGACGGGTCGCGCGGACTGGGCTACTGCGGACTCGGCTCGGTGGCCGACCTTCGGGAAACGGTGGGCGGCCCGCTCGGGTCAGGCCGCGGCCGGTGCTAAGGGACATGGACGCCTCCCTCGCTCGATGCTCAACTTCGATCAGCGGAGCAAACCCTCTACTCAGTGGACAAAATAACTCGCGTGCCGCCACGCACGATCGCCTTGTCCGATTTCGGACAAGGCGACCGCCACGTTGGGGAGTGGCGGCCGGACATCGCCGACCCCGCCCACCCCCAAAACTTATTGACCGCGGACCGGGAGAAGACGCGCACCGCAATCACGGTCAGGGCGACCGCATAGACAGCCACTACGGCGAGCTAAGCCACGCCTCCGCGGTCACGTTGCCCATCCCCCAGATGTCATGGAGGCCGCTGCCGGAGGGGCCGATGAACCCATAGCGCAGCAGCGCAAGCGCATGCGTCAGCGCCATCACCTAGGCCACCGCGGCCAGCCCGCCGGGTAGCGCGCTTATCGGAAAAGATCGCGTCAGCGAAGAAGCAGGGCAGGATCGCCAGCACGGGGGTGGCGCCGACGTAATCGGAGGACGCGGTGCAGGAGACGTGGATTCGCTTCGCGACGGTCAACCTGGCGCCGTGGTGGTCGTGGGCCTGCCGCTGCCGTGTGTATGTGCGGCGTGCTGCTAACCGGCTAGAGAACCGGCCACCATGTAGCGGCGACCATCGGACCTACGAGTCCTGCACCCAGACCAGATACGAGGTTGAGAACCCGTTGTTGTACGTCGTGCTCACCCTGATCCCAGCGGGCGCCTGGTGATGGCAAGCCACTTGGCGCGGCCCACGGTGATGTGCAGCGAGGTCAGCGTGATCGGAGTGCCGGCCACGATCTGAAGGTTCTTCGGGATCTTCACGCTCAGGTGGTAGACGAACTTTCCGCTGACGCGCTTGACGCGCCCGACGACAGGTTCTCGCACTCGCGCCGGGTTGTTCAGGACGGTGTAAAAGAACACCTCGTTCGCCCCGCCGTTCACGACGGTCATCTTCGGCCGGGTGATCGCCGTGCTGGCGTACGCGACTCCTGACCCCGTGCCCATGATCGAGCCCGGGGGGCAGGCCGCCGGGCCGCCGCGTGCAAGCCTGCCCTCGGAGCACTTGGGATACCGCGCCCCGTTGTACTGCGATCCCCGTGGGAACCAGAGGTCGAATCCGGTGGCGCGGACCTTGCCGGATCGCGAGAGCCCACTCCACCCGAACGTAGTTGACAGCTTCACGCCCTGGGGATGCTTCTTTGATCCCGGGTGGAGCCCCGGTTGCTCAGTCGCGGATTCCGTCCTGACCGCCGCGGCCAAAGCGACGGCGCCGCCCATGGCGATGGTCAGACCGGCGATGCCGATCGCAGCGAGCTTGCGCACCGAAACCTCCCTCTACTTCGATTGACGCTTCTTCGACGGGGCGTGGCCCCCGCCGAGTTGTTCAGGCTAGGCCCCCGAGGCGCTCCCCCTCGCGCCCATTACCGGCCCTTGTCTTTGATGGCGTATTTGCTGGGGTTGATGGGGACAGTGGGTTCGGGAATGGCGTTGAGGCGTTGGATGAGCTGAATCCATTGTCCGGGTTTGAGGATGGTCGTGAGTTGGTTGGAGAGCGTTTTGTTGGTGCCGAAGAGGGCGGTGTAAGCGATTTGGATGCGGTTTGAGTGGTCGGGGAGCGAGATCGTGTTGGATTGGCCCTTGTAGCTGATCAGTGAGGCGATCTCGGTGGGTTTGAAGATTCCTTGCAGGGTGAGCAGGCGGCGGATGGTGAGGTCGGTGATCGATCCGGGTCTTTGGTGGCCCTTCACGGGGATGTTGTTGATCTTGGAGATGTCCATGCTTTGCCCCGTTTGCCCAGCGGGGTCGATGCCGTTTGCGCCGCTGCTGGGACCGGCGCCGCATTTGAGCCCCGACACATAGGGTTTTAGCCCCGAGGCGGAGAGAAACTCCATGTCCGCGAGGATGCGGCGGTCGATCTGGCCCGTGGCGATGTCGCGCCGGCCGCAGGCGTAGATCTGCACGCGTGGGTCTGACAGCACCCGCTGTTGCAGCTGGGTCTTTGACATCAGCAGGATCTGCCCGATCGAGGGGTCGCGGCCCACGAACGGGTCAATCCCCGAGGCACGGTAGATCGAGGTGGCCTGCAAAAGCTCCCACCCATCCAGGATCGGCTTGGGATCGATGTATGGGGCCTTGCGCCCGGCGGGGCGGATCATGAACTCAAGGTGCGAAGCCTGCTTTTTGGCGGCGGCAGGGATCCGCCCCAAGATCGTGCCCGCCACCACCACCGAACCGCGCCTCAGTGGCCTCAGCGTGTACTGGTCTTTGGCCAAATGCAACACCCCCGAGAAGTAGTTCTCAAAACTCGAGATCTGCTGCGCCTGGCGCTCTGACCCCAACTGCTGCGAGCCGCCGGCCGCATACGACGCCGCCCTAGACGGATACGCGAACAACCGCTGCTTTAGCTGCGGCGCCGGCGACGCCAAACTGGCCGGCAACAACCCCCCACCCGTCGAGGACCCCAAACCGGCGTCGACGCTATCGGCGCGGGTGCCCCGACGCCCGCCGGGCAGCTGCAGCGCCGCCTCGCCAAATCCGCCAGACCCCGCTCCCGCACCAGACCTCTGCGACCCCGCGCTCGCCGGGCCTCCAATGCGCCCAGATTTCGGAGCCGGCAGCGCCCCGACCACCCCAGCCGCCGACATCGCCACCGGCTTGGGCACCGGATACAACCTCGGCACCGACCCCAGACCCGCATACACATACACGTTGCCGTTGGCGTCCTGCAACTCCAAATACCTGCCCCACTGCCTGTCCCGGCCCAGCCCGATCACCTTGCCGTCGTTGACGGCGATCACCGGCGAGCCCCGCCTGGCGTAGATCGCGATCGCCTTCTGCTGAGGGTCAGACTCGATCGGGACCGCGGCATTGCCCCCCCTGACGTGCCGCCGCGCCAGCTGGTCAACGTAATCGTCGGCATAGCGCGCCGGCGCCGCCACCGGGAAATGCCCCTCCACCAGCCCCGTCAAAGCGCTCACCAACGCGTTGGGCATACCCGCGATCAGCCGTGCGCGCAACAACACGGACTGTACGTACCACCACGCGTGGTTATACGCATAGATCGCCCGGGGAAGATTCCTCGACGCGCCCGCCGCGTTCAGGTACCGCGCCGCGGCGAAAACCGCGTCGACCGGGTTGTACGGGTCGGCCAAGCCGCTGCCGGTCGCGTCCACCCCCCACCGCCTCCACGTCGAAGGCAAGAACTGCATCCAGCCCACCGCTCCCGCCGACGACACCGACAAATTACGCCCATAATCGGTCTCGACCTCATTGATCGCCGCCAACACCTGCCACGGCACGTCGTACTCAATCCCGGCGGCCTGATAAATCGGCAACAAGAACGGCGGAATCTGAAAACTCTGCAAAAAGAAATCCGGCACCCCCACCACCGCCGGCGACGGAAACGCAAAGCTAAAAGACGGATTAGTGGGCGTCGGCACACCGGTGCTGGTTCGTGGCGGCGGGGGCGGCGGAGGATGCGCTGACGAGGAGGGCCGGCTCGGCTTAGTCCGGTGGTGGTGTGCCGGCGGCGGAGGCGGGGATGGCGGCGGAGAGCCGTGCTGGGTGGGACAGGGCTGGTGACCCTTTGGTGAGCCGCCGCCGGAGCCTCCCTTGGATGAGGAGCCGCTGCCAGAGCCGCCGGGCTTGTGCGATGAACCACCACCAGAGCCGCCGGGCTTGTGCGACGAGCCACCGCCCGAGCCACCGCTCTTCGACGACGAGCCACTCCCGGAGCCGCTCCCGGGCTTCCCGGCTGCGCCCGAGCTGCCGCTGCTTGAGTCGTGCTGGTCGGCGGTTGTCTTGCTGCTCGAGCTTGCGCTTCCCCCGCCCTGCCGCGTCCCGGCTGTTTGTGTTCCGTCGCTGTCGTGCGAAGGCGGACAACGCTTGGGTTTGCGCTTTGGCGGCTTCTTCTTGTGCGGGGGCGGCTTGGGCTTGGGCTGGGGGGTCGGTCCGGTGCTCGTGGTCGTCGTAGTCGTGGGGGTGGTCGTCGTCGTCGGCGAGGTCGCGGTGGTGGGGGTCGTGCCGCCCGAAGTCGATGTGGTGGTGGCGGTCGTGCCGCCCGAAGTCGACGTGGTGTTCGTCGCGGCCACGCCCAGGCCCGCACCAAGAAGCAGGATGCACGCGGTCAGCGCGAGCGTGCGCGCGGCTGACAGAAAGCGGTGCCTTGCAGAGTGGTGCATCGCTTCAGTCCATGCTCAGCGGGCCATCCGCCTCGCCCGCGAGAAACTGGCGAACGAACTCGTTGTCTGAGTTCAGCATCTCCTCGGAAGGACCCGCCTCGACGATCCGGCCTTTCCACAGCACGTTGATGAAGTCACCGATCCGCCTAGCGGTCATCACGTCGTGGGTGATCACGGCAAAGGTTGGCAGGTACGGCTTTTGCTTTTCCTGGGCCTCCTCGACCATGTCCTCGTGGACGTCGGCGATGAGGCGACTGAGCAACGCCGTGCGCACCGGGTCGAGCCCCGAGTCGGGCTCATCGAACAGCACGATGTCCGGCTCGAGCACGAGCGCGCGCGCGAACCCGGCGCGCTTGCGCATCCCGCCCGAGAGCTCATTGGGGGCCTTCCACACGTCCTGGGCCAGCCCAACCTCGCTCAAGCGACGCATCACGATTTCGGTGATCTCCTCTTCGGACTTCTCGGTGTGCTGACGGAGAGGGAAGGCGACGTTGTCGAAGACGTTCAGCGACCCGAACAGCGCCCCGTCCTGGAACAGCAGGCCGAATTTCTTACGCATCTCGAAGAGGTCGTCGTCTTTCATCTTCGGCACCGATTTGCCATGCACCAACACGTCGCCCGCGTCTGGCATCAGCAGCCCAACCATGTGCTTGATGCACACCGACTTGCCGGTCCCCGACGGGCCAATGATCATCGAGACCAGACCCTCCGGAAGTCCCATGTTGAGCCCGCGCAGGACCTGGGTCGAGCCGAAGGACTTGTAGGTGTCGACGAACTTGACTGCGTCCGGACGACCGCTCGGGAAGCGGCGGTACGTGTGCCAGCGGTAGTCGTCCTCGCTCGCGCCTGGCGGGGGTGCGGGACGGGGCTCGTCTGGTTCGAGGATCGAGATACGCGAGACGTCCGGTGGCTGCGCCGCCGACCCCTCGAGCGTCGGCTGGTCGTCCGAGGGCTCGAGCTCGACCGGCGGTGTGACGTCGGCATCGCGTTGCATCGTCATCTTGGCTCGCTGTTTATCAGTATCTATACCTCAGCCCCCGATCGGCGCGCGCGGGTTGGCGCCCCAGAACAGCTCGGTGCCGAGCATGCCGACGAAGTGGACGGCCACGATGTTCACCACCATCGACTTGGCCGTCGCGACGCCCACCCCCACGGGGCCGCCACTCGCCGTATAGCCGAAATAGCAGCCGACGAGGACGATGACCGTGGCCATCGCCATCGCCTTTATGATGCTGAATAAGAGATCGCCGGGGTTCTGGAACTCCCAGAAGATGAGCGAGTAGCCGCCCGAGGAGACGTTCGCGACCTGCTGTACGACCGCGACGTAGCTCGCCAAAAACCCCCATCCGACCGCCCCCAGGTAGACGAACGGCAACACCAGCCACGAGGCCAGCAGCCGCGTTGCGCACAGGAAGGTGATGCCGCTGATGCCCATCACCTCGAGCGCGTCGATCTCCTCGGAGATCCGCATCGAGCCGAGCTCGGCGACGATCCCCGTCCCCACCTTGGCAGCCATCATGTAGCCGAAGCACAGCGGCGCGAGCTCGCGTAGGTCGCACCAAGCGGAGAATACGCCCGCGTACTGGGGCGCCCCCTCGGAGCGCAGCAGGTAAGCGCCCTCGATCCCGCACTGCAGCCCGATGATGAACACGAGGCCCCAGATCACGACCGTCGAGGAGACGATCAGCAGTCCCGCCTGGCGCAGGGTCTCGGCGAAGAACCGCAGCACGCGACCGGTCAGCGTGTCGCGCACGATCAGGCCGCTGAACTTGAAAATCAAGCCGACGTCGACCAGCCACCCGCCGCGCTGGGCTCGCGGCGAAGGTCCGGCCGCGACCGGTTGCGGGGGTGGTGCCTGTGGCTGCATCGTCGTCATCCGGCCTACTTCGCGATGGTCGTGATCGCGGGATGGGTGGCGAGCAGCACCTGGGTGAAGGCATAGTTGAAGGCGAAGATCCCCAGGAACGCGATCACGACCGCCTGGTTGACAGCGCGCCCCACCCCAGCGGCGCCGCCCGAGGCGGTCATGCCCTTGTAACAACAGACGATCGCGATGATCGCGCCGAACAGGGTCGTCTTCAGTACCGAAGCCCAAAGGTCGGTGGGCTCGGCGTTGTTCAGGAGCGTGGCCAAGAACGGCCCCAGCGGGGCGTGGTTTACGAGCGTCGCCAGCACGCCGCCGAAGATCCCGAACAGCAGCGCGTAGATGTCGAACAGTCCGGTGACGAGCATCAGCGCGAGGAAACGGGGCACCACCAGGTTCTTGATCGGATCGACTCCCATGACCACGAGCGCGTCGAGCTCGTCGCGGATCTTGCGCGCGCCGAGGTCGGCGGTGATCGCTGTGCCGGCCACTCCCGCCATCACCACGGCGTCCACGAACGGTGCGAATTCGCGGATCGAGGCGAGCACGAAGAAGCCTCCCAGCCGGTCGAGCGCCCCGAACAGCACGAGGAAGTTCGCCGCCTGCAGCCCCGGCGCCTCGTAGCCGAAGGCGACCGTCGAGAGCAGCATCGGGAACCAGCACAGGCGCAGCGCGAACAGGAACTGCTGCACGAACTCGATCCCATACGGGTACGGGGGCCGCACCGCGGACACGAGGGTCTTGCCGGTCAGCACCACCATGTCGCCCACTTGGTAGACCCCTTCGCGCACGATCCCGTACACGCGACCGCCGACCGCGCCCGGCCCGCTCCGACCCGGGCGCGGGGGCATCTGCGGGACCTGGACGGTTGTCGCCGCCATCTCAGTCGCTGCGCGAAGCGCCAGACGACCAGTGGGGAACGCGCGCGACCGTCTCAGGCCGCTCGGGGACCGACGCACCACCGTGTCCGGGACGGCCCACCACGTTGTCCATCGTAACGTTTATGAAGGGAGGCGCGCCGCAGTCAAACCCGTGGACGCGAGGCGTAGAGGGGGTGTCCCACGAGCCGGCGGCGCCTCAAAGAGAGGCGCCCCGCCGACCTCGCCGACGGGGCGCCAGGAACGCCTGAAATACGACGACCGCGACTACGTGCAGCGAACTGACGACGAGAAGCTCGCCGAGCCAGTCTTGCCGTTATTGGGGTTCTTGTACGAGGTCTTGATCTTGAACGGCCACTTGCCGTTGGGGCAGCCGGTCGTCGAGAGCCAGGTACCTTTGCCCCCGGCGGTCACCTTGAGCAAAGTGAGCTCGATAGGCGTGCCGGCGACGATCTGCAGGGTCTTCGGCACGTTGACGTTCAGCTTGTAGGCGTACTTGCCCTTGAGGGACGTCAGACTGCCCTTCACGGGCTCGCGCACGCGCGCCGGATTGTTCAGCACGGTGTAGAACCAGATTATCTTCCGACCGCCATTGACGACGGTGATCTTGGGGTGGGTCTTGGTCGTGCTGGCGTACGCGGTGCCGGACCCGGAGCCCATGATCGAGCCGCTGGGGCACCTGCTGGGCCCGCCGGCGATCTTCGACCTCGAGCAGCTCGGATACTTACCACCTCTATAGAGCGATCCCTTCGGGAACCACAGCTGGAAGCTGGTCACGACGGGCTGCTTCGCCGCACCGAGCTTCTGCCAGGTGATCAGGCTGGTCAGCTTCACGCCTTTGGGATGCTTTTTCGTGCCCGCCTTGGTCGACGACACGGTCGGCGTCAGCTTCACCGTCGGCCAGGTGGTGGCGGCGAGGGCTGCTGCCGCGGCCACCAACACGACCGCAAGAGTCGCTCCGCCTACTGCGAGTTTGCGCATGTTGGGTCTCCTCCGTTGACCTGAGGTTTGGCGCCGAGCTCGGGGTCGGCAGCACAACGCGATGAAACTCCCGCCGAGCTCCCTGGAAACGAGCAGCATAGCGCGGGCTTCAGCCTGCACACAACTCCGTACCCACGGACGATGGCCGTTCACGCTGGGTCCCGTCCGAATTGGTGACTGCGACCGCTCCCGGAGACAACACGTACCCTTTGGGCTCTGGGAACGACCGCGTCTATGCTCGCGCCGCCGGCGCGTAGAGAACGGCACTGTCCATGAGCTCGGACTGACCCCGTCCGCGCCGTCTTTTGAGGCTGGAGCGCCGTGTTCACGCTGAGTCGCGAATCCCGTCAACCGCCCGGCTTTCAGGGGCCCACGCCGTCTTCACCACCCAAGCCACCCGCAAGGGGGCGGTCTCGCTGGCGCTGGCCGGCGGTCGCTGCGCTCGTGGTTGCGGCGGCCGTGGTGGTGTATCTGGTCACGCGGCAGTCGAGCTATCAATACCGTCTGGACTTCGTCGACGCCGGGCAGCTCGTCACCGGCGATCTGGTGCGCATCGGCGGCACACCGGCCGGATCGGTGGACTCGATCTCGCTAACGCCCAACGGCATGGCGCAGGTCGGGATCGCCCTCAACTCTGACTTCGGACCGCTGCATTCCGGGACCACGGCGACCATCCGGGCGCCCGGCCTGACCAGCGTCGCGAGCCGCTACATCGACCTCAGCCCGGCCCCGCCGTTCAAGCCAGCGCTGCCGGCAAACGGCGTGATCCCCGCCAGCGACACGACCGGGATCGTCGATATCGACGAGCTGTTCAACGCCCTCAACGCGGACACGCGCGAGGGGCTGAGGCGCCTGATCCGAGGATTCGGGGCCTGGTATCAGGGCAAGAGCGCCCAGGCCAACCTGACCTCCCGGTATTTCCCGCCCGCGCTGCGCGCGTACTCGACGCTGTTCTCGCAGATCGACGCATCGACGCCGTCGCTGGACGAGTTCCTCAGGCAGACGAGCAAGGCGTT
The DNA here is from genome assembly GCA_019247075.1 of Solirubrobacterales bacterium. Classification (GTDB taxonomy): domain Bacteria; phylum Actinomycetota; class Thermoleophilia; order Solirubrobacterales; family Solirubrobacteraceae; genus Palsa-465. The sequence continues at coordinate 25,648 of JAFAPR010000306.1, forward strand.
AGGCGCGATCGACGCGAACGCGCCAGCACTGACCGACTCCATCACGCAGGCGCGCATCACCGCCGAAGCGCTCTCCTCGGAGAACCGCGCGCTCTCGCAAACGCTCGTCAACCTTCCCGGGGCGCTCGCACGCGGCTCGTTCACGTTTTACCGCCTGCGCACGCGCGTCCTGCCGGCGTTGACGCGTCTTGTTAACGCCACCGCGCCGACGACCGGGCCGCTGGCGCAGTTGCTGCCGCGACTCGACCCCGTGTTGCAGGAGGCGGTGCCCACTTTCACCTTGCTGAGCCAGCTGTTCTTCCGGCCCGGCCCCAACAACGACCTTTACGACGCGCTCGTGTCGCTGCCTCCGCTGGCCAGGGAGGTCGTGGCGGACTTCCCGCACGCGATCAGGGCGCTCCGTCAGTCCACCCCGGTACTCGAGTTCGCGCGTCCCTACATCCCCGACCTCGTGGCCTGGATCGCCAATTGGGCCGGGGTGTTCGCCACCTACGACGCCAACGGTCACTACGGGCGCACGGTGCCGATGCTCGATGCCTTCAACTTCACCGACAACGCGCTTGGCGGGCTGCTGACGCAGAAGCTGCCGAACCAGCGCGGGTCGGGCGCCCCGCTCGAGACGGGCTTCCTGCACCGCTGCCCCGGCGCCGCGATCGTGCCGCCGCCCGATCACTCGGCCCCGTTTTACGACACCGGACCGCTGTCCAACCCCCACTGCAGACCATCGGAGACGATCGGAGGCAGGCCGTGAACCGGACCGGGCGGGCGCTGATCGCGCTCCTTTTGTCAATCGGGGTAGGCGCGGTGGCGACGTTCGCGGTGGTGCGGCTGACCGGTGGCGGCCCGAGCGGCTACCTGGTGCGGGCGATCTTTGACAACTCCTCGTTCGTGACGCCGGGCGAGGACGTCAAGGTGGCGGGCGTGCGGGTGGGCACGATCCACGCGGTCCGGCTCACCTCCAGCAACAAGGCGGCGCTGGTGCTCGAGATCGACAACCGAAAGTTCGAGCCCTTCCGCACCGACGCCCACTGCGAGATCGGCATCGAGTCGTTGCTGGGCGAGCAGTTCGTCCAGTGCACGCCGGCGCAGCCCCGCACTGCCGGCGACCCGGAAGCTTCTCCGTTGCCCGCGATCCGCTCCGGCCCCGACCAGGGCCAGCACGTCCTACCAGTGCAGAACACGACCACGCCGGTGGGCTTCGACCTGCTCCAGGACATCACCCGTCTGCCCCAGCAAGAGGCCCTGCGGCTGATCATCACGGGGCTGGGGGCGGGTTTCGACGCGAACGGGCAGGAACTGAACGCGGCGCTTGCACGCGCCGATCCTGCCCTGCAGCAGACCGACCGCGTGATCGCGGTGCTCGTCCGCCAGGACCGTGTGCTCGCCAACCTCACGGACGAGTCGGCGCGCATCCTGCAGCCGCTCGCGGCGCAGCGACTGCACATCGGGGGCTTCATCCAGCACGCAGGGACCGTGGCGGTCGCCTCGGCGCGGGAGCAGAGCGCGCTCGCCCAGAACGTTCATGACCTGCCGCCATTCCTCAGACAGTTGCAGCCCGCGGCGATCAGGCTGACCGGGCTCGCGCGGCAGCTGACGCCGGCGCTGCAGACGCTGCAGGCGCATGGGCCGCAGATCAACGCGGCTTTGCGCGGCCTCGGGCCGCTGGTGAAGCCGGCAACGCCGGCGCTGGTATCGCTCGGGGCAGTGGCACAGCGCGGGGAGCGCATCTTCCCCGAGGCCTACCCCGTCACCGCGCAGCTGCTTGCGCTGGGCAAGCCGCTCGTGCCGCTCGCCAACGACATCGCCACGGTCGCCACCTCGTTCGACAACGCCGGCGGGATCGAAGACGTGATGCGGTTCATCTACTACTACGCGGGCGCGGTCAACGGGGAGAACGTCTTCGGGCACTTCATCCGCTCGCTGGTGACGATCACGTCGATCTCGCGAACCTCCACCGCGATCGCGGGCCAGGGCAGTGCGAACTTCCAGTGCGCGTTGCGCAACTGCCCGGCCAATGCGTCGTTGCTCCAGCCCCAGCCGCCGGGTGCGAAGGTCGTGCACAAGGCAAGGGGCCTCACGAAAGCTGTTGATCACAAGTCCGCCAAGCGCGGGAGGACACCGAGGGCTTCCACGCCGCCCAGCTCCACACCGGGTAGCTCGAGGCCGGTCAGCTCCACGCGGGTCAGCTCGGCCCCCGCCGGTTCGCCGACCGCGCAGTCAGCCGCGCTGCTGCGCTACCTGCTCGCGCCATGACCGACCGCGCCTCTCCCTACGCCAACCGCATCCTGATCGGCTCGGTTACCGTGCTGGTGCTGCTGGTCGCGGTGCTGCTCGCCTATAACGCCAACAGCGGGCTACCGTTCGTGCCTAGCTACAAGGTCAACGTGCAGGTGCCCGACGCCGCTGGGCTGATCCCCGGCGATAGCGTGCTGATCGGCGGCGCGCGCGTCGGCTACGTCAGCGCGATCACGGCCGAGGAGCTGCCCACCGGACAGCCCTACGCGGTCCTGCACCTGAAGCTGGCCAGCTCGACAAAGCCATTGCCGGTCGACTCGACCGACCTGGTCAGGCCGGTCTCGCCGCTGGGCGAGAAATACCTCCAGATCACGCGCGGGGGAGGCCGGCAAACGCTCGCCTCGGGGGCGACGATCCCCCTCTCCCACACCCACCTGCCCGTCGAGCTGGACGACCTCTTCAAGATGTTCGACACCCCCACGCGCAGGGCCGTGCAGACCAACCTGAACGCCTTCGGCGCCGGCTTCGCCGCCCGCGGCCCCGACCTCAACGAGGCCTTCTACCACCTGCGACCGCTGATCTTCAACCTGCTGCCGGTGATGAACAACCTGCTCGACCGTCGCACCAGGTGGGCGCAGCTGTTCCCGAGCCTCGAGCAGGCCGCCAACGAGGTGGTGGGGGTGGCCGACCAGCAGGCGCAGCTGTTCGTGAACCTGGACCTGACCTTCACCCCGCTGTCACACGCGACCCGCGCTCTGCAGGAGTCGATCGCGCTGGGGCCGCCCGCGCTGCGGACCGCCACGAGCGATCTGCCCGCGCAAGCGCAGTTCGTCAACGACTCTGCCGAGCTCTTCCACCGC
>JAFAPR010000004.1 GCA_019247075.1 Solirubrobacterales bacterium
GCGTCCAGCAGCCACAAAACCGTCCCCACCTTCTCGCTTGTGACGCGCTCGTAGTCGAGCGTCGCCATCAGCACGCGCCAGCCTCCGTGCAGCTCTCCGATAAGCTGCTCGGCCGGGACCTCCACGTCGTCGAGCTCCAGCTCGCCGAGCGTACCCCCTCCCAGGGTGCGGTGAGTGGTGACCGTCATCCCTGCTGTCTTGAGGTCGGCCACGAACACCGACAGCCCGCGGTGGCGCTCGCGATCGGGATCGGTGCGCACAGCCAGGTAGACCCAGTCCGCGTACTCGGCGCTCGAGGTCCATATCTTGCGGCCGCTGACGATGAACCGATCGCCATCACGGCGTGCGTGCGTGCGCAGGGAAGCCAGGTCCGAGCCGGCATCGGGCTCGGAGAACCCCTGGCAAAACAGGAGCCGACCGCCTGCCACCTCGGGGACCAGTCGCTGCACGAGCTCGGCGCTGGCGAATCGCAGCAGCGCGTTGCCAATCGTCTTGACGGAAAGCAGGTAACCGGATAGCGGCAGCCACCTGTAACCGAATCGCTCCTGGCAGGCCAGCGTGTGCAGCGAGCTGAGGCCGCGGCCGCCGAGCTCGCGCGGCCAGTGGATCCCGATCCAGCCACCGGCACCTAGCCCTCCGTACACGGCGCGGGAGTCGCCGTCGGAGGGCATCCCCTGGTAGCGCAGGTGCGGCTCTGCGGGAAGCGAAAGGGCGAAGGCGTCGGCCGCGTCGGCGAGCTCGTCGACCCCAACTGTCATCGCCGAGCGTTGGGGACGCCGATCTCGCCTGCCGTCTCGAGCAGGCGCTCGGTCAGCCGGTCGCGAAACTCGGCGCCGGCGCGCGTGGCCGGGAGGGAGACATTTATCGCCCCGGTGCCCGGACCGTGCAGCCACCGCACGGGCACGGCCACGGAGACGAGCCCGACCTCGTACTCCTCCTCTGAGACCGACACCCCTGCCTCGCGGATCGCGGCCAGGTCCGCGGCGAGCGATCTCCAGGTCGTGAGCGTCCGCTCGGTGCGCCTCTCGTACGGCTCATCGCCGAGCGCGACCCGCGCGACATCCTGAGGCAGCGCAGCCAGAAGGCACTTCCCGAGCGCCGTGCAGTGGGCTGGCAACCGCATGCCGACTGTGGCGCGGGAGGTGAGCAGCCGATCGGCGCTCTCGCTCAACATGTAGACGATCTCGGCGCCCTCCAGGATTGCCAGATTCACTGTCTCTTGAAGCTCGGAGGCCAAGCGGATGAGGCGCGGACGGGTGAGCTCGGACAACCTCATCCCCCCCATCAGCGCGGGCACGAGGTGCACCATCTGTATGCCCAGACGAAGTCGGCGCGATGCGGGATCGCGGTCCAGCCACCCCCGCTCGGTCAGCAAGGCGACGAGACGGTGCACGGTCGGCATGGGCAGGCCGAGCGCCTCCGAGATCTCGGTCTGAGAGAACTCCGCGCTCGCCGAAGCAAACAGCTCCAGCACGTCCAGACCCCTGGCTAACGTGCCGATCGATCTTCCATTCACCGAAACTTGCTTTCCCATATTGGCAACGGTTACTGTAGGCTCGAGATGAGCCTGAGTCAATCGGACGAACTCCAGCGGGACGGGCCGCCGCGGACGGTGCGCGTGATCGACAACGAGTGGATCGAGCTTCCCGACGGGGTGCGACTCGCGATCCGCCTGTGGCTGCCAGAGGAGGCCGAAACGAGACCGGTATCGGCGATCCTCGACTCGGTGCCCTACCGCAAGAGCGACGGGACGGCGATCGGGGATGCTGCCTGGGGCACGTACTTCGCGGCCCGCGGCTTCGCGTTCGCGCGGGTCGACCTGCGCGGGAGCGGCGACTCCTCGGGGATCCTCGAGGACGAGTACACCGAACAGGAGCAGCGCGATGTGGAGCGGGTGATCGCCTGGCTGTCCGAGCGTTCCTGGTGCACGGGGGCTGTCGGGATGATCGGGGTCTCCTGGGGCGGCTTCGCGGCGCTGCAGATGGCCGCGCGCCACCCCCAGCAGCTGCGCGGCGTGGTTCCGATCCACGGCAGCGACGACCGCTACGCCGATGACGTCCACTACATCGGCGGATGCGTGTCGTGCATGGACATGAGCCAGTGGGCGACTTCGATGCTGGGCTACCTCAACCAGCCGCCGGATCCGCAAGTGGTCGGCGGGGGGTGGCGGCAAGCCTGGCTCGAGCGGCTCGAGGGCGCGAAGCCGTTCATAGAGCCATGGCTGACCCATCAGCGGCGCGACGCCTATTGGCAGCAGGCGTCCGCGTGCGAAGACTACGGCGCGATTCAGTGCCCGGTGTTCGCGGTGGGGGGCTGGAGCGACGGCTACCGGGACATGGTCTTCCGGATAGTGGAGCACGTCAGCGGCCCGGTGCGCGGATTGATCGGCCCCTGGGGCCACAGAAGTCCCGAGGACGGCCTCCCGCGGCCCGCGATCGGCTTCTTGCAGGAGTGCGTGCGGTTCTTCGCCGCCAGCCTCGACGGAGCCGCCAACGGCTTCTTCGACGAGCCGCGACTGATCAGCTACATGCAGGAACCCGTCGCGCCCGCCGGCTCCTATGCCGAGCGGTCGGGCCGATGGGTTGCAGATCCATCCTGGCCATCGCCGGCTGTCAGCGCGTGGAAACACACCTTGGGCACGGCGTCGCTCCACGCCGGCGGCGAGCCTGCGATCGGGGCGCGCAGCCTGCGCGGCCTGCAGGCGACCGGGGCCGACGGCGGCGTGTGGTGCGGCGAGGGCGCCCCGGCCGACTCTGCGCTCGACCAGCGCCCCGATGACGGCGCCTCGCTGTGCTGGGACACCGACCCTCTGGCCGAGCGCGTCGAGTTGCTGGGGCCGGGCGAGGCGACGCTTGAGCTGAGCGTCGATCGCCCGTGGGGGCTCGTCGCCATCCGCGTCTGCGACGTCGCTCCCGACGGAACGTCGACGCTGATCGCGCGCGGGCTGCTCAACCTGAGCCGCCGAGAAGGCCATGACCGCACCGTCCCCATGCCGGTGGGCCAGCCGGTGCTGGTGGCGGTGCCGCTGCAGTCGACGGCGTACGCGATTCCATCCGGACACCGGATCCGGCTCGCGGTGTCCAACACCTACTGGCCGATGGCCTGGCCGTCCCCCGAGCCGAGCACGCTCACCGTCCACTGCGGGCCGCGGAGCGTGCTGTCGCTCCCGCGGCGGCGCCCGAGCCCGCTCGACACCCACCTGCGCCCATTCGC
>JAFAPR010000053.1 GCA_019247075.1 Solirubrobacterales bacterium
CCCCAGTGGCCGTCGGCGAGCACGTGCTCGGCCCAGCCGATGGGCAGGGGGCTTACGGTCTGGATCGCGAACCCGCGCGCGAACCCGCGGGCGGGGTCGGTCTCGTAGAACTGCTCCGAGGAGATCTCGGGTGGAGGGGCCTTGTACATCCTGACTTCGTCGGGGAAACGGCCGGCGAGTTGCGGCGCTCCCTGGACCATCACACTGCGGCCAACGAGATCGTGGCCGTTACCAACGCCATGCGGGAACCTTCGGCCGGTCGAGTTCAGCAACAGGCGCGGGGTCTCGATCGAATAGCCCGCGACCGCGACCGCGTCGGCCCGCTGGAGGTGCTCTGACCCTTCGTGGAGGTAGCGGACGCCCAAGACCCTTCCGCTTGCGTCGTCGATCTCGAGCGAGGAGGCCATGCATCCGTGGCGGATCTCGGCTCCGTGCGCGATCGCATCGGGAATGTGGGTGATCAGTGGCGAGCCCTTGGCGTTGACCTTGCAACCCTGAAGGCACAGACCGCGGTAGATGCAGTGCGGGCGGTTGCCGAAGCTGCCATTGGTGATCCCGACCGGCCCGACGCGCATCTGGATGCCGAGCCTCCGCGCCCCTTGCCAGCACAGCTCGGCGCCCCCGGTGACGGGGTGGGCGGTGTGCGGGTAGCGGTGTGGGTCTCCCCATGGCCAGAAATCGCCCGCGACGGGCAGCTCGAGCTCGAGCCGCTCGTAATGGGGCTTCAGGTCCCAATAGGAGATCGGCCAGTCCTGGCCCACGCCATCGCGGGTCCGGACCTCGAAATCCGACGGATGAAAGCGGGGGCAGTAGCCGGCATAGTGGTTCATCGAACCGCCGACGCCGTGACCCGAGTTGTTCTTGCCGAGCTCGACAGGATCCTGGCCGCCAATGACGCGCTGCTCGGTCCAGTACAGCTTGTGGGAACCCGCTTCGTCGGAGACCCAGTCCTCGTCGGGATCCCAGAACGGCCCCACCTCGAGCACGACCACCTTCCAGCCGCGGCGGGCCAACCGCTGGGCCAAGGTAGCGCCGCCGGCGCCCGCCCCCACGATCACCAGGTCCACCGGGTAGTTGTCGTCGTAATGGGCCATCCGCTCGCGCGGCACAGCACGGCGGTGGACGTCCAGCAGGAAAGCCGAGTCGTTGTCGGGCGGACGTAAGGCGCCTTGGGCCAGTGTCCGCAAACCGTGTCGGCCGAATCTCCCCCCTAGCGAGAACCGGTGCGCTTCATGACCGTTGTCCGCAGAGGCCGTCATTCGATCCCCCTCTCCGAGACGTCTTGCACGGGGTCGATGTCGGTGGCGGCAGCGCCCTCCCAATGCTCGCGCTGGCCAACGCCGAAGCGGGCAAAGCCACGGGGATAGGCAGGGCCCCCGAAACCGATCTCGTTCCAGGCCCAAGGGTGGGAGTAGAAGGCGCTCAGGACCGCGCGCATCACCACCGTCCACGCGCGCTTCGGCGGCAGCTCGTCCCACACCTCGCCGTGCAGCTCGCCCTCCGAAAACGCCTGGATCACCCCGCGCTGGATGTGCCATGGAGCCGTGGCGAACTCGTCTACGCCGTGCTGGCGTGCCGCCGCGTCCAACCCCCGCGCCACGCGCCGCCACGTCTCGCGGTCATCGGGCATGTCGGCATAGCAAAAGCCGTCGAGCTGACCGCCGAACAGCTTCGCGTCGACCATGTTGAGCACTGGCACCCGGGGCTCCTTGTCCTGTGCCAGCACCGCATCGCAGAAGGCGCCCAGCGTGCTCGCCTCTGAAGCGGTGAAGAAGCGGATCTCCGGCACGTTCTCGACCCGATCGAGCACCAGGCGGCGCGTCACCTCATCCCAATGGGGGGCCTCGTGCAGCACGTTGTAGTCCGGGTAGCGGCCGTGCATTTGCGGCGTCACCCCGGCTCGCTGGCGGGGGAGCCGGTCGGGCGGCGCCGGCTGACGGTCTTCTCGCAGGTTGGGCAGGTGAGCGGGTTGGCGAAAGTCCCCAGCCATCGGTCACGTGCCTACCCGGCGAGCGCTTTCCCGTAACGGTTCACCCGATTGGCTTGCGGGCGCCGCGTTCGTTTGCTAACAGGTCAGGTTGCCCGCGGCCTCGCGAGCACACCACCCGCGATTTGCAAGGAGCGGAGATGAAGAACAGCCTCCCTTCACACCAAACGGTCAAACTGACAAGGGGAAAGCACTCCTCGCCGCGCGAAGGGGTGTGCGTGATGGAGCTCGCCTCGATGCTCGCCGGCGAGCGCTTCACCGACCGCCCCCGCTGCGTCTCGCCCGTGATCGGAGCGCTCCTGCGCACATACAACGACTTGGTCGACGACCGTCCTCGTCAGGACCTCTATCAGGTCGCCGCCGCCGTCGTTGGCACGCGTGCCAGCGCGGAGGTCGAGCGGCTGCGGTTGAAGCGAGTGATCCAGTGGGGAAAGGCCACGCGCCGCGCGCGGCGGTTGAGCTGGCTGGCGCGCGTTGCCGGCCGGCTTGGCATCCGAGACACCGATCTGAATCCCGACGAGGCGGCGGCGTTCGCGGTGCGCGCGATCGGCAGGAAGACGGGGCGCGCGCACGCCGACCTGTTGGCGCTCGTGGACGACCTGATCTCGTACGGCCAGGGCACAGGCGCCGGCACCCGCCGGACCGACGAGAGGACGATGGCTCCAACGCGCCCGCTCGAAATCCGCTAGCGGCCGCTCGAAATCCTCTCAGTGGCCGGGGCAGCCTCCCGTGCGAGCTTGACCAACGGCCCGTTTTAGCTCTCGCGCTCGAGCGCCGCGGCGGCCAGGCCCATGCCACCTACAAGCGCGAGTGAGCCGGGCGCCAGCAGCGGGGGGCCCATGACGACGTTGAACAGCGGTTCGGAGAACCCGCCCGGCTTGCGCGCCACACCGCGGACGTGCGTGATCACGCCGACCACGCCGTCGAGGCAGTAGAGCGCCGATAGCGCCGGAAGCCAGGTGCGCGCCGCGCGCTGCGAGCGGACGCCGGCGACACCCGCAGCCGTCAGCGCCGGGGAGAGCCACACCGGCGTCCACATCCACTTGTCGCCAAACGAGCCGCGGAAGTGCTCGAAATAGATTTCGATGCCCAGCGGCAG
>JAFAPR010000244.1 GCA_019247075.1 Solirubrobacterales bacterium
TGATCGTCGTGGCGAACTGCCAGCGGGCTAGGTCGTTGACCATCGGCGGGCGGCTCCGTCTGTCAGCGCCTGATCGTCGCGACCCAGTCTGGCCCGAGCCGCGGGCGCGGTCTTCATCCCAAGCGGACGATGGTTGGGTCCATGATCTCTCATGGCTGCGCCGCGAGCAGTATATGCCCGGGCCCAAGCAGCCGCTGGCGTTTTCCGCGTTGCTCGGCCTCTGGTTTCTTTGGCGACGCCCCACCTGCGAGTGCGACGGCTGCCTCGGTCACTGCCCGAGGGACGCATGCGGCGAACCCAAGAGGAGCTCGAGGAAGGCCAGCGCCGGCCCTGCTGGCGGCCGGGCCGCAAGCATCGCGAGCGCACCGGAAGGTAGAGGCGCGAGTGCTCGGCGGTGCCTTTGCGACCCCTATGTCGATCGACAGTCGCACCATCGTGACACGCAGGGACGGTCCCCCGAGGCGAGCTCTGCTTGGCTCACGCCCCTGACTCGCGGGATGATTCTGGACATGAGTAGAACTGTGCTTCGCGCCACGGAGATCACCGTCGAGCTTCCGCCCGAGCAGACCATGGGACTGTTCACGCCGGAGGGGGAGCGCCGATGGGCCGAGGGTTGGGACCCTCAATATCCGGAGGCTGACCGCCGCGAAGGCCCAGGAGCGGTCTTCACGACTGGGCACGGAGGCCATCAGACGACATGGATCATGGTCGACCAGGACCCTGAGAGCGTCCGCTACGCGCGGGTTACGCAGGCGATGACGGCTGGAACTGTCGCGGTCGAAGTGGTTGGATCTGACCAACACTCGACACGCGTGCGTGTCACGTATGACCTCACCGCCCTGACCAGCGCGGGTGAAAGCTGGCTTGAGGCATTTGAATCCGATTACGACACAGCGATCGGAGGCTGGTCCACCGAGATTGCCGCCTGGCTCCAACAGCCATAAACGGCGATACACGTGCGGCCTGGTATCCATCGAGCCTGGTGGATCGGCGCAACAGGGGCAGGGTTGAGGTCCCGGTTTGGCTTGATGGTCGCGGTTCTCGTCGCGTCGGCGATGTCAGTGGACCCGTCTGGCACCTCGGCGTCCGGACCCCGGCTGGCCGTGGCCTACGTGACCGGAAGCGCGACGTCGGCGCCTGCCGTGTGGCTCGCCAGGCTCGACGGCGGCGGGGCGCGCCGAATCGGTCTCGGCGCCGATCCATTGCTGTCGCCGGATGGCTCGCTTGTTGCCGCGTCGAGCGCGCGCGGACTGGTCCTGTACTCGGCGTCGGGCGGCGGGTCGCACCGATACTTCAATACGCCGGCCGCGACCGCGCGCGCTTCGGCGTTCTCGCCCGATTCGAGGTATCTCGTGGTCCTGTTATCGAGTACCGACCCGGGCAGCGCCGCTCCGTCGGGGCTCGCCGTTATCGATACCGCGACGTTCGCATCGCGGATCCTGGTTCGGGATCAGATCTACGGAGCGAGCTTCGCCCCGGATGGGTCGGAGCGGATCGCGTACGCCTCGGCCGCCTCGCTCGCGCTGCGCGCCCGAATCGACATCCACGTTGTCGGCGCCGATGGATCGGGCGCGAAGCAGATAACCCACGACGGACGGAGCTTGAACCCGGTCTGGGGTCCACGTGGGATCGCGTTCGATCACGAGCGCTTGCGCGCGCAGGAGGAGCCGGCCTATCAGGTGTGGATAACCGCCGGCGACGGGCGTGAACGCCGGCAGCTGACCCATTTACGGATCCCGCCGCTGCGGGAGGGGCTGGTGCCGATCGCCTTCTCGGGCACCGGCGCGCTGCTGCTGACCGAGTATGTCGGCGAGGACACCAGCCAGGCATGGCTGCTGAGGATGTCAAGCAGCCGCGCGGCCGCGCTTGGCGCCAACGTAGTGGCGGCCGGACTGTCTCACGACGGTCGAGACGCGCTGGTGGACCGTGGAGGGTTCCTGCAGGTACCGAATCGAGGGGTTGTCGAGTCATTGCCGGTGGCCGGCGGGCGGCCGCGAGTACTCGTCGCGCATGGCTCGGAGGCCAGCTGGAATGCGTAGATCCTTGTTGCTGTTATTCCTGCTGGGGCTGCTCGGCTTGCCCTCCATCCCGGTGTGGGCGCACGGCACGCGGAGCCGCCACGGCGTTCTCAAACGGCCAACGAGGGCCCATCGCTTCCATCCGGCGGCGCATCGGGAGGGGCGTGCTCCGCGCTTCGGTACGTGGGGTCAAGGCGCTTGGAGTTGGTTCGGCGATCCGCGCGCCGTCTATGTCTCCGGCCAGTACCGCGAGATCTTCGTGGGTTGGCTCGGCTGGTCTGGTGGCGTGACGGTCGGAGCCTACGACCCCCGGTTCGGCGTCCTCGAAGAGCACGTCGTGGGCTACATGTTCCACGACGACCACAGCGCGCCGTCGATCTTCGTCGAGCCCGACAAGCGGTTGACGGTGTTCTGGTCTGCCCACAATGGCAGCGCCATGTACTACCGCTCTACGCTGCGCCCTGAGGACATCAGTGCGTGGGGGCCGTTGCAGCACGTGCCTCGGAACGTCGCCGGCGACTTTGGGTTCACCTACCCCAACCCGATCCTGCTCCCGAGCGAGAACAACAAGCTCTATCTGTTCTGGCGCGGCGGCAACTGGAGCGAGGACTTCGCCACCCGGCGCTTGGACGGGCTCTGGAGCCCCGCGCACGAGCTCATCTCGGTCCCGGGCCAGCGGCCATACGTCAAAGTCGACTCCAACGGCCGCGATCAGATCGCGCTCGCGTTCACCGACGGCCACCCTCGCAACGTGCTCTCGAGCATTTACTACGCGTCGTATCGCAGCGGATCACTGTGGAGCGCGAGCGGCCGTCAGATCGCTCGGATCGCGGACGGACCGATCGCCCCCTGGCAGGCCGATCTCATCTACAACGCCCAAGCTACCGGCGTACCTGCATGGGTGTGGGACGTCGCGATCGATACCCATGGTCGCCCGGTGATCGTTTACGCGACGTTCCCCTCCTACCAGCGCCACGACTACTGGTACGCCGACTGGACCGGCTCCCACTGGCTTTCGCACTTCATGACTGCGGGCGGCGGGACGATCAGCCCGGGCGGGATCGAGTACGAGTACTCCGGCGGCATCACCCTCGATCACAACGATCCCGCGACCGTGTACCTCTCGCGCCAGGTCGCCGACGGTTTCGAGATCGAACGCTGGACCACCCCCGACCACGGCACGCACTGGCACGCCAGCGTCGTGGTGCCGGCCGCCGGCTCCGAGAATGTCCGGCCCGTAGTTCCCCGCGGCTGGGACCGTGGCCCCATGCACCTCCTATGGCTACACGGCGACTACGGCTCCTACAGCCAGTACCGCACCTGGGTCGATTACCTGCGCTGACCGCGCCCCGGCTGCGCGCTCACCGTCGTCTCCATCCGAAGCGCGTCAAGTGCGTAGGCGAGCCCGAAGATCAGCTCCGCACCGTTACACCAACATCCGTGTCCGTGCTCGTTGAGGACCTGCGAGCGAAGCAGCCCAAGCGGCGGGTTCGCGCTCGCGCGACCCAACGCGGCCGCCAGCATCCGGCGGCCGAGCCTGATCCATCCGCCTGATCGGTTTGAGCAGACGCCCGCCAGCACTTGACACGCCCGCGCCAGATGGAACAGCCCCGCGGCGGTGATCACCCCGGCGGAGACATCAACCTGCGCTCCGGCCGGTGCGTCGTAGTCCCACAGCGGGATCGCGCCTCTCGGGAGGTGCGAAGCGACGAAACCGGCAACGCCCAGCGCCACCTTGAGCAAGCCCCGATCGTGCAACTCGACGGCGGCTTGCGCGAAGCCGTACAGCGCCCAGCCCTCCCCGCGCGACCACGTGCTGCCGTCGGAGAGCCCCTGGTGGGTCCCGATCCACAGCACCCGGCCCGTCGCACGGTCGAACGTCACCGCCTGAGCGGTTGAGCCGTCCGGACGCACCAGGAGCCGGGCGAGCGTATGCGCCTGGTGCGCGGCCAGCCGGGCGTAGACGGCCTTCCCGGTTATGCGGCTGGCCCACGGCAGAATCGCGATGTTCATCAGGCTGTCGATGATCGTGTCGGCCTCACGGCTGGCCGCGTCGGTGGGAATCGTCCCGGCGCCTGGATTGCTTGCAGCCAACGCCCGCAGCTCATCTGCCGCGCGCAGCACGCTTCGCTTGAGCCGCGGGCATGATGCGGCTTGGCGCCGTGACCGTGTCTCGCACAGCGCCTCCCACGCTGCCAGCGAGGACTCGCCGTACATAAAGCCGACATCGTGCGTATCCGCCTGTTCTTGCCCGAAGTGGTCCAGTGTGGCCATGAGCGCCCAGCGAGAGAACAGCCCGTCCTGGGGCGCGATCGCTGCGGCCTGCCAAAGCGCCCCCGCCCAGAAGCCGCTGGTCCAGTAGGTCGAGGCGTAGACGATGTGGTCGCGCAGCGTGGCGCCCTCCGGGAACTGCCCACCGGGGATCCGCGCGTGCAACTCCGCGAGCCGGTGCAAGAGCAACAGCCCATGTCTCGCTGATGGTGTGGCAATGAGCGCGCTCACCTGCGGGTGACCCGCCAAGGCGTGGAAGCTGATCGTGGCTGCCGAGCTCGCCGGCACGGCCACGAGCCGTCCATCGACCGCGAGCCGCGTGTCAGTTGCCTCCACGTGCCACCAGCCACCACCGAGCCAGCCTCGGGGCCTGGACAGGACGTACCCCCCGGCGTGTCCGAGCACCACGCTCAACTTGTGTCCGTGCGCCGCGAGCGTCAGCGGCTCGCCGCCGTAGCCAAGCTGCGCCTCCACTCGGCTTGCGCCGGTGACCCGTACGTCGAACGACACCGCCCACGCGCGCGCGGGCAGACGCTCGATCGCGACAGCTGTCACCGGCAGGCGACCGACGATCTGCACCGGAGCCGGCGGGGCGACCGCCGCGGACGCGGCGTCCTCTGGAGCTCCCCGCGATCCGCCGCACGCCGTCAACGCGATTGCCGCACCGATGGCCGCACAAATCGACCGGCGGCTGCGCCGTACGCCGCGCGTGGCGCGAGCGGGCGCGTAGGCAGCGCCGTCGTCTCTTGACGTGGAACAAGGCGGCAGAGCCGCCTAAGCTTACTGTCGGCTGCCACGGCTCCTCGATCGCTGTGCGGGGGCTCACTCCCGCTGCGTCGCATCCTTGGCGCCGGTTCGCGCCAGAGCGAGCACCCGGCTGCGAGGGGTGCTCGCTACACGCTCCACCGCCTGGAGCTGGCCGGGTCGCAGCGCCATCGTGGCTGAAGCCGGAGATGAACGGCGAGATCACCAGCACGGCCCCGGGTAGTAGGTCGGGCATGAAGTGGGCACGCAGCGGGATGAGCCGCGTCAGCGACAGCCGCCAGTCCGTCATAGAGGCGGATATCAGCATGATCGCGCCGATGACGACGGTGACGATCTTGGCCATGCTGTTGTCGCTGAATCCGAAGATCCACGACGACCCGATCAACACGATCGCGGCGACTGGGACCGCGGCGGCGCCGTGCTAACGCGATCACCGGGCCGCTCTGGCCTGCGCTCGACGCGCGGGTGGATGCATGCCCGGTATCGACGGGCCGGTGGATCTACGCTCGGCGTGCGCAAGTGCGCGGCCGGCTCGGGCGTACCACTGGGCGAAGAAGATGACAAGTAGTGCCGCATCGATGGCATCGCCGCCGTAGTACATGAGCTGCGCCCCGGCGTGGATGTCTTCCGTGGGTAACGTGTGGGCGAGGCCTCCACCCATCCACCCGGCGTAGATCAGCTTCGCCAGCGCCGCGTGGCTGCCCAGCGCGAGCAACAGCACGCCGATCCGGACGCGCATCGAGCTGCGCGACCCAACCGGGTCAAGGCCGACGAGCGGCCACATGAATAAGCATCCGACCAAGAGGAAGTGCACGTGCAGCGCCTCGTGCAGAAGCGGGTGATCCAGGGTTTGCGCGAACAGCGGGGTGAGGTACAGCGTCCACAGCGAGGCGGTGTAAATCAGCGCGCCGATTGGAGGGAAGGCGAGCGCGCGTGCTGCTCGCGAGTGCAGGATCCGGACGAGCGAGCGACGATCTACGGGCCTCAGGACACGGAGCGCGAGCGTGATGGGCGCCGATAAGGCGAAGAGGAGGGGCGCCAGCATGCCGATGAGCAGGTGCTGGACCATATGCACGGGGAAGGACTCGTCATGAGCAGCCAAGGGCGAGCACAGGGCGATCAGCAGTACGCCCCAGCCCGCGAGGAAGGTGGCGCTGCGCCGGCGGCTCCAGCTCCTACCGCGCCTGCGCAGGCGGGTGACTCCGACAACGTATAGCGCGAGCCCCGCCAGCAGCGTCACCCATGGAGCTGGCGCCGTTTGCCAATCGATCAGCCACCCGATTGGCATCTAGTACTGGGCCCGGTCGTGAGTATTGGTGCACCGAGATTTTTCACCGGCGGATGCCTAGCGAGGACGCAGGATGCGACGCGTGGCAGAGCTACGCGAGCGTCCGAGGACGAAGCTAGGCGCCGCCCGGGGACCGGCCGAATGCACCGATACTTACGGACGGGTCCACCGGCGCTCATGTCGGCGCTGTCCTCGCTGTCGCGGCTGCGAGGCGTCGGGCGCGCAGCAGCAGCGCGATCCCAACCAGCAGCGCGAGCGCAGCGAGCGCGTTCCACACCAAGTCGTACGGGAGGATGTTGACGTGGTAGCGGATCTGGTGAAACCGGAAGACCTTGTGCTGCAGCGTGCCGTCATACAGCTGAAAGCCCCCAAGCCCGAGAAAGAAGCCGCCCCACAGCCACAAGGCCCCGAAGCTGGCCCGCCGGCGCAGGTCGGCGAACAGAAACAACCCGCCCACGATGCACAGCCACGCGGCGGCGTGAAATATCCCGTCGGAAATCAGTCCCCAAGCCGGGGTCGACTTGTCGTAGAAGTGATGCCAGTGAAGGAGCTGGTGAAACACCGTCTCGTCCACGAACCCCGCGACTCCGATTCCGCACAACAGCCCCGAGATCACCGACCGCCGGCGGTCGACCTCATCGCCGTGAAGACTTGGTGCCAGGGCCGCCGACGACATGAATCACCCACTTCCCGCCGCGATCACCACGAAACACCCGGCGCGTTGGCACATGAACCTCACCTGAGCAAGCGCCGCGCCCAGCGGATGCCGTCCGGGTGCTTGCCCGACGTGCTCGTCGGCGGAAGGTGACGCGGGACGCTCCGTGCAGGCAGCTTGCTCTGGCGAGGTGTCGCGTTCAGCGCCTAGTCGAGGTGCTGGCTTTCTGCCGGGTGATCGAGTGATATGACGGCGGGCGCGGGTGGGGCGAAATCGATGAAGTCGATGGCGTCGGTGGCTCGGGTCAGCTCGAATAGCCGGTCGATCTGGTGTGGTCCGCGGACGAGCAGCAAGCTGCCGCCGGCTTGGCGTTGGCGGTTGGTTGCGTCGATGATGAGGTGGAGGCCGGAGCTGTCCATGAACGAGAGCTCGCGGAGGTCGAGCACGATCCGGCGGGCGCGGACCGCTGCTATGCCGAGCGTCCGCTTGAGCTGCGGGACGCTAGCAAGATCGAGTTCGCCGCTCAGGCGGATCCACGGCGTCCCGCGGCCGTTCATGTGCAACATGCAGGTGAAGGCGGACCCAGTCTGGACTGGCGTGGACGCTTGACGGCTTGGGACTTCGGCTTGGTGGGGCATCTGGCCTCCAAGGAGAAAGGGATTCTCGGAAGTCAGAGCCTGCAGCCGGTCCGCCGGGAGACCGACGTCAGTAAATGCCCTCCGTCTCTCGACGATCGTACTCCGTTTGGGAAGGAAGAAACCAAGGCAGGACGCGCCGCCCAACCCGACGATGCGTGGTGTGTCCGTCGGCGAGGCATCACCACGTGGGTGCGAATGACCTGCCCGGGTGTCGCCCTTCGCCGGTCACGCTCATGCGGGGCGCCCAGCCGCGGGGATGCCGCTGGCAGTTCGCCGCCGGTCCGGATTCCTGACTGGTGTTACCGGTCGGGCAGTTCGTCGTCTCTGAACAGACTGCTTGGGGCGAGGATGAATACCTCGCAGATCATGTCGGGTTGCTGCTGGTTGCCTGACATGAATCCGATCACGCGGCGGCTGGTGGCGCTCTCGACGACGCTTTCGAAGCGCTGGCGCATCACTTCTTGGAAGGCCATCCGCTGTTCGATGACCGCACTGCCGCGGCCGCCCTCGAGCAGCGTCTGCTCAACCGGGGTGAATCCGCCTCGAAGCAGGCAGACGACAAGGTCGTCCTCGTAGTAGGTCTTGGCCTGGGTAGGCCCTCGGCCGTAATAGTCCTTGAGCAGCCGGACGAGCCCCTCGGAGATCGCCGTCACGATCTCGCCGTGAGCGGCGCGTTCAGCGCCGCGTTTGTCTATCCGCGTCACGCCAGCCGACTTTACGCCGCCGATCGAGTAGGCTCAAGGCTCGTTCGTCGGGTTCTCATGTCTCTCTGCCTCGCGTGCGACCTACCCCAGAGAGGCAGGCGAGGAGCCCTTTGGTTACACCCAACCGGCTGCGCGGTGAGCCGTTGCTGGCCGCGGTGACCGAGGCGATGGTCGCCATGCACGAGCGCTATCACGGCCGCCGTCCAGCCAGCGCCAAGTCGCTGATGATGGGCAGCGATCTATTGGTGTGCGTGATGGGAGGCGTCTTCACCGAGGTGGAAAAGACGCTGATCGAGCTGCAGCGCTCGACGATCGTCCAGGAGACCCGCAGCGCGTTTCAGACCGCGATGCAGGACCGGTTCATCGAGGCGGTGCAGCGTCTCAGCGGCCGTCGGGTCCTGGCGTTCATCTCAAATCAACACGTCGGTCCCGACCTCGAGATCGAGCTGTTCGTCTTCGCCTCGCCCGACGACGAGAGCTAACAAAAGAGCTGGGCCGCGTGGGTGTCGTATGGTACCGTTCAGACGGAGGGCATATGGCGACGCGCAGACCACCGCGAGCGGGTCTGTGCAGCGTTAGCTGACTTCTTTTGACTCATCACGTCGAGAGGAGCCAGCGACGCCAACGCCCACACTCCGCCGCTCCAGTCGGTTCAGGCAGGTGCGTCGGATCCCCTCGAGGATGGGGCCATGACGCACGGGCGCGAGAGCGCACCGGACGAGATCGTCGATGGGCTCGGCGCCGAGCTCCTCCGGATCCACCAGCAGTCCTATGGCGCGAGCGCCGGCCAGGTCAGGGTGCACATACTCGCCGATGCCGTCGTCTGCTTTCTCGACGACCTCCAGCTGATGCCAAGCGAGCAGTTCCTCATCGGCGCTGGACGCTCGCAAGCGGTGATCGAACTGCGCAACGAGTATCAACAAGCGATCGAGATGACCTTCCGCGCCGCGGTGGAGCGCGCGACGGGACGGCGCGTCGTCTCATTCGTCAGCGCGACCAAGCTCGGCCCGAACTACGCCGTCGAGATCTTTCGTCTCGGGCCGCACACGGCGTCGCTGCCCGACGAGCCCGTATCCGATGGCCGGCCCGGATCGACGCGATGAGCACGCGCGCTCCTGAGCAGCCGCCGAGCGACCCGCGAACCGGGCCGCCGCAGAGCCCCAGCCTCGCTATCTCAAACCAGATCGTCCGGCTCCTCAGCCACTACGCCGGCCGGGGCCCGACTAAGGCGCGCACGACACTCGCGAGCGACGCCGTCATGGTCGTCCTGCACGACGCCCTTACCCGCGCCGAGCAGACGCTGGTGGCGGTCGGCCACCCCGAGTCCGTCCGGACCATACGACGCCCACTGTACGACCTCATGCGCGAGGACGCGAGGATCGCGGTGGAGGAAGTGCTGCACAGGCGCGTGACCGCGGTTTTGGCCGACATCGACCCCGACGCGAACGTCGCCGCACTCGTGTTTACGCTCGCCCCGCAGCCAGACACGGACGTGCCGGAGCGCTCGACGAGCCCAAAGCACTTCCGGATGCGCCGGGCCGGGCCGGGCCGGCCTCAGGGCCTGCGGCCAACCGCTCCCTAAAGCTCGGCGCCGCCAATCCCAGCGGCGGCTTACGGCGTCCCGCCGCGGGTAAGAGGAGGCCATGACGGCTTTCTCGCGGGGGGCCGCCCTCGGCGCGGTGTCCGGACTGGCAGGTGGCGCCGCGATGGCGGCTGCGTCAAAGCTCGAGCAGCAGATAACGCGTCGCCCGGACTCCTATATTCCGGCGCACACGCTTTCGCACCTCCTCGGTCTGCCTGGCCCCGATTCAGACAGCTGGGGACGGAACATGGCGATGCACTACGGCTCGGGAGCGCTTGCCGGGGCGATTCGCGGCGTGATGTCCGCCGCGAACCTGCGTGGGCCGTTTGCTTCGTTGATGCACGCCAACCTCCGCCTCGCGTTGGACCAGACGCTCGAGAACGCCACCGGGGTTGGGGCGCCCCCGTGGACACAGCCGCGCGATGAGCTGGTAATCGATCTGGCGGAGAAAGGCGTGTTCGCGCTGGTCACCGGTGCGCTGGCCGATGCGCTTGTCTCCCCCTCGCCGTCAAGCTCGGCGAAGCGTCCCGCGCTTGGCTTGCGACTCAAAGGCCATGCCTGATACGCCTCACGCTGCCGCGCACGCGCTGCCGGCAGCGCGAGGTGAGCTCTGTGAGCATGCGTTCTCCCCATATGGGCGCGTCCCTCAAGAGCGTGCGACGAGCCCGGAAGTACCCGGATGAGCTGATCCCGCGGGGTGCGAAGAGCCCACCTCGGCCAGGCCGCAGGTCGAGCCGCATGAGCAGGTGGAGATGCAGGGCCACGCTGGCGCCCGCGAAGTAGCTCGATTGCCCTACGGCGTATTGTGATGCCCGCTGATGTCTGCGCAGCTCGTGCGGGCAACGCGTAACGATGAGCCTCAGCCCACCTCCACGGAAGCCGCTGTTTCGCGAGCGCTTAGAGCGGCGCGCGACCTTCTCGGTCGCCGTCGAGCTCGTTACGAGTCGTGGGGTGGTCACGGCGCAGTCCAGCCGGGCCACAGTCGAGATGGCCCAGCAGCTGGCCACCGATCCGAGGATCGATGTGATCTCGATCACCGACAATCCGGGCGGCCACGCGATGCTCGCCCCGGACACGCTCGGCACCGACCTGGTCTCGCGCGGGCAGGAGGTGATCATCCACTTGGCATGTAAGGACTGGAATCGCAACGCCTTGGAGAGCCGTGGGTGGAAGCTGGCGTCCGAGGGCTTCCACAACGTGTTGGCGCTGTCGGGCGACTACTCGCGCCAAGGCCATCGCGGCGCCCCGGCGCCCGTGTTCGACATCGACTCCGTCGGGCTTCTGAAGCTGTTCTCGGAGATGAACCAGGGCCTTCCCGACCAGCGCCGGCCGGGGAGCCGGTTGGATCCCACCGACTTCTTCCTGGGCTGCGTGGTCACCAACCATAAGCTGTTCGAGCGCGAGGTCGTGCCCCAATACCTCAAGCTGACGAAGAAGGCCGCGGCGGGCGCCCGGTTCGTCATCAACCAGATCGGCTACAACACCCGCAAGGACGACGAGCTGCTGCGCTACATCCGCTACGCGAAGCTGCCGATGTTCGCCCTGGCCAACGTCTACTTGCTCTCGCGCCCGGCCGCCCGCGCCTTCCACGCCGGGCGGATTCCCGGGGTTGTGGTGAGCGAGGCGCTCCTCGAGCTCGCCGAGCGCTACGGGGCCGGCAAGGACAAGGGCCGCTCCTACTTCGTCGACCTCGCCGCCAAGCAGGCCGCCGTGGCGCGCGGCCTGGGGTTCCAGGGCGTCTACCTCGGTGGCCACACCACGGCCGAGACCTTCTTCGAGATCCTGCAACGCGCCGAGGGGTATGCGCGCGAATGGCAGGCCGTGGCCAAGGACATTCGGTTCGACCGTCCCGGCGAGTTCTACATGTTCGAGCGCGATCCTGAGACCGGGTCGTCCTCGGATGAGCTCAGCGGCTCCTACGTCGACTCCAAGCGTCGCCGCCAGACCGACCTGCCCGTTCCCGGGCGCTACCGGCTCAGCCGGAAGATGCATCGCTGGGTGTTCGACCCCGAAGCGCCGCTGTTCGGCACCGGCCGTGCGCTGTATGAGCGAATCGAGGCCGGGCCTCCGGCGCTCGCGCGAGCCGCCCACGTCGCCGAGCAGGCGGCGAAGATCTCGATGTTCCACTGCCAGGATTGCGGTGACTGCTCGCTGCCAGACATCGCCTACGTCTGCCCTGAGTCCATGTGCGCCAAGAACCAGCGCAACGGCCCGTGTGGCGGAACGCGCGACGGATTGTGCGAGGTCTACGACACCGAGTGCATCTGGTCGCAGGCGTACGAGCGGCTGAAGGCCTACGGGGAGTCTGACGGGATGCTGAACGGCCCGGTCGTGGTCAAGGACAACGCGCTGAACCGGACGAGCGCCTGGGCCAACACGTTCCTCGGCCGCGACCACAACACCAGACGTGAGCAACCGACCGGATAGCTCGCTTAGGAGGAGGGCATGGAGGGAGATTCGGTAGAGGCCCGCGAGTCGGGGTCGGGACTGTCAATGGTCGGAACGAGCCGGGAGGACGTCGGGCGCCTGGTCGTCGCCTGCCCCGACCGGCCGGCGATCCTCGCGGCCGTGGTAGGCCGACTCGCCGCGGCCGGGGCCAACATCATCACCTTCGACCAGTTCTCGACGGCCCCGGAGGGAGGCAGGCTGTACTTACGGGCCGAGTTTCTGCTCCGCGACCTGCCGGATCGCCTCGACGATGTGCGGTCACGCGTAGAGGAGATCGCCGAGGATTTCGAAATGCAATGGCGGCTCGAAGCCGCGGCGAGGCGAAAGCGGGTCGCGATCTTCGTCTCGCGGTACGAGCACTGCCTGCTCGACCTGCTGTGGCGCTGGCGGCGCGGCGAGCTTCGGATGGACATTGTCGCCGTGGTGTCCAACCACCGGGACCTCGAAGCGGATGTGGCTGCCTTCGATGTGCCATACGAGTACATCCCGGTGACGCCCGACACGAAGGCGGAGGCCGAGCAGCGTCAGCTGGATCTGCTCGCCGGCAAGGTCGACCTCGTGGTCCTGGCGCGCTACATGCAGATTCTCTCGGGTGACTTCCTGGGTCGGATCGGCGTTCCGGTGATCAATATCCACCATTCGTTTCTGCCCGCATTCGCAGGGCGTGAGCCGTACGCACGGGCGCACGACCGCGGCGTGAAGCTCATCGGCGCCACGGCGCACTACGCCACCGAAGACCTGGACGAGGGGCCGATCATCGAGCAGGACGTCCGCCGTGTGTCCCATCGGGCTGATCCGGAGATGCTGACCATGATCGGGCGTGACATCGAGCGCACCGTGTTCGCGCGCGCGGTGCACTGGCACCTCGAGGACCGCGTGCTCGTCCATGAGAACCGGACGATCGTCTTCTGGCCGGGCTAGTGCCCTCGGCAGGGGGCTCGGTCGGACTTGAAGCCGGTGCAGCGCGGCAACACAGCGCTGTTCGTCGTCGGCTTTGTGGCTGGAAGAAGGTGAGGGGGGTCGGGGTGCGCTGTGATCAGGAGTGTTTGCGTCGCGGATCCTGTGGGCGATCTGTTGAGTGACCCGGGCTGGCGCGGGGATCTCGGTAACACCCTGGAGGCGCTGGCGCGGGGATCTCGCCGGCGCCCGGGAGGCGCTGGCGCCGAGGTCCATGAGCGCGCCGCAAGGACATGCTGGCGCGCTTCATGGCGAAAGCGTGGTCACGGTGCGGGCCCCGGCTTGGACTCTTCGGGCTCCATGGCGCATGCGATGATCCGCCCATGACTGCCCGCGCGGAAATCTTGGTCTGTGACGCCAGCATCGCGCAGGCTCAGCGTGTTGCGAGGTGCCTAAGTGGCATCGCGGCCGACATTGACCTCCAGATCCCAGACGTCGACCGCCACGGGTACCACCCCGCTGACATCCACGGGGTGAGCATCCTCCGCACAGACGCTGCCGATCAGGTCCGGGCGCCGGTGCTCGGGATGCACGCAGAACGTCGTCGGCGGCAACGAGAGGACATGGCGCGTCATCCCGATCGCGCCTACATGCACGAAACAGTTCCGATCATCTGGGTCGTTCTCCAAGAGCTTGCGCTCGGCGTCCCAAAGGTCCTCGCGGAGACAACCATGGAGGTATGGCTCAAGGAAAGGTTGGAGCGAGCCCGCGGGCGTCGTCCGATTGAGACCGATCGCGAAGAGGAACAGCGCGAGCCGGTTAGCGGGTTCCAAGCAGCGCTGGAAGCCGTAGGTTTCGTCTGCCTCGAAGAGCCGGTCTTGGCGCGGCGCGGACCCATTTTCGTTCACATCCGGGACTACGGGGTGACCTTCCTTCCCGAGCCCAACCTTCCCAAGAAGGCACTCCTGGAGGCGACGCGTCTCCTGCTCGAAGACGAACGACGCGCAAAGGCAGCCGCGTCGGACCGGCCTCTGCGCTGGGACCTCCGCAAGGAGCGCTGGCGTCCCCTTCCCGAGGACTGGGCGAGCGAGGATGGCGAGAAGCGACTTGTGGCCGAGTGGCGGCAGCTAATCGCCGCAAGCCGGCCTTCGTGATTCAGCCGAAGCCCACCCGCCGCGCTCGTGAACGGGTGATTCTCGGTTGGGGAGCCGCCACGACGCGCCATCGTCGACCTGAGCAGGATGCACGGGGCTCGAGCGGCTGGTCTCTCGCGACCCGCGTGAAGCGCAGCGCAGGTAGGTTTCGCATGTCAGCGACAACGCGATCGTCCCGTCGTACAAGGATCTGCTGTGGCCGACACTTAGTGGTCGTCTTCCGAAATATGCGGCGAGTTTGAAGGAGTCATAACGCGGGCGGCGAATCGTGGTCTCGATGGCGCAGACGTCTCCGCACCGGGTGATCTTGAGCGGTGAGCAGCGGCGTGAGCTTGAGCGGCGCGCGGCGGCG
>JAFAPR010000083.1 GCA_019247075.1 Solirubrobacterales bacterium
ACGCGAAAGCGCAGCAACCCAACGGCATCGATCTCGGTGCTGAGGAGCTCCCCGGGCGGATCAAGCAGTCGCAGCTCGCGCTTGAACTCGTCCACCAAACCGGCCCAGCCTGAACCGAGGCCTTGGGTCATGAGCAGACTCTAGGAACTTGGGCCGTGGCTCTTGGCGTGCTCCCGCGCAAGACCCCCTCGTTTGGGGTGATCCCGCCGTGCCGGCGATTGATACATCGCGTGAGGTGGGCGTAAAGTGCCCGAATGAGGGAAGAACCCGTCCGGTTTACGAGCTCATTGAGCGGCCGGGCAAATGACCAGAGGTAGCAGCATGGCCAGCGGCACGAAGACCGACAGCGACGGCGCGCCAGACTCTCCCGAGGACCGGCTGCGCGCGCTTTACGAGCAGGGTGAGGCGGCGACAGCCGACGCGTTGGAGCAGCTCGTGGCCAGGCCCAGCTTCGGCGCCCTGCTCGCGCACAGCGCCGAGAACGTTGCCGCGCTGACCCGCATCGGCGCGGAGATTGCTGACCTGGTGCTCCGCAACCTCCGCGTCGCCGGGCGAGCGGACATCATCCGGTTGGCCAGGGAGCTGAACCGGACCGAGGACAAGCTCGAGCGGGTGCTGCAGGAGGTCGAGCTGCTCCGCGACGAGCTGCGGGACTCGAGCCGCAGGAACGCCGGCCGCAAGCGCGGGGAACCCGCGGGGTGAGCGCCCTCCCGCGGGTCGCGCGCAGCCCACTCGACGCGGTCGAGTTCTGGAACATCATCCTGACCACGGATGACGCCGCCACCGGGCTCGCCCCGCGTGACGTGGTCTGGACCCACCGGCGGACGACGCTGTACCGCTACCGGTCCTCGCGCCGGTCGCACGCTGTGCCGCTGCTGCTCGTGTTCGCGCTCATCAACCGGCCGGACATCTTCGACCTCAGGCCGGGTGGGTCGCTGGTCGAATACCTGCTCGCGGAGGGCTTCGACGTGTTCCTCGTCGACTGGGGCTATCCGGGCGAGGAAGACGCAGACATGGGGCTCGAGGAGTACGTGTGCGACGAGCTCGACTGGGCGGTGCGCGAGACCCTTCGCGCCTCCGGAGCCGAGGAGCTGTCGCTGCTGGGCTGGTGCATCGGAGCGACGCTGTGCGCGATGTATTGCGGGCTCGAGCGCGAGCGCCAATCGGCGGTGCGCAACATCGTGCTGTTGACGATGCCGATCGACGGCCGCCCATCCACCTATGCGAAGTGGGTCGGTGGTGATGACTTCGACGAGGAGCGGGTGGCCCGGCTGTGGGGCGCGCTGCCCGGGCGCGCGATCGACCAGGCCAACAAGATGCTCAAGCCGATGTCGAACTTCTTCACCACCTATCGCAGGCTGTGGGACGGCGTGCAGCAGGGCACGGCGCGGCGCGAGGTCTACCAGCCGATGGCTAAGTGGATCGCCGACAATCCGGCCTTTCCCGGCCGTGCGTGGGCCCAGTGGATCCGCCTGATGTACAAGGACGGCGCGCTGCCGGCAGGGCGGGTGCGGCTGCGCGGTCGTCGCGTCGACCTCGGCCGCATCGACCAGAACCTGCTGGTCATCACCGCCGGCGCCGACCACATCGCTCCGCGCAACGGGACCATGCCGATCTTCGACCTTGTCTCGAGCGAGGACGTAACGCATTTCGACCGCCCGGGCGGCCACATCGGGCTGATGGCCGGCTCCGCCGCGCGCAAGGGCATTTGGCCCGACCTGGCCACCTGGCTCGCGGAGCGGTCCGACAGATAGACACCACGAAGGAGAGACCTGATGAGCACCACGGCAGCCTCAGAGAATCAGCAGACCACCCCGCCGGTGACCGAGCCCTTTGAGGGGACGCGCGCCCGTCCCCGGATGCACGGCCGGGTCGTGTTCGTCACCGGGGGCACCCGGGGGATCGGCGCTGCGATTTCCCGTAGCTTCGCCGAGCAGGGTGCGATGGTGGCCGCCGGCTACGCCGGCAACGCCGAGCGCGCCAAGGCGCTGCTCGAGGAGCTGGAGAGCCACGGCGCCAAGGTCAGCATCCACCAGGGCAATGTCGGCTCCGCGGACGACTGCCGCCGCACGGTCGAGGAGGTGATCAACACGCACGGGCGGCTCGACGTTCTCGTGAACAACGCCGGGATCACTGTCGACAAGACCGTGCTGAAGATGACCGATGAGGACTGGTACAGGGTGCTCGCGGTCAACCTCTCGGGCGCGTTTTTCATGTCCAAGGCCGCGCTCCCGCACATGATCGAACGGGGGTCGGGGCGGATCATCAACATCTCCTCGATCATCGGCTCGATCGGCAACATCGGTCAAGCCAACTACGCAGCCTCTAAGTCGGGCCTCTTCGGGCTGACCAAGACGCTGGCACGCGAGGCCTGCTACTACCTCAACAAGGCCGGACAGCTGAGCGAGGACGCGCTAGGCGTCACGGTCAACACCGTCGCGCCCGGCTTCATCTCCACCGAGATGCTCGAGCACGTCCCCGAGAAGGTGCTCGACAAGATCAAGTCCCAGATCCCAGTGGGTCGCCTCGGCCGTCCCGACGAGGTCGCCCGCGTCGTCCACTTCCTGGCGTCCGATTACTCGTCCTTCATCACCGGCCAGGTGTGGGGCGTCAACGGCGGCCAGGAGATGTAGCCCGGCTCCCGTGAGCGGTAGCCCGGCTCCCATAAGCGGTTAGGTCAGCCTCCCGCGGCGAGGCTGGGCGAATTAACGACGTATGTTGTCGTTAATTCGCCCAGCCCCCGCGAGATGTAGCCTCCGGCTTCCATGTCGAG
>JAFAPR010000156.1 GCA_019247075.1 Solirubrobacterales bacterium
GTAGAACGAGTAGCGCCACACCGCCCGGATCAGATCATCGCGGGAGAAAGCCTGCCCCTGATGTTGCGCCAGGTACAGCAGTAAGTCGTACTCCTTCTGGGCCAGCCGGACTTCGCTGCCCCGGACGACTACTCGCCGGGCCGCCCGGTCGATGCGGATCTCGCCGACTTCCAACACCGCCTCACTGGCGAGTCCTGGCTGCGCCCGCCGCAGAATTGCCTCGACGCGTGCGACAAGCTCCAAAGGTGAGAACGGCTTGACGACATAATCGTCGGCGCCCGACCGCAGTCCGATCACGCGATCCGATTCCCCGCCCCTCCCGGAGAGCATGATCACCGCAGGTGTCATGTGGTCCTCCGAGCGCAGCTGACGCATCATCTCCAGACCGTCGATCCGCGGCCGCTTGACGTCCAACACGATCAGGTCGGGGTGCAGCGACGTGGCGGCATCCATGGCGGTTGCGCCGTCGGCGGCGATTTGCGTCGCGTAGCCGGCGCGCTGGAGGTGGCGCGAGACAACCTCAGCGACCGTCGGCTCATCGTCGACGACCAAGACCGATCCGCGGCTGCTCCGAGACTCCGGAGCTCGAGCGACGGTGAGGCTTGACATCGAACGCTTCCTTTCTTGGCTCGCTTGGACTGTCTAGTCCAACTACGTCCGGGGCAGCATACTCGCCGACGGCTGGACTGTCAAGTCCAATCAGCGATCTTCTTGGCGGAAATGGCCCAAAGCTCAGGCAAGACGGTGGACCAGCAAGTCCAATCGTGTTAGCATGTCCCCATGAGCACGACGGCCAGCACCAAGCAAGGTCGCGAGACACGGGAGCGGATCGTGCGCGCAGCCGCCGCGCTGATGGGCCAAAATGGAGCGTCCGCGACGACACTCGACGATGTCCGGGCCGCCACCGGCGTCAGCAAGAGCCAGCTGTATCACTACTTCGGAGACAAGCGCGGGCTGGTCGAAGCGGTCGTCGAGCACCAGTGCGCGACCGTCCTTGGCCTGCAAACGCACGCGCTGGCGGCGGTGAGCAGCTGGGAGGACTTGGAGCGCTGGGCGGATCTCATGGTGGCCATCGTCGAGGAGCAGGGAGCGCGCGGCGGTTGCCCGATCGGCACCTTGGCGGCTGCCCTCTCCGACGTCGACGAGGAGCTGAGAACGAGCCTAAGCGAGGCGTTCAGGGCCTGGAGCGACGCGATCCGTGGAGCGCTCACGAGGCTGCGCGACACCGGCCAAATCTCGGTCGACGCCGACCTCGATGCGCTCACCACGAGGATGCTTTCGGCGATTCAAGGCGGCCTGCTGCTCGCCAAGACTTCGCGCGACGCCAATCAGCTACGCGTCGCGCTGGACGGCGCGATCGCACAGCTTCAAGCGAGCGCCCGAGTCAGACACTGACCCGTTAGCCGCACCGCCCCGACGCGGGCGATAGGGCTTCAGGCGCCCGGGTCGTGCTCGAAGCGGAGCGTTCGCTGAGCCGCCTTCTCGACCGCGATCACGAAGCAGACGCGATCGGGCCCTCGGCTGGGAAACGGCGCGCCCGTGTACTTGTATGAGATCGGATCCATGTAGCGGCAGCCCTCATCGGGCCGTACCTCGACAACGCGCCCCTGGATCGCGGCCATGCGGTACGGGTTGTCGGCGTCGGCCACGGACAGGGCGACGCGCGGGTCGCGCACCATGTCCTTGGCCTTCCAAATCGCGTTGGAAGTACAGATCAGAATGTGGTCGCCCTCGAGACCCACCCACACGACCCAGTTGCGCGGCGAGCCATCCAGGCGAAGCGTCGCCAGGTGAACGTAGTTCGGCGCAGCCAGCAGCTCACGGACTTCCGGTGGAATCCTAATAGCCATCGTCTTCAGCTCAGCTCCGCCATCGCCGCGCCCGCGATCGTCTCACGTACCGGCTCGCGCCCGGCGGATCCGGTCGTACGCGTCCGGCCCTCGCACGGCGTGCGTGGGCTGCCCTCGTCGGAGCTGGCCCGTCGTGCGTGGGAGCTGAGGAGGTAGGCGATCATGCCGCCGATGCTTGGAATCCAAAAGGCGATCGCGTGGTACAGGAGCACGGCGGCCGTGGCTGGCATCGGCGGCGCCCCGTACAGCACGAGGGCCCCGACAAGGCCTCCTTCAAGCACGCCGATGCCGCCGGGTACGGGCAGGGCGTTGGCGGCGTAGCCGATGATGTAGGCCAACACGAGCGCGGGTACTGCGATCGGATCTCCCACAGCGGCGCAGGCGAGACCAAGGACCGCGATGTCGAAGCCCAGGTAACCGAGGGCGCCGAGCAGCCGCCAGTGGGGGCGGAGGAGCTCACGCTCTGCCCCTCTGATCCCGTCGACCAGCCAAGCCAGCGTCCGGCTCCGTAGCCGCCGGTGCCAGCGCGAGCGCGGAATCGCCAAGGCGATCGTCGCCCCGGCGAGGCCCACCGCGGCAGGAAAAAGGGTGAGAGGCAGGACATGCGACACGCGGCCTACGCCGAGACCGAGCAACAACGCGGCGCCCACCAACCCGAGGACACTCGTGGCGCTGGTGAGGAAGAACAGCCCGCTGGATTTCTCGACGATCCTCCGGGTCGACATGCCGCGCCTGCGGAGGTAAAGACCGCCCGCGGCCAACGACCCGACGCCACCGCCCGGCAGCAGCGCACCCGAGCCCATCTCGATCCACGCCAGCCGGCGGGCGTCGCGGGTTGGAAGCTCACGGAAGAAGCGCCGGAAGATGCCCAGGAAGCTGACGCAGGACGCGATTTCGAGCCCCACGGCTCCCACCAGCCACAGCGGGTCGATGGAGCTCGCCTTGCGCGCGGCATCGTGAAGGCTCGGCACGGCGAGCAGGGCGGTCCCGCCCGCCACGAGCAACACAGCGACCGTGATCAGGCGGCGTTTCAGCACCCTGGGGCCTCCTCCTTAAGAGTCGTCGGCGCGACGTGAACGCGCGACGTGCTCCGCGAGCACGTCGCGCGTTGTCCGGTTACGGATCCTCATCGCCGCGACCCGTGGTTGTCAGCCGAGACCACGGCCACGGTTGATCGCGCGGGGTCGATTCCGGTCTGCTGCTCGCTGATGCTCCATACCGTCGCCGCCAGCACTGGATCCTTCGCGGCTCCCTTCAGCGCCAGCCGCTTGCGGCGCATGTAGAGCGCGCCCGAAGTACCCTCGGGTTCGGGCGCGGTCGCGGCCCAAACGATCCCCTCAGCCGCCCGATCGGCGGGCTTGAACACGGGCGTGCGCTTCATCGCACCGGTCACCAAGCCCATAAACCCAGAGGGACCTCCGCCCCCGAAGTTCGTCCTCGCCGCGCCCGGACTGACCGCTACGGCGGTCACGCCAGTGCCTTCGATCCGCCTCGCCAGCTCGGCCGTGAATAGCACGTTGCCGAGCTTTGAAATCCGGTAGGCGCCGAAATAGGTGTACTTGCGCTCCCCCTGGAGGTTGCCGAGATCGAGCCTGCGGCTGTAGATCTCGGAGGTCACGTTCACCACCCGGCCCGCCGGGGCAGCCACTAGGGCCGGCAACAGCAGGTCCGTCAGCAGGAACGGAGCGAGATGGTTGGTCGCCCAGGTTCGCTCAAGCCCGTCGGCGGTCGTTTCGCGGCTGGGGAAGGCGCTGCCGGCGTTGTTGACCAGGATGTCGATTTGGTCGTAGCGGTTGGTGACCTCCTGGGCCACACGGCGGACTTCCGACTGCACGGACAGGTCGCTGAGCATCAGCACCGGAGGCTTCCCGGTTGCGACGTCGACGACCTGGGAGCGCGCCCGCTCGCCGCGAGTCTGGTCGCGGGCGATCATCGCGACCTCGGCCCCTTGCCGTGCGAGCTGCTTGGCCGTCTCGAGCCCCAGCCCGCTGCTGGCGCCCGTGACCACCACGACTTTGTCGCGGACGGCGTTTTCAGCGGATGAGGCCCGCTGATCTGCTTTGAAATTTGGAGTGCCCATCAGAAAAACCCTTTCGTGACAGAGATGTACCGTTTCATGTATGGTACGTAACGGAATAGGTGAATGTCAACCGGACGTAAGGGTTCGTTAAGCAAGGAGTGTGGAGGGAGCGCGGGGTCGGCCGGTATGCATGGACGGGCCGTGTGGCACGAGCGGGGTGGGCTCGTGCGCGGGGACACGGCGAGGCCACCAGGGAATGCCTGGTCCCGGCAGCAGTGCCGCCCAAAGGCCAGGCGGAGCTATCAGGCTTCCTCAGGGTGGAGACTTGTCGTCGCCCGCCCCTCACGCGCTCGTCGCTCGGCGGCGCACACCCGCGCCCTCCCGCTCTCGGTACCGCGCCACGTGAATCGCCTGAGCAGACGGTGGACGCGGTATGGCCCGCGCTGGCCGCTTGATCTTGGCCCCCACCCCAGCGCACGCAGGGCCCGCAGCGGCTTGCGCCGCTGCGGGCCGGGCGTGGCCCGTTGGTGGCCTGGTACGCGTACGGCTAGCCGCGATCAGCTGACCGCCGAGCGCTTGAACGCGCGGATCGAGATTGCCGTGAGCGCGATTGCCCACAGGGCGATGACGGCGATGCTCAGCCACGCCTCGGCGGTGACGTTGTGCATCCCCCAGATGTCATGCAGGCTTCCGCCCCTGGGGTCGATGAACCCGTAGCGCATCAGCGCGAGCGCGTGCGTGAGTGGGAAGACCTTGGCGATGTCCGCCAGCACGGCGGGCATCGCTGTGATCGGGTAAAGCGCGCCGGCCAGGAAGAACGGCAGGATGGCGACGGCCGGTGTTGCGCCGACGTAGTCCTCTTGCTTCGTCACCTTGCTGGCCAGCGTCTCGGCTACGCCGTACATGAACACCGTGAACAGCAGCGCCGAGGCGACGAACCAGGCGAGGCCCGTGGCGGTGATGTGAAACGCGCCGCCCCTGATAGCGGTGAGCCCGATCAGGACTGCGACCTGCAGGGTGGCCAGCCCGAGCGCGACGATGAGGTTGCCCAGCACGAGGTATGCCCGTGGGACCGGAGCGGCGAGCAGCTCGCGCTGCGCGCCGGAGTGGCGGTCGACCAGCACGCTCAGACCGGCGAAGATGGAGCTGAGCGGGATCACCAGGCCGACCGCGCCAACCCCGACAAACGCGGTGTAATCGATGCCGGTGTGAAGGCCACCGGTGGCGACCTTCAGCGCCGGCGCCACCACCAGAGCCAGGATCGCCGGGCCGAGCAGCGGCACGGCGATCTGGCGCGGCGTCTTGGACGTCAGCGAGGCTCTGCGCTTGGCGATCGTGAGCAACGCGCTTGCGCGCCGGGTGCGGCCGGCCGCGCGGAGGGGGATGGGAAGGGCTTCTGCGATAGCGGACATTTGAGATTTCTCCTTGTCTTTGATAGTGGTTGTCAGGCGGCCTCGTCGAGGCGAGCGCCAGTCAGTTCTAGGTAGACGTCATCGAGCGTCGGAACGCGTGTCGCGATCTCCGAGACGCGCAGACGCTCTGACTCGATCACCGCGAGAGCCTCGGTGGTCGCGTGCTCGTGAAGCGGCACCGTCACCCGCGCGCCGATCGCAAACGAGTCGCCGCGGGCGACTCCGCGCTGGCGCAGGGCACTCAGCGCCGCGTCCGTGCTTCCCTCGACGCGGAACTCGAGGATCTCGCGGCCCAGTCCGGCCAGCAACGCCTGCGGGCTGTCCAGCGCCACGATCTGGCCTTCATGGATGATGGCCACGCGATCACAGAGGCGCTGGGCCTCGTCGAGATAGTGCGTGGTGACGAGGATCGTCATGTGCTCGCGGTTGCGCAGGCCCACGATCACGTCGAGCAACTCGTGGCGGATTCTCGGGTCCAAACCCACGGTCGGCTCGTCGAGGAAAAGGACCCTCGGCGAGGAGACCAGAGCGCGCGCGATCTCCAGGCGCCGGCGCTGGCCGCCGCTATAACTGGACACTGGCCGGCCGATCAGCTCCGACAG
Organism: Solirubrobacterales bacterium; assembly: GCA_019247075.1. Lineage (GTDB taxonomy): Bacteria > Actinomycetota > Thermoleophilia > Solirubrobacterales > Solirubrobacteraceae > Palsa-465. The sequence goes on from JAFAPR010000156.1 coordinate 5,885, forward strand.
CCCCACCGCCTCAACCAACTCGGCGATGCGGCGATTGGCCCGCTCGGCCGGCACGCCCCATAGGCGAGCGTGCAGATCCAGGTTGGCCCACCCGCTCAAGGCTCGGTCGACCACCGCGTCCTGGAAGACGACGCTGCTCACGCTCCGCGCTAGCAGCGGCTGCGTGGCGACGTCGTAGCCGGCCAGCTGGGCGCTGCCCGAGGTCGGCTGGACCGTGGTGGTGAGCATCCCAATCGTCGTCGACTTGCCGGCGCCGTTGGGGCCGAGGAGCCCGAACACTTCGCCCGGGGCGACCTCGAAGTCGATCCCCTTCACGGCCTCGACGCCGCCTGGGTAGGTCTTGCGAAGCCGCGAGACCTTCACCGCTGGCGCCCCGGCGTCCTCGCCGGCGCCATCGATGATGCGGAGATCAGGTCGGTGGCCGTTCATAGTCGGGGCGGAAATCTCTTTCGACTTGAGCTTGTTCATTGCGAACTCCACTCCTTTCAGGTAGCATTTTCCGTGACGATACAGCTATGTAACGCTACAAGCAAGGAACGAAATATGAACACCTTTGAGACATCCCACCTGGCTCCAGATCCCACCAACGGGGTGGCGTCAAGGAGGTCTGAGACACTTGCCGCGATGCCCCCGCGAAAGCAGGCTGAGCCGATCGATCCTGTCCGCGCGAGGGCTGCGGGGCGGCCGCTCGATGAAAACGTCGATGCGGCGATCCTGGAGACCGCGTGGCGTCTGCTGCTCAGGGATGGATATGCGCGCATGTCGATCGCGCGTGTCGCGGAGGAGGCTCGGGTCGGGCGCCCCGCGATCTATCGCCGCTACCGGAACAAGTCAGAGCTCGTGGCCGCGGTCCTTGCCGACAAGCAAGCCCGCAACACGCCCATTGAAACCGGCAGCACGCGCGGAGACCTCATCGCCCACCTGGAGTTCGCCCGCCGGCGGTTCGCGATCGAGCTTGCGGGGACCATGATCGTCGAGGGGCGCAACCACCCGGAGCTTCTGGAGGGCTTCAGGCGCGGGATGCTGGAGCCTCGCGTAGGGGACATCGTCGCGGCGCTCGAGCGCGGCAAAGAACGCGGAGAGGTCCGGCCCGATCTCGATTCCGAGGTCGCCGTGTACGCTGTGCTGGGCGCCTTCATGTACCACCGGATCGCCGCCGGCCAGCCAAAGAAGGGCTGGAGCGAGCATGTCGTAGACCAGCTCTGGCCGGCGTTTGCGGCCTGACATCCGGCGGGGCCTTCTGACCAGGCGGCGGGAGCGCCCCTGACCGGGCCCTATTGGTGCAGGCGTCCTGCCCGGGCGCTGCAGTCAGAGCCGGCTCGCTAACCCTAGGGTGCATCACTGGGGCGAAAAGGCCGGTGCCGGGAGGAGACTTTGACGCACGTCCGCCGGCGCAGGATCGCGCTGCGGGAAACACTCTTAGAAGGAGGCGGCTGCATGTCGCAACATTTCAAAGCCCGCAACGTCTGCATGGGCGCAGCGGCCGCAGCAGCGGTGCTCGGCGTTTTTGGCGCGTTGTCGATTTCCGCCGCGTCGCAGGCGGCTGCACCTAGCGCAGCCAAGCCGAAGACGCTCACCTTCAACGTAGTGTTCAGCAAGTTCTCGCTTGTTGCCGCCAACAACAAACGGCCCCCCCACTCGCCCTTTGCACTCGGTGACGAGCTCACCTTTCACGACCAGCTCTTCTCACGGGGCAGGCACGTCGGCGACGAGGTGGGTTCCTGCGTGATCGTCTCAATCCCCCCGCACCCCGGCCTGGCCAACTGCAGCTTCGTGGTCCGGCTGCCCGGCGGCAACATCACCTCCCAGGCCCCCGCCGTAGTAGGCCCAGCCCCGAAGCAACTGGCGATCACCGGCGGCACCGGTATCTATCGAAATGCCGGCGGCGATGGGACGCTAGTCGAGTTCAATTCCGTCAAGGGAAAGCTGACGCTCCACGTGCTGAGCCTCGCTTCCCGGAGGCGGGGGAGTCTGACATAGCGGGAGGGCCATCCTCAGATCGACGGTGACCGAACCGACTCGTCGGGCTCGACTGGCGGCCGGGTGGTGGCGGTGAGGGTGCGCCGCTGACCCGACGATCCCACTTGTAATCGGCGCGCCCGAATTGAACCGGGGTCTGCGGGAGTATTAGCGCGCTGTGAAGTGCTGGGTGAACACAATCAGCCGTGATCACGTGCTGGCGGGCACTGCGGGTGGGTTCACGCAGGCGGGTCACGGTAAGGCGGCGGGGCTCAAGCGACTGAACGCTGGCGACTGGCTCGTGTTCTACTCGCCGAAGACGAGCCTGCATGGCGGGGAGCCGCTGAAGGCGTTCACGGCCGTCGGCCGGGTGGCTGACGACTGGCTCTATCGAGTCGAAATGGCTGCCGGATTTGTTCCCTGGCGCCGCAACGTCGAGTTCGCAACCTGCATTGAGGCGCCGATCGGACCACTAATCGAGGAGCTCAGCTTCATCAAGGACAAGCGGCGATAGGGGTATGTGTTTCGCTTTGGCTTGTTCGAAATTCCATGCCGCGATTTCGACGTGATCAGAGCAGCGATGAGGGCGACGATCTAGACCAGCAGGGAGCACCCGCTGCGACCCGGTCCGGCGTGATCGCGCGAGTGCTCGTCGCGCGGATCCCGCGGACCGCTGCGAGCTGCAGGGTCCGCGGGTCCGTTCTCATCCGTTTGCGATGTCACCACCCTCAGGAGTTCGCATCGCCTGTGTGAAGAAGCGAGCCAGTAGGTCGCTACCTCGGCGGGAACTGCGAGTGGGGGACGGGAGGGGCGAGATTCGCCGTCGGGGCGCCGGCTGTGTAGCCGATCACGGCGCAGTTGATATCGACACCGACCGAACCGTATGGAGCGGGCTTGCCGGTGGCGGGATTGACGCCGGTCAGTAGATCGGGTCGGGTGGCGGCCAGGTTGAACACCTGGTTCTCGTCAATCTGGCGCCTGTTCAGCCCTTGCTTGACCGCCTTGGCGGTCCACAGCCCGAGCTGCGCGTCCCATAGCGGGCTGTAGGCGTCGGCGTGTCGAGGGTCGGCGAGGGTTGGGAAGTCGCCGAACACGTTGAGCAGATCGCCGCCGTGGCGCAGCGCGTTGATCAGAGCCTTGTTGCCGAGGCTTGCGTCTTGGGATGCGTGACCGTCGAGGACCAGGTGCTGGAACCCCTGGGCCTGCGGGTTATCAGCGCCGGTCTGGCCGTTGATGAACCCAAAGAGCCGCTCGCGGGCGGATCCGAGGAAGTCATCGCCGCCGTTGTACGAGGCGTGGTTGAGGGCCGGCACGTAGGTCGAGCGCTCCAACACCGCGGTCAGCGGCTGCCCGGCGTCGGTGCTCAGGTAGATGATCGGCTGGCCCGCGTCGAATCCCTTGACGAACAGCATGTCGACGTAGTTATCGAAGTACTGTCCCTGCGGCGCCCGAGGTGCGATGTGGACTTTCAGGACCCGGTCGCCGGTGTTGGTGTGGTGAACGACGTCGAAGGGGCCGTTGCCAGTAGCGACGATCGGCGCGTTGTAGACGACGTTAGATCCGGCGATCCGGATGAAGGGGCTGTACCCTGGCCCGGCTATGGCGCCGGGGTGGAAGGACTTCAGCGGAAAGCCGGTCGGCCCGGGGACCGCGCTGCGCGTGGGGGCGAAGTTCGGCGCGCCCTGGAAGTGCACCAGCGCGGGCCCGAATCGATTCTGGGCCGGAGTGGGAGAGGCGAGCGTGACCTTCTGGACGGCCGCTGGGTCGCTGATCGCGATGTTCGCGAGCTTCGGCGCGTAGTTGACGCCCAGGTCGTGGGCCAGGCCGGCGTCGGACGCGTCTAGCAGCACGTACCACACGTGCTCGGTTCGCCCGGGATGGCCCGGAACCGGGGCATCCCCGGGATAGAGCGGCAGGCGGACTGTCTCGTTGCTGAGATTCACCCGAATAGCGCTTTCGAGCGTCAGCTTGTTGCGGGGAAGCAGACCGCTCAGCTGCCCTAGCCCCGCGGCAGACCTCGACTGGCCGGGCGCATGTCCGCTTTGGCCGCCACGGTGGTTGGTCGCCGCCGAGGCTGATCCGATGAGCTGGATCGCGACCAGAGTCACGGCAAGCGCGGCGGTCACGGCGAGCGCCGAGCGTCCGCGCGCGCTTATCGATTTGAGGAGTGAAAGCATGATGGCGAGGCTCCTGGTCCTTTCTTGAGTCGCCTGGTTGACAGAAGCGCCGCAAGCGGTTTGCGGCGACGCTCAAGCTAGGAAGCCGCCCTTAGCGCGATCTGGGCGCCGGCTGAGTGGGAGTCCGCCAGAGCCAGGACGCGGCGAACATAACGGACGTTGATTGGGTAACCGATTGGTGCATTTGCCCTATACCGCTGAACGCGTGCGGGTGGGAGCTTTCGGGCATGTCCGTCCCCCGGTTCGCCGAGCTCGCCTCAGTGTGGGACTGAGTGATGAGCGCTATGTGTTCGAGCGCGCTGACGATTCGGCTGTTCGGTTCGATCGCAGTCGCACACGGCGGGCGCAGTCTGGGACCACGTGATTTTGGCGGCGCGCGGCCCAAGCAGGTTCTGGAGATCCTGCTCGCGGCTCGCGGTGGTCCGGTTCCGGTGGAGCGGCTCGCCGAGGGACTGTGGGGCGAGCACGTGCCGGGCAACTTCGCGGCGTCGATCCAGACGTTCGTGTCCACGCTGCGCCGTCACCTCTGCGCCGATACAGGCTGCGCGCGGGAGCTCATCGTCACCGAACGAGGCGCGTACCGATTCGCGGTCGAGCACGCGGACATCGACCTCGACCGCTTCGACCGGCTGCTGGCACGCGCGGGACGGGCTTCCAGCGAGGCCGCCCGACGATGCCTGATCGACGCGCTGTCGCTCGCGACGGCCGAGGTCCTAGAGGACGAGCCGTACGCAGACTGGGCGGAGGAGCTGCGCGGTACGTATAAGGGCCGGGTGATCGGCGCCAGCCTGGAGGCGGCCGACGCAGCGCTGATCGCCCACGACTACCAGGCGGCGCTGGGGCACGCCCAGGCCGCTGCGAGGCTTGATCCGTTCAGCGAGCGCGCGCACCGGACCGGGATGCTCGCGCTGTACGCGATGGGTCGAGCGCACGAAGCGCTGGAGGGCTATCGCCGCCTCCGCTCGCTGCTGGTCGGCGAGCTGGGGCTCGAGCCGAGTGCTCAGACACGATCGCTGGAAGCCGCGATCCTGCGCCAGGACGATGCGTCCTCGCTGCTCCCGAGGCCGTCGCGTCAGATGCAGCTTCGCTCCTCGGGCCAGCCATGGCTGCTGTTCCTGGGCCGCCGGGCTGAACTGGACCTGCTCGGGCAGCGTCTCGCCTCCGCCGTTGGCGGCGACTTCGCGATGGTTCTGGTGGAGGGCGAAGCCGGGATCGGCAAGTCGAGGCTGCTCGACGAGTTCGCATCGACCTTGGACGGCGTGCGGGTTGGTCGCGCGAGATGCTCGGCGCTGGAGCAACATCTTTCACGGGTGCCGCTTGCCGCGGCGCTTCGCGGCGTGCTTGACCAGCTCGATCTCGAGCCGAGTCAGCTTCCGGCGCTGCGCGGACTCCTCCCCGAGCTGGCGCTCGGGGAACGACGGGCTGAGTTCGGGGAGGTCGATGTGCTCGAGGCGATCGTGGAGGTGACCCGCCGCACAGCACCCCTGGTGCTGATCCTCGACGACCTCCACCTTGCGGACATCGGCACGATCGCCGCACTCGAATACCTGCACCGCCGCTGCGCGAACTGCCCGGTGATGATCGTCGGCGCGCTGCGTGATGACGAAACGCCGCTCGACCACCCCGTGCGGAGACTGGCCGTGACGGAGCGGATCCCGCTTGAGCCCCTGACCGAGTACGAGCTCGCGCCGCTTGCGATCCGGGGCGTTCACCAGCGCACCGGTGGCCACCCAGCCCTGGTTGCCAGCGTGATCGCGAGCGGATCCGGCCCGGACCTGCGCAGCTCGTTGAGCGAACTATTCATCGCGCGTTGCCGCGCCGAGGGTGCCGTCGCGTTCCGCATCCTGCTGACGGCCGCGACGCTCCCGGAGCCATTTGAGCCCGAGGTGCTAGCGGCACTGCTCGAGACCGATCCGATCGAGCTGATCGAACGACTCGAGCAGCTGTGTGATCGCCGCATCCTCCGCGTGGACGGTCTCCGCTTCCGCTTCCGTTACGCGATCGTTCGGGACGTGCTCGCTGCCGAGGTGTCGCCAGCGCGCGATCGTCTACTGCGCGACCGCGCCGTGATCGTTAGAAAGCGCCGAGAGATCGTCCGCGCGGCGGGCCGCGATGCTCCGGTCATGCCGTCCACGTGGACGAGGAGCTGATCGTTGCTCGGGCCCCCGGATGCCGGCAAGTCACTTGAGCGGCTGTTCGAGGAGTCGCGCGACGCCGTGTTCATAATGGATCCGCTCCAGGACCGCATCCTGGACGCGAATGCTGCCGCCTCGCGCCTGCTCTGCTACACGCGTGAGGAGTTCAAGGTCACGCCGATATCGCAGATCCATCCCCATGAGCTCCCGCGGATGCGGGCGTTTCTCGACGGTGCCCTGCGCGACGGGGTCAACTGGACGATTGAGATGGTGTGTCGGACGAAGTCGGGCACCTTCCTGCCGACGGAGATCGAGCTGGTCGCGCTCGACAGCGGGAACCGGATGTACGTCATCGGTCTCGTGCGCGACCGCAGCGAGCATCGCGGCTGATTCGCCGCTGCCGCGGCCAGGCGTACGGGTCGTTGTGCCCGGCGGCCCTGATCGACGGTGGATGCCAGCGATCTGCCGGAGTACGCTCGCCCGGGCGCGAGCAAGATGGCGTCAAACGTGACACAGCGACCGGGCGTTCTGGTTGGCCGAGCGCGTGAGCTGGCCGAACTCGACCGTGTGCTCGATCGGGTCGCAGAGGGTCGGCCGTGGCTCGTTGAGTTATTCGGCGAGCCCGGGATCGGCAAGTCGCGCCTGCTTGGCGAGCTCGCGTCCCGCGCGGAGGCTCGTCGCTGGCTGTTGCTCGAAGGTCGAGCGGCCGAATTCGAACACGACGTCCCGTTCGGAGCGATCATCGACGCGCTCAACGATTACCTGGGTACGCTCGATTCGACCCTCGTGCGTAGGCTCGAGCCCGCCGCTCTGCAGGAGCTCGCCGAGGTCTTCCCGTCGTTGTCGGGGCTCGCTCGCGACGCATCGGTCCGGCAGGCGCCGCCCGACCGATACCGCTTCCGCTACGCGATCCGCGCAGTGCTCGAACAGCTCGCCGCTCGCCAGCCGGTGCTGCTTGCCCTGGACGACGTTCATTGGGCCGACCCGGCGTCGTTTGACCTGATTGCTCATCTCCTGCGTCGGTTTCGCGGGCCGCTGCTGATGGCGCTTGCCATGCGGCAAACCCCCCCGCGGCTTGCCGGCTCATTCGAGGAGGCGACGCGCGCGGGTTTCGGCACACGACTCGATCTAGGCCCGCTCACCCTGGAGGAGGCGCAAGCGCTGATCGACCCCGAACTGGACGACGCGACCCGCACCGAGCTCTACCGGGAGAGTGGAGGCAACCCGTTCTACCTCGAACAGCTGCTGCGCAACCGCCCACGCGGGCTGTCAACGTCCTCGCCACCCGCGATGGCCGAATCATGGGCACTACCGCCCGCGATCGTGGCTGCGATCCATGACGAGCTCGCTCGCATCAAAGGCGAGTGCAGGCTGGTGCTTGACGCGGCGGCGATCGTCGGAGACTCCTTTGAGCCCGAGCCGGTTGCGGCGATCGCCGAGCTGACCGTCGCCTCCGCTCTAGGAGCAATCGATGAGCTGCTCGAGGCGGACATCATTCGGGCGGCGGCAACGCCACGCCGCTTTCGCTTTCGGCATCCGATCGTGCGCCGGGCGGTGTACGACGGGATGCGGCCCGGGTGGCGACTCGGCGCGCACGCCCGTGCCGCGGCGGCGCTGATCGCGGCGCACGCACCCGCGAGCGCGTGCGCGCACCACATCGAGCGCTCGGCGATCGCGGGCGACGAGCACGCGATCGCACTGATGATCGAGGCCGCGCGCGGAGCCGCGCTGCGAGCCCCATTGACGGCTGGGCGCTGGCTGCTCGCCGCGCTGCGCCTGCTGCCCGAGGACGCCGATCGTGAGCGGCGCCTCGGGCTGCTCGCCGAGGCCGCGACCGCCCTAATCTCGGGCGGTGCATACGATGAATCACTTGCCGCCTTGGAGGAGGCGCTCGCCCTCGTTCCCCCCGATCAGGCGGCCAGCCGCGCCGGAATGATAGCCAGGCTCGCATACGCCAAACGACGGAGCGGCCGGCCGTTCGATTCGCGCCCGCTCCTTGAGAACGCCCTGGAGCCGCTTGCCGGGATCGATAACCCGGCGTCCGCGGACGTCCGTCTCGAGCTCGCCTTGCATCGGTTCTGGCACGACGAGTTCTCGGGCGTATCCGAGCTGGCCGGGCCGCTCCTGGCCGACGCGCGCGACCATGCGGATCTGGCGATGATCACCCTGGCAGGGTCGCTCAGCACCCTAGCCTGTCCGGAGCACAGAATGACAGACGCGACCGCGTCGCTTGACGAAGCCCGGGCGGCGTTTGACGCCCTCGCGGACGATGAGCTCGCTGAGCGCATCTATGCATCGTTCTACCTTGGGCTAGCGGACCTGCGGCTCGAGCACGCGGAAGATGCCTTCGCACACGCGAATCGCGGCATCGATGTGGCGCGGATGACGGGTCAAGGGGTGACCGTCACCCCCTGGCCCGCGGTCGCAAGCAAGGCGCTGGTGCTGAAGGGACAGGTGGGCGCGGCCGCCCGACTCGCCCACGGGGGGGATCGACACCGCCCGGCTGCTAGCCGACGACTGGCGCGCGGTCTGGGCGCTCGAGGCCGATTCGCTAGCGGCCTTCTGGGCTGGCGACAACGACCGGGCGCTCGCCAGCGCGCGAGACATGGCAGCGCGGTCGGAACGGGCCCACCCGTTCCTATCCGATCGCGCAATGGTCCAGCTAGCCGCCGCCGAGTACGCCGACGGCGACCCCGCGTCTACGAGCGACAGGCTCGGCACGCTCGACAACGAGCCAACGCGCCACCTCCTGGACCGCCACGCCGCGCACGGGTGGGAGCTGCTGATTCGCTCGCACCTCGCGCTTGGCGAGACCGATCGGGCGCACGACACCGTGGCGCGCGCGTGGCGACGCGCCGAGTCAGCGGGACTGGCGCAGCAAATGGCGACCATCCTGTGCGCCCGGGGTGCGGTGCTCCTCGCCAGCGGCGAGCTTGATCTCCTTGATCGCATTCTCTCGGAGGCGGCGAGCCTGGCCGACGCGGCAAGCAACTCACTGCTTAGCGCTCGGGCCCGTGCGCTCTCCGGAATCGCACTGATCGCACGCGACAGGCCCGCACCGGGAATCGCGGAGCTGGAACGCGCCGAAGAGACGCTGTTCTCCTGTGGGGCCGTCCGCGAAGCCGATGCCGCCGCCCGGGAACTGCGGCGCCTCGGGCGACGGATACGCCGCCGCGCACGCCGCCCCGACGAGCTCTCAAGTCTGACGGCGTTGAGTCCCCGCGAGCGCGAGGTGGCAGCCCAGGTCGCATCAGGCAAGACCAATCGCGAGATCGCCGCGGTGCTGTTCCTCAGCGAGAAGACCGTCGGCAATCACCTCGCGCGGATCTTCGACAAGTTTGGGCGTACATTCGCGCGCTGCTCTCGCCGCGCTGATCGGGCGGGAAGCCCGGGAGCGATCCGTGGGGCCACGCGAGGACCCCCCCGCGCCACCCGCTCCCTAGGAACCAGCGCTCGCCTTCCGATCCTCGGGTCCTTACTCAGGTCCCGCTGAGCGCCCACACAGCGCTGCCGCTTAGCGTCGCCTTGGTGTCCGCACGCAGATGCACCTCGCCGCGGTTCACATCCAAACTTCCCGGCCAGCGAGCTCGCCCGCCCCGGGCACGACGGCAATTCGCGCTCACATGAGCATCGAGCCAGGAAGCCCCCCACCGCTCCTCGGAACCGTCGTCTATCTCGCCGAGGTAGCCAAGGATTGGGCTGAGCACCGATTCGCCTCGGCAAAGCGCTGCGCCGAATGCGGGAGCGTTGCCTACGAGGAGGAAATCGTCGAGGTACTGGTCGTCGAGGGTGACGATCTACACGTCGAAGCCGCGTTCGTTGCGCGGATGCCTGGATTCCCGCCCTGCCTTGGGCGATTCCGGCCGGTGTCGTGACGGTGGACCGTCTCGGCATGAGCTCACCGACCGTGCCGGACACGATCCCTGGACGCACGCTCGACCCCGACGCGCTCGTCGACCGGATCGATCGCCTCTACCCGGCCGCTCGACGCCTCTGCGGTTCACGCGAGGAGGCCGAGGACCTCGTCCAGGAGACCTTCGTACGCGTGCTGCGAAAGCCAAGACTGCTGCGCTCCGAGGACGACCTCGGATACCTGCTGCGCGCGATGCGGAACACGTTCATTTCAACGCGTCGCGCCGCCGCTAGGCGACCCCGGACGGTGGCCCCGCCAGACACAATCGAGTTTTTCGAGGACTCGCGCGCGCCGCAACCAGAGGCTCTGATCGAGGCGAGCGCGCTGTACGCTGCGATCTCCGCGCTCCCCTCGACTTTCCGCGACGCCGTCGTCGCGATCGACGTGGTTGGACTCTCCTACCGCGAGGCAGCCGGGACGCTGCGCGTTCGCGAGGCCACGATTACCACGCGGCTCCATCGCGGCCGCCGGCGCGTCGCTCGCGCCTTGTCCGAGCCGATTCCCAGCACCGCGGAAGCGAGTGCTCCCACCCGCCGACGGACTGACTCGCCCGAGGCCCGCAGCGCGCCTGGCGCGCCGAGCGACCCGGGCGACGCGGCATGACGTCAGCCGGTGTCCGGATCGAGCTGCGATGAGCCGTCGCTTCAGCATCGCGCTAGTCCGTGGCGACGAGGGCTAGCTCGACGGTGATCGTGACCTCGTCGGCCAGCGCAGTGCCGCCGCTCGGAAGGGGCGCGTCCCAGATGATGCCGAAGTCGCGGCGGTTGATCGTGGCCTCGAGGCCTAGGTGGGAACGAGTCTTCCCGCTCGAATCGCTCGCCGGCGGGCTCCACGTGCCCTGAGCCACGATCTGCCGGGTGTTCCCCTTGATCGTCAGGGCCCCTCGCACGAGGGCGATTCCGTCATCGGAGAGCAGCACCTCGCTGGCGGTGAACGTGATCTGGGGGCGGGCCTCGGCGTCGAAGAACTCTGGGCCGAGGACATTGGCGCGGAACTGCTCCGGACTGTGGATCGAGACCGAGTCGACCTCCGCGGCGCCCTCGAGTGTTATCCCGTCGGAACCTCCCTTGAGGGTGGCGTTGAGTCTGTCGAAGGTGGCCCGGAACGTCGAGACACCCATGTACTTGACCGCAAAGCCGGCGCTTGAGTGGATTGGGTCGGCCGCGTAAATGCCGATGATCGGGGTGGCGTTGGTACCCATGGTTTGAGCTCCGTTCGGACGCGGTGATCCCGAGGTCGGTTCGAGCATCGCCTTAAGCGCTGGCAACGCCGGCGAGTCGCTCGAAGGTGGTCTCACCCTCCAGCGGCTCGGTGTAGCCGAACCCGGGGTAGTCCCGTGCGACCAGATGGAAGCGATCGGCGAGATGGTCGATCAGCTCCTGGTACTGCGTCGAGGACGTTGGGAAGCCGTGCAGCAGCAACAACGTCTGCGCCGACGGGTCGCCGGCCTCGCGATAGAAAACCTCGACGCCATCAACGTCTACGGTGCGATAAACGGTCATTTTGGGGGTCCTTTCCAGCGTTGGTTCCGGAGCCTTGGAGGGACACCCGTCGAGCAGTCTTACGCCGGCTTTGTGAACAGACGCTTACGGCGGGGCGCGGCACGCGCTGTCGCCCGGAGCCTCGCCGCATGAGGCTGGTGCTCGATCTCTAAACAGCCGCCTGGACTGTCAGTCGCTTGCCACCATCGGCTGGTTTGCGGGAACCGGGGAGCGAGCGCCGTCGCCGTCGCCGTCGCCGTCCGCAAGCAGCCGTAGGGCGGTGATCAGCTCGAGCAGGTCAGCCAGCCTTCGCGGATCACGCCCGGTCAGCTCAGCTATCCGGCTGAGCCGGTAGCGCAAGGAGTTGGGGTGCAGGGTGAGTGCCCGGGCTGCAACCGAAACTTGTAGGTCGGCAGCAAAGAAAGCCTCGATCGTCTCGCGGATGGAGTCAGCGGCAAGCAGCTGGCGGGTTGCCTCGGGGATCAGGTTGTACGCATCCTCCGGCGCCGAGGTTGTCAGTTCGTCAAACAGCGGGACATCGTCGGGACCGAACACGAACGGCCGCGCTACGGATGTGTGGCGCAGCGCCCGGAGCGCCTCGCGATAGCTATCGCGGAACGCGTCGATGCCCGAGAACGGTGTGCCGACTCCCGCCCGCAGCTCAGCGGAATGCACCTGCCTGATGGTTTGGGCCGCGCGCTCGAGCACCACTCCGGCTGGATGGCTGCCGCCTCCGTCGAGCACCGCGACGACATCGCGCTCGCGGTTGACAACAAAAGCGCTTCGCTCTGGACGGCCGGAGCAGCGCGCGATTGCCTGAGAGGCCCAGCGCGGCGTTGGCTGGCGCGGCTCTTGCTCACCGTCAAACACCACGACCGCCACGACGGCAGCCACCGGACGCTGTGGATCAAACCCCAACCCCATCGCGCGCTGGCCAAGCGTGGAGCGCCGTGCTGGATCGCTGATCAGCAGCGCGTCAACCAGCTCGCGTCTCGCTGAAGCCAGCTCGGAGAGGTCGCCGTGGACGACCTCGAGATATGCCTGCGCCATCGCGGCCGTGACGGCGATGTTGTAGTCGAAAGTAATGGCGGTCAGCGCAAGCGCCGCGTCCCGTGATGCAACGTTGCTCTCGGCCTCGCGTGCGATCGACGCTGAAATCACGCGCTGCGCGATCAGGGAGGAGTGGACGAGCGCCGCCAGCGGCAGCATCTCTCGAGCGCGCTGCACGGTCCGCTCCCGGGCCTCGGACAGTGCCTTCGAGGGTGGCGCGCCCGTTCTCGCCGCTCCGAGGAAAGTCTGGAGATGGCACGTGGCGATAATGCGCATCTCAGCTTCCAGCCACGAACCGTCGACGCCGCGGAAGCCGTCAACCTCGGCAACGGTGCAGGCCGCGATCTCCTCCACGATCTCGTCGGCGCGCGCCTCGAACCGGGAGAGGATCTGTTCGGTGATGAACCGCGCATCGATCTGTTGGGCTAGTTCACCCACAACTATCTGCCGTTAATAGACGCCCGAAATAGGCTCTCCTTCCAGGGCTCGCCGCGGTCGGGTTGTTCCTTAACAGTCGCTTGCAACCGTTCCCTCGCCGCGGGGGGATCGGTCGGTCGTGCGATCCCACGGCTGCTCAGCGTGCACGTTTGTCCAAGCTCACGTAGACCTGGGCGCCGGTCCACTCCTAGCCTGTTCGCTGTCGCGAGCGCAGCGAGGCACCACTGACCACAACCGCCACCCGGAACCAAATCCTCCGCGCGGCCGCCGACCTTGTGGCCGAGCGCGGTGTCGCCACGAGCCTGGCCAACGTCAGGACCGTCACGGGCGCTACCAGCGCGCAGCTGTACGAATACTTCGGCGATGACCGCGGACTGCTCAAAGCCGCGGTCGAGTACCGGTGTTCAACCGTGCTCGGCATCCAGGCCCATGCGCTGGACTCGGTGAACGACTGGGACGACCTGGAGCGCTGGACTGAGCTGATCATCGAGGAGCACGGCGCTCGAGGTGGCTGTCCGATCGGCACGCTGGCCGCCGTGCTGCCCGATACCGACGCGGAGATACGGGTCACCCTGAGCGAGGCGTTCGTGGTCTGGCGCGCCGCGATCCGGCGTGCGCTGCTCCGGCTCCGCGCAAACGGCTTGATCGCGGCCCAGGCAGACCTCGACTCCCTGGCCACGATCACGCTATCGGCGATCCAAGGCGGTCTTCTACTCGCGAAAACCTTTCGCGACCCCGACCACCTTCGCAACGCTCTGACTGGGGCTAGCGCCGAGCTTCGCGCGCACGCTCCAGGTCGAAGCGAACGGACCACCGGCCGAATCAACCCACCAACCAGAAAGGACCCCTAATGAGCAAGCTCCTGTATGTCATCTCATCACCGCGAGGCGAGCAGTCCGAGTCGACGAAGATCGCCGACGAGTTCCTTGGGGCGTATCTTGGCGCGCGTCCGGGCCTCGACGTGCAGCGCCTGAACCTGTGGGACGATCAGCTCCCCATATACGGCGGCAGGGGCGCCGCGGCAAAGATGACCGTGTTCTCCGGCCAGACTCCCGTGGGGGATGAGGCGGCAGCATGGGCCGATGTTGAGCGGGTATTCGCTCCGTTCAAGGCGGCCGACGAGTACCTATTCAGCGTGCCCATGTGGAACGCCGGGGTGCCCTGGGTGCTCAAGCATCTGATTGACACGATCACCCAGCCCGGGCTTGTGTTCGGATTCGACCCGGCCCACGGATACACCCGCTCCTGGACGATAAGCGCGCGGTGGTGGTCTACACCAGCGGTGTGTACTCTCCCGGAGCTCCGATCCAGTTCGGCATGGACTTCCACGCGGAGTTTTTCAACGACTGGCTCCGGTTCATCGGCGTCAACGACGTCTTCGAGATTCGCTTCCAGCCGACGGTCGTGAACGCCGATCCTGACGCGGCGCGCGAGGCGGCCCTGGTACGCGCCCGGGATCTCGCCTCCGAGCTGGCTGCGCCGGGCGTACAGGCCGCCTAATGACGCTCTCGACATGGATGCTTCCTGTGACGCGATCGCGCTCCGCCGTCCTACGTACGCCGCGTCCGGATGGACCGAGATTGCGTTCCGGCGCATGCTGTCGCCAACCCGCGACGCCGGGGCATACGCCGCGCTAGCCGCCGCACGCGTGATCTTGGTGATGATCAGGCGGGAGAAGGTCGAGCCGTGGGTCGAGCAGCTCGGTGATCACCTTCGGGATGCGGGGCCATGGCGATGACCCATACGATCGCAGAGATGCAAGCCCCCCACCGTGACGCTGGCGG
>JAFAPR010000166.1 GCA_019247075.1 Solirubrobacterales bacterium
CAGGCTGTAAACACGATCTTGCCCTGGACCTCGCCCGCGAGCATGGCCTCGAACCCCTTGCGAGCCTCCGACAGCGGCAGTGTCATCTGGATCGCCGGCCGGACTCCATGGTTGACGCACAGCGCGATCAGCCGCTCGAGCTCCCCCCGCGTCCCCATGGTCGAGCCGACCACGGAGAGCTGGAGGAAGAAGATCCGCCGTAGCTCCGCCGGCGGGGCGTCGCCCGAGGTCGCCCCCGAGACCACGACCGTCCCGCCGGGCTTCAGCGAGCGGACCGAGTGGGCCCAGGTGGCTTCGCCGACCGTCTCCATCACCGCGTCCACCCGCTCAGGCAGCCGCGCTCCGGGTTCGAACGCCTTCTCGGCCCCCAGCTTCACGGCCTCCGTGCGCTTCTCCTCGGCGCGGCTCGTCACCCACACGCGGATCCCAGCGGCGGTAGCGAGCGCGATCAAGGCGGTCGAGACGCCACCCGTCCCGCCCTGGACGAGCACCGTTTGCCCCGGCACCAGGCGGGCGCGGGTGAACAGCATGCGGTAAGCCGTGAGCCACGCCGTGGGCAGACACGCCGCCTCCTCGAAAGACAATTCGCGCGGCTTGCGCACCAGGTTGCGGGCGGGGACCGCGACTCGCTGCGCAAATGTGCCCTGGTAGCGCTCGGAGAAGATCGTGCGGCGTGGATCCAACGTCTCGTCGCCGAGCCACGCCTCGGAGGTGATGACCGAGTGCACTACCACCTCGTTGCCTTCCTCGTCGAGGCCCGCCGCGTCGCATCCGAGGGTCATCGGCAGCGCCTCGCGTTTGAGGCCCACGCCGCGCAGCGACCACAGGTCGTGGTGGTTCAGAGACGCTGCCCGCATCGTCACGAGGGTGAAGCCGGCGGGGATCTCGGGCTCGGGTCGCTCTCCGATCTCGAGGCCGCGAAGCGGATCTTCCCGGTCGATGTCGGCGGCGTAGACGGCGAGCATGGCGGGGCATGATGCACGATGGGACGTTTCGGCGCGCGCCGATGAAACAATGCAGCCGTGGCCCCCCTGACGGCAGCCGCAACCGAGACGGTCGGCGCTCCCCCGGAGCGGGTCTGGGAGTTCCTGCGCGACTACCGCGATTCCAGACCCAAGATCCTCACCCCGGAATACCGCAATTATCGGGTCGAGGAGGGCGGCGTCGGCGCGGGCACGGTGATCTCCTACACCTTCGCCGCGCCCGGTCGCTCGCGCGATTTCCATATCCGCGTCGAGGAGCCGGATGACGGGCTGTTGGAGCGCGACGAGCGCTCGACGTTCGTCGCCGACTGGCACGTCGCCCCGACCGCGACGGGCAGCTCGGTCACGCTCGAAGCCTCCTGGGAGGGCGCGGGGGGCATCGGCGGCTTCTTCGAGCGGCTGTTCGCGCCCATGTCACTACGCAGGACCTACGGCAAGATGCTCACAAAGCTCGCCGCGGCGCTGGCGCAGTAGGACCCTGCTCAGCGGCCGCCTGCCCCGCGCTTGCGGTCCGATGCGCGCGCGTGGGCGGTTTTTCGCCGCCCTACAGGTCCGCCGACCCCTCCACGCCCGTGACCGTCGCCCCCGCCACCCACACCGAGCCGTCACCGCCGTCGATGAACACCCTCCCCGCGCGGCCCAGGGCGGTCCCCTGAGAGGCCACGTACGGCGCCTGCGCGCGGCCGCTGCCCAACAACCACTGCGCCACCGAGGCGTTCAGGCTGCCGGTCACCGGGTCCTCGACCATCGCGCCGCCCGCGGGAAAGAACGCCCGCACCTCGAACGCGGCCGGCCCGTCGGCCGGATAGGGGCCCACGACGCCGACCGGCCTGTCGATGAACCCAGGCCGCACCGCGAGCACTTCCGAAGCGCTCGCGACCAGCACTGCCACCCAACCCGGGCCGTTGTCCACCCATTGGGCATCGACCATCGCGGAGCGCTCGATCCCCATCACGGTCACGATCTCCACCACCAACTGCTCGTCCACCGGCCCGGTGCGGACTAGCGGTGGCGCTGCGAAGGCGAGCCCAAGGTCGGTGCCGCGCACCGTTATCAACCCCGCGCCGCACTCCTGGACAACATCCTCGGCGCGCGGCGAGCCACCCGCCTCGAGCCACGCGTGGGCGCTGCCCAAAGTGGGGTGGCCGGCGAAGGGCAGCTCCGCCACCGGCGTGAAGATCCGCAGGCGATAGTCGGCGCTGGGATCCTCGGGCGGGAGCACGAACGTGGTCTCCGACAGGTTGGTCCAGTTGGCGAACCGCTGCATCTCCTCGGCCGACAGCCCCTCGCCGTCCAACACGACGGCGACCGGGTTGCCGCGAAAGCGATCCGAGCCGAACACATCGACCTGCCGGAAGGACCTTTCCATACACCGAGTTTGCCAGGGAGTGCTGCCGCTAAAGTGGCCGCCATGGCGGACGGCTATCGGATAGCGGTCGTCGGCGCGACGGGCGCCGTCGGCCAGAAGGTCCTACAGGTTTTGGAAGAGCGCGACTTCCCGCTTTCCGAGCTGGTCCCGTTCGCGAGCCCGCGCTCGCAAGGGAGGGGACTCCCATTCAGGGGCCGCGAGCTCGTCTGCCGCGCGCTCACACAACAGGCCGTCCAACAGTTCGACCTCGCCTTCATGGCGGCAGGGAGCTCGGTCAGCCGCGAGTGGGCGCCGCGGTTTGGCGACGGCGGCGCGCTCGTGATCGACAAGACCAGTTGCTGGCGCATGGATCCAGAGGTGCCGCTGGTCGTGCCCGAGATCAACCCCGACGCCGCCGCCGACGCGCTGCTCGGACGCGGCATCGTCTCGAGCCCCAACTGCTCCACGATGGCGCTGGTGATGGCGCTCCATCCGCTCCACCGCGAGGCGCGAGTGGAGGAGGTGATCGTCTCCACCTACCAGTCGGTGTCGGGCACGGGCAACGCGGCCGTGCAGGAGCTCGAGGACCAGAGCCACGCGCTGCTGCACCGGGCCCAGCCGCCGCCGCCTGCCGTCTACCCGCATCAGATCGCCTTCAACGCGCTGCCACACGTGGAGACCTTCGCCGGCGGCGAGGGCTACTCGACCGAGGAGCGCAAGATGATGGACGAGACGCGCAAGATCCTCGGCCTGGGCGAGGACGAGCTCCACATCGTCGCCACCTGCGTGCGCGTACCCGTGATGGTCTGCCACTCGGAGTCGGTCCGGATCCGCACCCGGGAGCCGCTCGAGGTGGAGCGGGCGCGGGAGCTATTAGAGCAGGCCGAGGGCGTCGTCCTGGTCGACGACCCCGCGACCAACCGTTACCCGACCGCGATCGAGGCCGCAGACCGCGACGAGGTGTTCGTTGGCCGCCTGCGCCACGACCCCGGTCAAGGGGGTGTCCGCCACCTCAACATGTGGGTCGTGGCTGACAACCTGCGCAAGGGCGCCGCGACCAACGCGGTCCAGATCGCGCAGCTGCTGCACGAGCAGGGGCTCGCCGGCGCCCAGCAGCGCGCCGCCTGGCAGCCCGCGGTTGCCTAGCGCGATCACGATCCCCCCCCGAGCGGCGCTCGCCGGGCGGACGACACGCCACCCGCCTGTCGCACACTGCTTGACCAGGTCCTGGCGCAGGGGCCACGCGAGTGTGCTGCCAGCGGCCGGCGTGCCTTCCGCTTTGCTCGCTACTCGCTGGCGATGAGTTCGTGCTCACGGTCGGCTGGCGTCGCCTAGTCAGGCTCGACGAACAGGACCAGCTCGAGCCAGGCCCGCTTCGCCTCGCCCACCCTCCGCCAGCCGCGGTGCTCGTAGAAGCGGATCGCGGCCTGGTTGTGGACCGCCACATCGAGCGCGAGGCGCAGGCCGCGGCGGGAGGCCTCGCCGTGACCGAGGCCCAGGAGCGCGTCGCCGACGCCCTGCCGGCGCCACTCAGGGGCGACGAAGAAGCGACGGACGACCGCGAGCCGGTCGCTCGGGACGGCCAACGCCTGGCGCCATTGCGGCCAGTCGCTATCAGGGTCGGGGGCTGTGAGCGCGAGGTGCCCCACGAGCTCGTCGCGGTTCTCGCTCACCCAGGCGGCGATCGTGCGCGGGCCGGCGATCCACTGCGCCGGCTGCTCGGGCCAGCGCACCGGGTAGCTGTCGGCGAGGTGGACCGCGTGCAGCACGGCGACACAGCGCTCGAGATCATCAGTATTTCGGGGGCGCGCATGCGCGCCCCCGTGGGTCGGCGCATGCGCCGACCCAGTCCGGCGCACATGTGCGCCGGACCACAAAATTAAGAGACAGACACCGACAGCACCGGCGGCAGGCGCTCTGCCACCGAGAACCAGTGCGCGCCGGCGTCGGTCGAACCGAACACCTCGCCCGAGGTCGCGCCGAAGTAGAGCCCCAGCTGATCGCCTGAGCCGATCCAGTCGAAGGCCTCGCGCAGGATCGTCAGGTAGGCGTGGTCTTGGGGGAGGCCGTCGCCGCGCGCGCTCCAGCTCGAGCCGCCGTCGCGGGTCTCGTACACGCGCATGCGCGCGCCGGGAGTGACGCGATCGAGGTCGGCGGTCAGCGGGATCACGTACGCGCTGTCGGGATCCGCGGGATCTACCGCGAGCGGGAAGCCGAAGTCCGAGGGCAGCCCGCCGCCGACCGCCCTCCAGCTCGAGCCCGCATCGTCGGAGCGGTAGACGCCTCCGTGGAACTGGAGGAAGAGCCGCTCGGGTCGCTTGGCGGCGCGGTGGATGCGGTGGACGCAGAGCGCGATCTGATCTTCGGGCGCGTTGTCGGGCACGTAGCGCGCGACCAGCCCCTGGTTGCCCTGGCGCCAGCTGCGCCCGCCATCGTCGGTGAGCCACACGCCGGCGGCCGAGATGCCGATCGCCAGGCGGTCGGGGTCGCCGGGCCAGGTCGCGATCGAGTGCAGGCACAGCCCGCCGCCGCCGGGCTGCCACCCCGCGCGGGTAGGCTCGGTGAACAGCGCCTGGTTGAGCTCGAAGCTCGCCCCGCCGTCGCGGCTTGCGAATAGCACACCCGGGTCCCCTCCCGCGT
>JAFAPR010000179.1 GCA_019247075.1 Solirubrobacterales bacterium
ATGAGCACGGGGGCGACCAACGTCGCCTCGGATCGCCGCGCGAACTACCGTTGCCTCAATGGCAGACAGTGGCTCTGGGGCGCGCCGGAGCGCAAGTACAACCCATGGAGAATCTATATCGCGCCAATAAACGCCCGTAAGCTGACTCGCAAGGTCAAGATCCGGATAGCCTGGTTCTAGGAAGGAAAATCCTCCGCCGGGAGGATGGGCACGGGGAGAGGTGCTCGGCAGTCGTGAATCCCCCCGCCGCTTGCCCTTGGTCGGGCATTGCCTGAAACTTCGTTTCGTGGACGCGCCCGAGGTTCGCTACGCGAGGAACGGCGATGTGAGCATCGCCTACGGCGTCGTAGGTGACGGTCCGTTCGATCTCGTGTTCGTGGCTGGCTGGATCTTGACGGTCTTTTTGTCGGCGTGGGACGGTCCGGCGGCGGAGACACTGGGGCGCCTTGCTTCGTTTTCGCGGCTGATCCTTTTCGACAAGCGTGGGACCGGTTTGTCTGACCGCTCGTACGGTCTGCCTGACTATGAGACGCGGATGGATGACATTCGCGCGGTGATGGACGCAGTTGGCTCGCGGCGCGCGGCGCTCCGCGGTGTCTCAGAGGGCGGTCCGCTGACGCTTTTGTTCGCGGCGACCCATCCGGAGCGCGCTGCGGCGACGGTGCTCTACGCGACTACCTCTACTTTCGTGGGCTCGGACGAGTATCCCTGGGCGCCCACGCAGGAACAGTGGCGCAATTTGATCGAGAACCCGCCGTCGGACCGCTTCGGCACCGATGAATGGTTTGACACGAGCCTCCGTGGGTTCTCGCCGTCGATTGCAGATGATCCGGAGATGAAGCGATGGTGGCGGCGGTGGGTGCGGGAGAGCGGGAGTCCGGGCGCGCTTGCGGCGCTGCGGCGTATCAACAGCAGGCTCGATGCGCGCCATGTCCTCTCCTCGATCAGCACGCCGACGCTCGTCCTGCATCCAGTCGGGGATACGGACATAGCGTTCGCGGCAGGGAAATACATCGCCGATCACCTACCGGGTGCGCTGCTGGTCGAGCTTCCTGGCGTAGATCACGGCTGGTGGGTGCGGCCGGCGGAGATCGGAGACCACACTGAGCAATTCCTGACCGACCTGTGGCGGCGTGGGGAGTGGGATGCCGTGGAAGTGCAGCGCGTGCTTGCCACGGTCTTGTTCACCGACATTGTCGGTTCAACAGCGAAGCTCGCTGAGCTAGGCGATCGCCGCTGGAGGGAGCTGCTCGGCGAGCACGATGCGCTGGTGCGTCGGCAGCTCGCCCGCTTCCGCGGCCGCGAGCTCGGCACCGCTGGTGACGGCTTCTTCGCCGCCTTCGACGGTCCAGCGCGTGCAATCCGCTGTGCCTGCTCGATCGTCGCCGCAGTGCGCGGCCTCGGCCTCGAGGTTCGGGCCGGTCTGCACACGGGCGAATGCGAGCAGCTCGATGGCAAAGTCGGTGGGATCGCGGTTCACATCGGCGCCCGCGTTGCCGCGCAGGCCGGACCCGGTGAGGTGATCGTCTCCCACACGGTCAAAGACCTCGTCGCCGGCTCCGGCATCGACTTCCACGAGCGCAACTCAAAGGTGTACCAGGCGAGTGGCAGCTGTTCGCCGTCTCCGGCATCGACGCCTAGAGACAGCCGCGGCTCAACCCGGGCCTGAACGCGGCGACCGCCGACCTCAGCCGGTCCGGTGACGACGAACCGCTCCGGGGCGCAGTTCGACTCGAGTTGTCTCTCGTCGCCAAGGGAGTGGTCCGTCGGGTACCGAGCTGGCGATCGCGCTTCTAAAGAGACATCGCTCCGGTGCCGGCTGCCTGCCAAACTCGGCGCCATGGCGCAGGCGACGCTGCATACGAATCGTCTAAGTCTCGTGCCGCTGGCCGATGAGCATCTCCAGTTGGAAATCGAGTTGGACTCGGATCCCGAAGTCATGAGATACATCACCGGACGGGCTTCCTCACCTGAGGAAGTGGAGCGGGCACACCGGCGCCGGCTCGCCGCCGCCGACGAGGTGCTCGGGCTGGGATTCTGGGCGGGCTTCGCGGACGACGATTTCGTCGGGTGGTGGATTCTGCAGCCGCCGAACGGACCGGACCAGCCAAAAGTCGCTGGCGAGGCCGATCTCGGCTACCGGCTGCTACGCCGGCATTGGCACCGTGGATACGCCAGCGAGGGTGCGCGAAAGCTGATCCGCCACGGCTTCGAAGACGTCGGCCTCAACCGGATCTTTGCTCAGACCATGGCAATCAATGCCGCGTCACGGGCCACGATGGTGGCTGCCGGGCTGCGCTTTACCCGGGCATTCGTCTCCGGTGAGCCTTACGACGATCCGGTCCCAGACGCCGAGCAAGGCGAAGTCGAATACGAGATCACGAGGACCACGTGGCAGCATCGCTTACGCTAAGCCAGCTGCAACGACCGACTTAACGCGAGTCCGACGCCTGCGCCCACTCGTCGGACGTCGCCCTCATCGATATCGGCCTCGGTGGAGAAGGGAACGCGACACTCTCACCGAGCCCGCTTTGGCTCTCCGACGGCCCCCGAGCGGACGACCGCTTCGCGAGGCGGGCCTCATCTGAACGCCCGCTTTGGGGATCTAAAGCGCGCAGACCTTCGTGTCGTCGCGATCTGCGACCACCTGCTCGGCTTCGGCGACATGCTTGCGAGGTCCGTGGCCCTCAAGCATGCCACGGTAGCGCTGGAGAACACCGCCCGATCGGAGCATCAGCGCCGCCGGTAGATGTCTCGGCGGTGCCCGATCGCGATCACGCGCACGATCCGCTGGTCTTCGATCAGCTCATAGATGATCCGGTATGGACCTCGCCTCGCCGAGAAGCGTCCCTCGTGCTCGAGGATCAGCGACTTACCGAGCTGCCTCGGGTTCTCCGCGATGGCCTCGAGCGTCTCGAGCACCGCCGCGGCGACGGACAGCGGCAACCGGTCGAACTCACGGCGAGCGGGCGGCATCACCACGACCCGCCATGGCGTGTCGCTCACTTTGCACGCGCGTGTCGTCGCTGGAGATCGGCTCGCAGTTCCGTCAGATCAGCGCCGGTCTCACCAGCGGCAGCCGCTCGCTCGCTCTCGCGGATCTGCGCAGCGATCGAGCGGTCGGACATGACCGCCAGTGTCTCCTCGAGCCTCTCGAGATCATCTGGGCTGATGATTACCGCGGCCGGCTTGCCGTTGCGGGTGACGATTACGCGATCCTGCTGGCGCTCAACTCGATCTATGAGCTCTGAGAACCGCGCCTTTACGGCCGCCAACGACAGGGTCTGCGCCATGACTAGAATTCTAGCCACCACGGAACCGCTGTCAAAGCTCGTCAATGTTGTTGGTTCGGGCTAATGCGAGTGGCGTTGCGCTCCGGTGTCGGAATCTCAGAACGCAGCGGGACGGCGTCACAACCTGCCGACAGAATCCCGACACTCTCTTCCTGTTGAGCGTCTTGTCCCTAGATGACGTTCGCAATGCGACGCACGCGATCGTCCAAGATCAAGCGATGCACCGGCGCCAATTGCGCGGCCTGGACCGCTGCTCTACCGGCGCCATGCGGAAGGCGTTAGTCCAACTGGCAGCGGCGTTTGTCTGTGTTCCTTGTAAGCCCTTCCTTGCGACAGGCGGAAGGAGTGCCCCTCTGACCGCCGCAGCGCTCAAGCAGCTGATCCTTGGAGCCGGGTATAGCCCATGATTACGCGCCCACCTTGACAATAAAGCTTTCGAAAGGTATCTTGCGATCCCTGGATGGCGACGTCGATCTATCGGGCCTGGGCGACGCGCACCAGGAACTGCGCGATCCGCGGGTGATGCGCGCGCTGGCCCACCCGGTGCGCCTGGCGCTGATCGACGCGCTGACCCTGGACGGCGAACTGACTGCCACCCAGGCCGCGGAGGTCGTCGGCGAGAGTCCCGCCAACTGCTCCTTCCACTTCCGCCAGCTGGCCAAGTACGGATTCGTTGAGGAGGCCGGCGGCGGAACCGGGCGCCAGCGGCCCTGGCGCCTGAAGACGCTGGCGGTCACGTTGAACATCGAGGAAGCGAGCGAGACGGCCGCGGCGATCGCTGGCCGTGAGCTGCTGGCGATGTTCCAGGAGCAGACGATCGCCAGGCTCCGGAACTGGATGGCCAGCCAGTCGTTGTTCCCCAAGCGCTGGCGCAAGGCCTACCAGGCCAAGCGGGCGATCTGGTGGGTCACGCCGGAGGAGCTGGAGCAGCTGGGCGAGGAGATACAGGTGCTGGTGATGCGCTACAGCGACCGGCTTCAGGACCCATCGAGCCGGCCCGAGGGGGCGCTGCCCGTGGAGTTTTTGGCCTTCGCCTATCCGTTGCGCCCGCCGGCGGGCCAACCGGCCGCGAACACAACGCGGAAGCGGCGCCGAAACCGACAACCCTGAGGAGCATGAGTGATAGGCACCTTATTGAGACCGATCGAAGTCCGGGCAGCGGCTGCAGATGCGCTGCCGAGAGTGGCGGCGGTGCTGGCGGACGCGTTCATCAACGACCCCGTATACACGTGGCTGCTGCCCGGCAGCCTGCGGCTGCAGGCACGGCTACGAACGATGTTTGCGGCTGAGATGGGGCAATACGTACTGCCGAACGGGGGGACCGCGTGGACGACTTCCGGGTGCGACGGCGCGGTGATCGAGTTGCCCCCCGGCGCCTGGGAGATGCCGAAGTCCTTCACGGGGAACGAGGCGCTCAGTTGGGTGCGGGCGTTCGGAAGGCGATTGTCGCTCGCGATGAGGGTGCAGCGCGCGATGGAGGAGCGACACGTACGTGAGCCCCACTTCTACGTTCGAACGGTCGGGGTGCGCACCGCGCTGCAGGGACAAGGCGTGGGATCGGCGCTCATGCGGCCGACGGTCACGAGAGCCGATTCGGCCGGGCTACCAACCTACATCGAGGCCAGCAGTGAGCGCAGCGCGGCACTGTACGCGCGGCTCGGCTTCGCGCACATGGATGTGCTCGAGTTGCCAGAAGGCGGACCGCCGGTTTGGCTGATGCGACGGCCCCCCGGCAGCGACTAGCACGGAAACGGCGACGTGCAGAGAGGAGAACTACGGCACCGACTTCGGTGGCCGCGCAACGGACGCTCGGTCTTTTCTTTGCAATCTGTTGCGAGCTGACGAGTGCTTCGCGATGCGAGGATGCGCCGACGGCAAATACGTTCTTGGCGACGGTGCGAATTCTCGGTGCTGGCTTCGGCCCTGATCTGCCGAACCGCGCGACGCGCAACGCTAATGAGACTGCTCTCCTGCTCGACGACGATCAGTCCCGACCTCGGCTGTCGCAACCGCGAACGTGCCGGGCGCCCCGACCCGCTCGACGCCCCTAAATGCATCCACCAGCTCACCCGCCGGGCCAGCCGGCGCCATGCGTGGGATCTGACCGGGGATGTCGTGCAGTGGAACCGAACAGAGGTTGTATGCTGACGCGATCCTGTGCTGGTTGCATAATCCGGCGCGGTGGACGTCGGAGGGGGTTGTCGAAGCTCGGCCGTTTAGCCAGGGCCCGCACGCTTATCGCGATGTCAGTGCTGGCCGGAGTAGTTTCGTTCACACAGGCGGCTACAGCGAAAGCGACGGCTTCGGATCAGACGTCTGCGACTGGCTCGAGCATTGATTGGCCGCAATTCCTGAACGGTCCGCAGCACAGCTCGGTGAGCGCGACCATCGCGTTCACGGTCTCGAACGCCGCCTCTGCGACCCAGGCGTGGCACTGGCCGCCGGCCGGCCAAACGGTGCCCACACTGAACGCGAGCCCAACCGTGGTTGGCGGCAAGGTATACATCGGCGATCAAAACAGCCATTTCTGGGCGCTGGATGAGTCAACGGGCCACAAGGTGTGGGAAGACGCTCTCGACCCACCGGAGCCTGCGACTACCTGCCACTTCCAGCGCGGGATCTCCTCGACCGCGGCCGTGCTGCCAGACCCGGTGACCGGCACGAGCACGGTATACGTCTCCGGCCCCCGCTACCTGTGGGCGCTGAACGCCGCGACCGGCGCAGAGGTCTGGAAGACGCGGATCGGCCCAAAGGCCCCCCTTGACACGTACTACAACTGGTCATCACCGACGGTGGCGGGCGGCCACATCTACGTCGGGCTGGCCTCGGACTGTGACAACCCGCTGATCCGCGGCGGGGTGGTGGAGCTCGACCAGCACAGCGGTCACGTGCTGCATACCTGGTACTCGGTGCCCCAAGGGTCGATCGGCGCCTCTGTGTGGTCGAGTGTCGCGGCGACGAGCAACGGCAGCGACACGTGGGTGTCCACGGGCAACGAGTGCGATCCCACAATGAACAGCTGCCCGTCCGGCAACCAGATCGGGAACTCGCTGTCGATCGTCCACCTGTCCGGGTCGCTATGCGCTAATCAGCAGACGACGTGCACTGGGGTTCTCCAGGCCTGGCAGGTACCGGGAGTCACCGGCCATGACTCGGACTTCGGCTCCTCGCCGACCTTGTTCGGGAGCGCCAGCCCCCCTCCCGAGGTGGGCGCGTGCAACAAGAATGGCAACTATTACGCGCTAACCGCCAACCCTTTGGGCACCGCGCCGCTGTGGGCGAGCACCATCGGCGACACTGCCGGCGTCCACAACTCGTGTCTCGCTAGCGCGGTCTGGGACGTGCAGACCGGCCAGATGTACATCGGCGGCAACACCACCACGATCGGCGGCACTACGTACGGCGGCTCGGTCCGCCAGGTGGATCCGAGCACCGGCCACTTCATCTGGCAGACGGGGCTGCCCTGCCCGGTCATGGGCACCCCATGCTAGACAGCGCCATTGTGCTCGCCGTTGGCACCTACAGCTGCTCGTCGGCGACCCCGTCTCCTGGCACGCCAGGCGCCTACCTGCTTGATGCGGCCACCGGCAAATTCCTCAAGACCCTCCCGGTCGCCTCAAGCAATGTGTTCGGCCAGCCGGTCTTCGCCCAGGGCAACCTATTCGTCGCCACCGAATCCAACGGCGTCTACAGCTTCGCACCCTGATCCGACCTGCTGCCGTTCGTTCCATTTGGCGCGCTCACGCCATAGGCACTGGCCTTGATCAGCGGCGACAACCCATCCCGACCAAGCTGTATGCGGAGAGCCTCGCGTGGCCGAGCGCGAGCGGCGAATTCCGCCAGGCGCTGATGGGCATAAGCTGATCGCAAACCAGAAACCCTCGCCGTAGCCGCGCCAGCCTTCCGAGTCGGGCTAATACGAACCGAATCCCGACGCTCACTTTCTGTTTGAGCGTCTCGCCCTAAGTAACGCTCCGCCTTGCGATCTACCGGTTTTGGCGGGAAGCGCGCCGTATCGTTTCGCCTGATGGAGCTCCGCGACCTGCTGTTGCTAGCCGAGCTCGCGCGCGCCGCGGACCATCCGGCCGGTCTCGACGCCGCTCGTGCCCAGCTACCAGGGTCGCTCGCCGACGAGGAGCTCGGCGAATTGGCGGCAGCCGTCCGAGCGGCTCGCGCATGAACCCCGAGGGGATGATCTGGGACGCGCTGCGCGGCGCGCTGGTCACCCGTGCGCTCGCGCTCGCCGCCGACCTGGGTGTGGCGCAGGCACTTGCGGCCGGTCCGCTGAGCATCGACGAGCTCGCGTGCGAGCGCGGGGCCGACGCCGACACGCTGTACCGCGTCCTGCGCGCGCTCGCGAGCGACGGCGTCTTCGAGGAGGCCGAGCCCGGCGTTTTCCGCAACACGGGTGCCTCGGAGGTGCTGGCCCGCGAGGGCTGGGACGACTTTGCCCACCTCTTTGGCGGCGCCTGGCTGCAGGCGGTCGCGGCGCTCGACGCGAGCGGGGAACCGTCGTTCCCGCGGGTCCACGGCAGTGAGTTTTGGGCGTGGTTGGCAGCGCACCCGGATGAGCGCGCGGCCTTCGACCGTGCGATGGCGCAGGGGTGGCGGGACCGCCTGGAGCGGCTCGAGAGCGTCGACTGGCGCGGCGAGGAACTGGTCGTGGACGTGGGCGGCGGCAACGGTTCGCTGCTCCTAGCGCTGCTCGAGCGCCACCCGCTCCTGCACGGGATCGTCTTCGACCTCCCCGAGACGGTGCGTGATGAGCAGGCCCTCGGCGACCGGTGCACCTTCGTCGAGGGCAGCTTCTTCGAGTCGGTACCGCGCGGCGACGCGCACATACTCTCTACGATCCTCCACGACTGGGACGACCGCTCGGCACGGCGGATCTTGGAGACGGTCCGTGCCGCAGCCGGGGAGCGGTTGGTCGTACTGGACGGCGTGATCGAGCCCGGCAACGCGACCGACGGCGCGAAGTGGCTCGACCTGCTGATGCTCGTGATCGCGGGCGGGCGCGAACGCACCGAGGAGCAGTGGCGGGCGCTGCTCGGCGACGCCGGCTGGCAGCCTACGCGCGTCGGTCGAGGCGTGATCGATGCTCAGCCGGTGTAGCGCCAGACGACCGCGTCGCCTGGGGAAGACACGCGCGCCTCTTGCCGCCCGAGCGACCTAGCGGGGCGGGCCAGATCGCGATGCGTGTCGCGCCGCCGCGAGGATTGTTCGCGCCCAGTAGCCGCCCCCAACCGGGGACGAGGTATCGGCCACCGACGTGAGGACGTCTTGCCAGCCTCTCGGCAAAGGCCGTGTCCCGTGTCTTCCTAGCGCGCGGTCTTCCAACATGTGGCCCGCGCGCCCGGTGGCTTCACGAAACTTGATCGTGGCCCCCTTTTGTTCGGCTGCATCGTTCATCGATCTGAGCAGCCCGTTCAGCTGGTCTGACGTGGTTAGTTCGGCGGCCATGCGTTCGAACAACGACGCGAGGCCACGCTTTGCGTCGTCGAGCGAATCGGCTTGGAGCACGTAGTCCCATGCGATGTCGCCAGCAAACGCGTACTGCACCAGTCGGTCATAGACAGCTGCGGCGTCGGGCACCTCTCTGCGTTTCGCGCCACCGAGAACGTCCAAATACTTCCACCACTGGCGGTCCCAGAGATACAGTGGGTAGTCGGGGTGGTCAGCGTTCATGGCGTACCGAAGAGCTGACCGAAGCCGGCTTCGTACGGGCCGATGCGCTCTGCGCTCTGATCGAACCGGAGAATCTTCATCGGCGCATGCTAGGAGACCCGATGCGATGACCCGTACTCGGACGCGCACAATGCGAAAGCGGTGCGGCCGTTTAGGATCGAAAGGGCCTTGCTCGAACTGCGCCTCAACCTGACGTCGGAGCAGGCGCTTTGCCAGTGTCAGCGCCATGGTCTTGTCCTGGCAAATGAGCGCGAACTCGGGCGGCGACTCGGGCAGTAGGCATTGGCATCTGCGGATTCCTGGTCGCGCCGGCACCCTCGAGTTGAGCGAGGTCGCGGGGTGAGGTCTGGGTGAAGGTCCACCCGCTGCGCAAAGGGGAGTGGGCGACGGACTTCGCACGCGACTTGGCAGAGCTGCCCGGGTGAGCAAAGAGCAACGGCAGACGCTGGTCGAACGCGGTGAAGTTGCGGTGATGTTCGTGCGCACCGAAGACGATCAGGCCTCGATCACCCGAGCCTGGGCTGAACTCGAGCAAGCGCTCGGATCGCTTCGTGGTCGGAAGTTCTACGGGGTGTTCGACCCGGTCAGCCGCGAATATCGCGCCTGCGTCGAGCGTCGCGTGAACGACGAGCCTCACGCGCTAGGGCTTGAGCTGGCAACAGTTGCAGGCGGCCGGTACGCGCGTGAGCGTCTTCACGGCGACCCACCGGACGTCTACGCGCTCATCGCACCAGCCTTCGAGCGCCTCTCCCAACGAACTGACTGCGATCGCCAACGCCCAAGCGTGGAGTTCTACCGCCGCCGCGACGTTATCGACCTCCTGCAGCCTGTTGTCTGACCACTCCGCGCCGAGTGGTGATGTCGGGCTGGCTCGTAACGCCGGAGCTGATCGCGGCGGTCCGTCGTCGGCCCGAGCGGGCATTAGGATCGGCTGGTGGATATCGCGGCTTTGAGGGCGCAGACGCCCGGGTGTGCCCATCGCGTGCATCTGAACAATGCGGGGGCGGCGCTGATGTCGCGGCCGACGCTGGAGGCGATGTCTGCTCAGCTGCGGCTCGAGGCGGAGATCGGCGGGTATGAGGCGGCGGAGGTGGTGCAGGAAGCGATCGCCGATACCTATGAGGCGGTGGCCGAGCTGGTTGGAGGTCGCAGCGCCGAGGTCGCCTTCTTCGATAACGCCACGCACGCCTGGAACGCCGGCTTTTACTCGATGCGGTTCCGGCGGGGTGATCGGATCCTCACCGGCCGCGCGGAGTATGGCAGCAACGTGCTCGCCTACCTACAGGTCGCGCGGCGGACCGGGGTCGAGGTGGTCGTGGTTCCCAACGACGCGCACGGGCAGATCGACGTCGCGGCGCTGGCCCGCCTGGTCGACGAACGCACTCGGCTGATCGGCTTAAGCCACGTGCCGACGAGCGGCGGGCTGGTCAATCCGGCAGCCGAGGTTGGGCGGATCGCGCGCGAGGCGGGGGTGCTGTTCCTGCTCGATGCGACGCAGTCGGTGGGTCAGTTTCCGGTCGACGTGGAGACGATCGGGTGCGATCTGTTGACCGGTACGGGGCGCAAATTCCTGCGGGGACCGAGGGGGACAGGTTTTCTATGGGTCCGTCTGGACGCGCTCGAGCGCCTCGATCCATTCGTGGCCGAGATCCGCTCGGCGACCTGGGACGGCCGCCGCGGGTTTGACTGGGTGGACGGGGCGCGCCGGTTTGAGTCGTGGGAGAACAGCTATGTGAACCTGCTCGGCCTGCGCGCCGCGGTGCGCCAGGCGCTCGAGCTCGGCCTGGACGCGATCGCCGAGCGGACACTGGCGCTCGGTACCGAGCTTCGCGCGCGGCTGGATGAACTGCGCGGCGTCTCCACCCACGACCTGGGGGAGGTGCGCTGCGCGATCGTCACCGCCGGCGTCGCCGACGTGGCCTCGGCCGACGTCGCCGCAGCGCTCAAGCGGGCCAGCGTCAACGTCACGGTAACGGTCCCAGAGGACACCCAGTTCGACACCGAGGATCGGGGTCTGCCTCCGCTCGTGCGGCTCTCGCCGCACTACTACAACACGGAACAGGAGCTCGAATACGCCGTCGAGCAGATAGCGGCCCTGCCCCACTGAGGCCGAACCGTGCTTCGTCGGTGCGATGTCCGTGCGCGCCGGCGACCCGTTTGTGGCTCTTACTCTCCGCAGGAGAAGGGATGGCCTGTTGCGCCTTGGTTGCCCGCCGCAACGGATTTCGAGCGGATGTCGATTTCAGCTTGGCTCGCACGACGTAGAAGTGAAAGCAACTCAATCGATAGGAGGTATTGCGGATGCGAGTCATGGTGCTCATCAAGGCGACGGAGCAGAGCGAGGCGGGCGAGATGCCGAGCCAGGAGTTGCTCGAGCAGATGACGGCTTTCAACGAGGAGCTCGTCAACGCTGGGGTAATGCTCGCCGGTGAGGGTCTCCAACCCAGCTCGAGGGGCGCGCGGGTCGAGTTCTCGGGCAGCGAGCGGAAGGTGATCGACGGCCCGTTCACGGAGACCAAGGAGCTCCTTGCCGGCTATTGGCTGTGGCAAGTTAAGTCAATGGATGAGGCACTCGAGTGGGCGAAGCGGATCCCGAACCCTACGGGCGAGCACGGTGTGGTGGAGATCCGTCCCGTGTTCGAGGCCGATGACTTCGGAGATGAGCTCACGCCCGAGCTGCGTGAGAGGGAGGCGCACCTGCGTGCGCAGACGGGAGGCAGTGCGTAGCCCCGTGGCGAGCCCAGACGTCAGGCGCACAGTCGAGGCCGTCTGGCGGATCGAGTCCGCGCGTCTGATCGCCGGCATCGCCCGCGTGGTACGCGACGTCGGGCTCGCCGAGGACCTCGCGCAGGAGGCGCTCGTCGCCGCCCTCGAGCAGTGGCCCGAGTCGGGCGTCCCGGACAACCCGGGCGCCTGGCTCATGGCCACCGCCAAGCATCGCGGCATCGACCGGTTGCGGCGCGCAGAGGTTCACCAGCGCAAGACCGAAGAGCTCGGCCGTGACGCGCAACTCCGCTCGCCGGCGGACGACGACCTCGCGGCGGTGGCCGACGACCCCTTCGACGACGACCTGTTGCGACTCATCTTCACCGCCTGCCACCCGGTGCTAGCGACCGACGCGCGGGTGGCGCTCACCCTGCGGCTTCTCTGTGGGCTGACGACGAAGGAGATCGCTCGGGCGTATCTGGCGTCCGAGTCGGCGGTGGCGCAGCGCATCGTGCGCGCGAAGCGCACGCTGTCGGCGGCGCGGGTGCCGTTTGCGGTGCCGGGGCGCGGGGAGCTCCGCGAGCGGCTGGCCTCGGTGCTCGAGGTCGTGTATCTGATCTTCAACGAGGGCTATTACCCCACCGCGGGCGAGCGGTTGACCCGGCCCGAGCTGCTGGAGGAGGCGCTGCGCCTGGGGCGCATCCTGGCCGAGCTGCTCCCGCGGGAGGCGGAGGTCCACGGGCTCGTTGCGCTGATGGAGCTGCAGGCGTCGCGCACGCGTGCTCGGACCGGGTCCATGGGCGAGCAGGTGCTACTCCTCGACCAGGATCGCTCGCACTGGGACTGGCTCCTCGTGGGCCGGGGGCTGAGGGCGCTGGAGCGCGCATACGCGACCGGCGGCCCGATCGGACCGTACACGCTCCAGGCCGGCATCGCCGCCTGCCACGCACGCGCCCGCGCGCCCGAGGACACCGACTGGGAGCGGATCGTGGCCCTCTACGACGGCCTCGCCCAACTGGTGCGCTCGCCCGTAGTCGAGCTCAACCGCGCCGTGGCTGTCGGGATGGCGTTCGGCCCGCGGACGGCGCTTACGATCGTGGACCGCCTTAGCGAGGAGCCGACCCTCGACAGCTATCACCTGCTGCCAAGCGTGCGCGGCGACCTGCTCGAAAAATTGGGCCGCCTCGATGAGGCCCGAGCCGAATTCGAGCGGGCCGCGCTGATGACCGCCAACTCGCGGCATCGGACCGCGCTGCTCGGACGGGCGGCCGTCTGCGAGTCCGAGTGAGTGCCGACGCCGGATGCGCGGCGGGGGCGAAAATTTGGATGCCGTTTGGCGGCGGCCCGCCATGACCCGGAGTCCCGATCCCAATGACTACTTGGTCGCAGTTTGCTAGCGAGCAGTACTGCTATCTCACTACGACCGGCCGGGTGACTGGCCACCCGCACCAAATCGAGATCTGGTTCGCGATCGATCGGGACACGCTTTACCTGCTCTCGGGCGGCGGCAGTCGCTCAGATTGGGTCAAGAACCTACGCCGAGAGCCCGCGGTCACCGTCGAGATAGGTTCCTGCGTGTTTGGAGGCCGAGCGCGCGTTGTCACCGATCCGACCCAAGACGAGCGCGCCCGAGCGCTCGTCTACAACAAGTACACGCCCGGGTACCGAGGAGACCTCGCGAGTTGGCGCCGGTCGGCGCTGCCAATCGCGGTCGACCTCGAGCGCCACACTAACGATCAGTGACTACGTCCAGCGCCTGCGGGTCCGCCTTGCGGCGGACCCACAGTAAACACGATCAGAGCTCGCAGATAACCGACTTGGTCTCCGTGTAGGACTCGAGCACCTCGGGTCCCATCTCGCGGCCCCAGCCGGACTCTTTGTAGCCACCGAACGGCATCTCAGCAGGGAAGATGTTGTAGGTATTGACGTATACCGTCCCCGCCTTGAGTAGCTTCGCCAGCTTGTGCGCCTTGGAGATGTCCTGCGTCCAGACCCCGGCGCCGAGCCCGTAGGGCGTATCGTTCGCCTGGCGCGCCAGCTCGTCGAGGTCATCGAATGGCGTGGCGGCGAGGACCGGTCCGAAGATCTCCTCGCGCCAAATCGACATATCCGGCTCGGTGTCTACGAGTAGTGTCGGCTCGACGAAGTAACCGGGCCGCTCCAGCGCGCGCCCACCGGCCACCGCCCGTGCCCCCTCCGTAGCCCCCTTCTGGAGGTAGGCCGTCACCCGCTCGAACTGCTCTTTGGAGACGAGTGGGCCCATGTCGGTGTCTTCCGCCATGCCTGGACCGACCTTGAGGCTCTTGGCGTGGTCGGCGACGCCGGCAACGACGTCGTCGAAAGCGCTCTTCTGTACGAACAGCCTCGTGCCGGCGATGCAACACTGGCCGTGGTTGAAGAACGTGGCCATCGCAGCACCGGGGATCGCCTTCTCCATATCGGCGTCGGGGAAGACAATGTTCGGCGACTTGCCGCCAAGCTCGAGCGACACCTTCTTCAAGTTGCCGGCCGCCGCTTCCACGATCAGCTTGCCGACCTCGGTCGAGCCGGTGAAGGCAACCTTGTCGACATCAGGGTGCGCTGCGAGCGCCGCGCCAGCGGTTTCGCCGTAGCCGGGCACGATATTGACGACGCCCGGCGGGATGCCTGCCTCGAGAATGAGTTCACCGAGCCGGAGCACGGAGAGCGGCGTCTGCTCAGCGGGCTTCAGCACAACAGCGTTACCGCAGGACAGGGCTGGACCGAGCTTCCACGCCGCCATCAGCAGCGGGAAGTTCCACGGGATGATTTGGCCCACCACCCCAACCGGCTCCCGGCGGGTGTAAGCGTGCCATTCGCTGCCCGGCTTGTAAGGGACGTGCGGCTCCGTGGTGCGCCCGTCGAGCTTGGTCGCCCAGCCGGACATGTACCAGAACAGGTCGGCCGATAGCGGAATGTCTGCGGCCTTCGCAACCGCGAACGGCTTGCCGTTGTCGAGCGTCTCAAGCGTCGCTAACTCGTCGGCGTGCTCCATGATCAGGTCGCCGATCCGGTGAACAAGTCGGCCGCGCTCCGAAGGGGTCAGCTTTCCCCAGGGTCCCTCGTCGAAGGCGCGCCGAGCGGCCTTCACCGCTCGATCGATATCCGCCTTGTCGCCCTCGGCCACATGGGCAAGAACTTCGCCCGTCGAGGGGTCGTAGGTCTCGAACGTATTGCCCGACATAGCAGGCACCCACTCGCCGCCGATCAGCATCGGCCGTTCCTTCGCGGTGAACTCCCGCACAAGAGGATCCAGCTCTACGATCGCCATGGGCAACTCCTTTGTTTGGACCGGTCAGGTCAGAGAGATTGGGTCCGGGCCCCCCAAACACGTCGCTGCGACGCCGGGTCATTTCGCCTATGTAGGTTCAGATCTCGGCTCGACAACCGCGTCGCCACCTCGCCATCCGGTAATGAGATGAACTATACGCCCGCAGAAATCGTGGCTCGACGTACGAAGTGCTTCTTCTCGGTGATTGCGGCGGCGGCAGTATGACCCGGCGCTGCATCGGCTCCATGTGCGAACGCGACGGGTTATCGCGAGCGTGTGCGAGAGATCGTGCCGGGCCTCTGGCGCTGGAGGGCTCCTCTCCGGCGTGGGTCCCGGACGCCGAGCCAGACAGTCCCGATGACTGGCGGCGATGGGTCGGTTGTGTGCTGTACGAGCACCGAGACACCGCGATATCATCGACCCGCCTCTACCCACCGAGGCAACCTCTTTCTGGTTTGGGCGGACCAACGCGTGGGGGGCCGGCGCGTCGCGGTGCTTACAACGCTTGGTTTCATCGCCGCAGCCGCGACGAGGTCGCGCGGCGCTATGGCGCCTCAACCTCGCGCTCCAGGCGGAACGTCCCGGCCGGCGTGCAGCCAATCGTGCTCCGGGGGGCCGGGGAGACGATGTTCTGGCTGCCGGACGTCAACACGCTGGTTCCGGACGACCGGCTCCTCGGCGCGCCGGGCGGCAGCCTGCGGTTGTGCCCCGAGTCGTGGTTGTATCGGGTACAGGTCGACCGCATTGGTCTCCGGTCACTGTTCCAGCCGCTGCTCGAGCTCCGGATCGAGCGGGTGCTGGTCTCACACGGCGAGCCAGTTTGCATCAAGGCGTTGAGGCACTGCGACACTGTCTCTCGCACGCCGACCCTTCGTAGCCGTGTCCGGAAGCGGCTGCTTCGCGAGACGCTGGCGCACCAGACTGGAAGTGGCACTACCCGCGCGGGCCGCCAGGGTGTGGCACCCGCTTGCTGTTGAGGTTGGAAACTGATCCAGCGAACGAATGCTTCGCGGCGCACGCGCAATTGGCGAGGTGCAGGTTCCTCGGCCCTTTCGGGCAGGCACCTGCTTTCCCGATTCGACGCGACGCTACGCGGGCTGGCCGTGTGACCCGCGGCCGTAAGCCGACGAGGCAGGAGCACCGCTGAGAGCGCCAGCCGCGCAAGGCGCGCGGGCGCACCTCGATCCGTGAGGGCGTCTAATGATGGCGGTGGCCAGTGCCAAGGGACCACGATGCGTGCAGACGGACTCGCTCTCAGGCCGGGCAGCCACGCGTCGAGATCCTGCTTGCTCACTCGTGGCTGTGAGCGCGCGCCAGCGGCTCGAGCCACTCCGTCGGCAGGAACGACGGCAGACTGCGAAGAGGTCGTCGCCTTCCTGGGCGCGCATCCCTACACGCTGCCCACACCGATTTCGCCGATCCCGCCCCGAGAGGCAGGCGGCATGAGCTTGGCGCCACGCCATCGTGTCCAGGCTGGTTGCGCTCCGCGCGCGGGGGCCTCTCGCTGCGAGCCCGCGGGATCGCTCTGGCGATGCTGGTCCTGAGCGCGGCAGCTCTCGCTCTCAGCCCGACACACGAGGTGGGCGAGCACGCACATTGGCCCTCAGCCCGAGCAGCAACGGCCGGCACGACGCGTGCCGCCCGGCTGCGTCCATAACCGGTTTTGGCGGCGCAAATCGCAGCGTCTCGCCGAGTGGCGCGGAAGTTCCTCGCCGGTTAGCTGCGGTTCGCATACGGCCGTGGCCCTGCGGCTTTGGTCCGGGCGGTTACGATGGCGCTTCGCTGGCAGCTGACGCGCGATCGCGCCCAGGTCACGCCTCTGGAGCGAAGTCGCCGTCGGCAGGTGGTGTCAATGACCGCACTCGGCGGGGCGGCGCGATTGTGGTTTGCCACGGCGCTCGTCGACGACTTCGTGCGCATCGCTGTCGCCGGCGCACGCCGATACGTCTCCACAAGCGCGGTCGGCAACTTGATCGCCCGGCGCGGATCGCGGTGGTCGTCTCGGTGCCCGGCGACAAGAGAGAGCAGTGGCCGGCAATTCGCTGTTCGTGCCCGAAGCGCGCTTTTGGCGTGCCGCGAGATCAAGGACGCGACCCTTGGCGCAGTCCTGCTCTGGTGGTGGGGCGATACTTCTGCAATCGCCGCTTGGAGAAGCGGGCGGCTGCGAAGCCTCAGCTTCTGGCTGGTGGTCCTGTGCGATATCGGGCACGACGTACTCCTGGTCACCGTCGGCGGCGAACATCGACGCGATGTAGCGGAGGATCCCCGGCACGTTCGAGCCGCTCGCGAAGGCTCGTCATGTCCTCAGCTCTGCCTCGGACGGGTCGCGGGCGCTGAATCACGCAAAGTGGGTGACGACGGCTCACCCGGCTGAGAAACAAGCTTCGAGTGCGTGACGCCTACGCCCAGGGCGCCGTCACGCGGGTCGATCCATTGTTGTGGAGCTCTGGATGCAAGGAGTACCTGTGAAACAGCTGATCATCGGCATCTCGGGCGCGAGCGGAGCCGTGTATGGAATCCGCCTCTTGGAGGTGCTGCGTGGCGATGCGGATGTCGAGACGCACCTGGTCCTCAGCCCGGCAGCCCGACGGACGATTAGGCTGGAGACGAATCGTTCTGTCGAACAGGTCGAGGCGCTGGCCGATCACGTCTATCGAGCCGGCGATATCGCTGCGGCGATCTCCTCGGGTTCGTTCCGGGCGGACGGGATGCTCGTAGCCCCATGTTCGATCAGGACGCTGTCGGGGATCGCGACGTCCTTTTCGGACAACCTCCTGCTCCGTGCGGCAGACGTGACGCTCAAGGAGCGCCGGAAACTCGTGTTGCTGGTGCGGGAGACGCCGTTTCACCTTGGCCATCTCCGCCTGCTTGTGCAGGTCGCCGAGCTGGGGGCGATTGTGATGCCGCCCGTCCCCGCGTTCTATCAGCGCCCACAAACTTTGGGGGACGTGGGACGATGGACCGCCTTGCGCGGTTCGTCGGCAAACGCCACAAACGCGGCTCATACGGCCTGAAGGTCGTCGCCTACCAGTCACCGAACCGGCTCGGGTTGATCACCCTCAACGGAACCATCGTCGCGCCACGACCCAACCGGCCGTGGCGCCCGGGACGCTGAATGCCACCCGGTGAAGAACGTCGG
>JAFAPR010000354.1 GCA_019247075.1 Solirubrobacterales bacterium
GAGGAGCTGGACGATGGCCGTGCGCCGATGCGTGCCGTGCGCCACCACTTCGGCATCACGTCTTTCGGTGTCAACGCCTGGATAGCCCGTGACGCGGGAGCTCGGATCATCAACGAGCATGACGAGTCCGAGGATTCCAACGAGGAGCTGTATCTCGTGCTACACGGGCGCGCATCCTTCGAGGTCGATGGTGAGCAGTTCGACGCGCCCGTGGGGACGTTCGTATTCATGCGCCCCGGCGTCAAACGTACAGCGTTCGGAGTGGAGCCCGGCACGACGATCATCGCGGTAGGTGGTGTTCCGGGAAAGCCGTACGAGCCTGGAGGCTGGGAGCTGATTGCGCCAGTGCGGCCACTCTACGACGCGGGCGACTACGCTGTGGCGGCGGATCGAGGACGCGAGCTGCTGGCGGGCGACCCACCGTACGCCGAACTGTTCTACAACGTCGCTTGCTGCGAAGGCCTCGCCGGCCAGAAGGACCAGGCCATCGCGCACCTTCGGCGGGCGATCGAACTCTCGGAGCGGACCCGCTCGTTCCTTGAAGGCGATTCCGACCTCGATCCGATCCGCCAAGATCCCACCTTCAAGGAACTGCTCGCGGGGTGACTTCGGCTCCGCGACAGCGCGATATTTCCCTTGGTTCAAACAGGCCATGGTGGACGCCATCCTGAACGGCGGGCGACGCGGCTTGAACATCGCAGTCGAGTGGTCAGGCGACGGTGAAAGCGCCGCGTCCTGTGAGCAGCAGTCCGATTCCGACCAGGACGATCACGGTGATCTCGCGGCGGTGTCCGGTGAGCCAGGTCTTGAAGGCAGCGATGGCGTGCTGGGTCCAGTCCGGGGCCAACGCGGTGGTGAGAAGCGCTCCCTCGAGCAAGAGTTGCTGCATCACGCAGAAGTAAGCGACGAGGCCCAGGAGTGGCAAGATCGGCGGATTCAGATGCGCGATGTGATCGAGCGCATTGACATATGTGAGGCCCGGAAAGCTCATCACGGCGCCCACGACGAATGTGAGCGGGAGCGATCCCTTCTCTAATAGGCGCGTATGCCACGGTTTGCCGGCTGGCTTCTCGCTTGCCCTGCCCTTCCTTCGCCGGTCGCGCCACTTCCCCACCACGTCACGTCTTGTTGCGAACCTGAACGCGGCCACCAGCGCAATCACGCCGATCGCGATCTGCCCGCCCGGGCTCAGAAAGTGGGTGGAGGCCCCGACCAGGCTCGTTCCGTGCAGCAAGTAGATGATCATGAGTCCGGCGACGATGCTTGTCGCGTAGGCGCCGAGCAGGTACCCGAGCATGAGACGCTTCGGGTGGGGCAAAAGCAGCATCAGGGTGGTGACAGCGATCAGCGTGGGATTCAGGGTCGCTATGAGCGCGGAGACGAGCAAGATCCCGATGTCGCTATTCATGCCGTCCCACCCAGGCGATGGTGGACTCGGTGTGCGAGTCGACTTGTTTGCCGGCCAGAAGCCGGATGATCGAGATTCCTGAACAGCACCGTGCAGACCCGGTCGCCACGTCACTGGCCTGCGGTCCGCTGGTCGCCGCGCGCCAACGGGTTACGACCCGGTCGTCCTCGGCGACCTGGTCCTCGATCTTGATGTACAGGTCCGGATGAGCACGACGTCTGCTCGACACGAGCTGACGCACGCCCTCCGGCCCAAGCACACGTGAGTGCAGGGCCGGGAAGCAGCCGGCGTAATCGTCGGCGACCAGCTCCTCGATCAGCTCGAGCCGTCCTTGGTTCCAGACGCCGTCGACGAAGAGCCGGACGTTGCGCTTGTTGAGTTCGCTCACTGCTTCCACAAGCGAGATGCTGCGGGTAAGCGGCTGCGGTCACAAGGGAGGTTCCCCCAGGGTTTACCCGCGGGTTTTGTCACCCCAGCGCATTGGAACGCGCTCGGATGCCCCCAGACGGAGGTGTATCGTCGGCTTGTGCCTACCACGGTGGGGGCTTTGTTCGAGCGCGAGCACGAGCTTCAGACGCTGGGCGAGGGGCTGGGTCGCGCACGCTCGGGCGAGGGAGCGTTGCTGCTGATCGAAGGGGCCCCAGGGGTCGGCAAGACCGAGCTGGTGCGCGAGGCGCGAGCCGCGGCCGAGCGGGCAGGGATGCTGTCGCTTGGGGCGAGGGGTGCGGAGCTTGAGCGGCAGTTCGCGTTTGGCATCGTGCGTCAGCTCCTGGAGCCCGTGGTGAGCAAGGCTCCTGGATCGGGGGATCTGTTCAGCGGCGCCGCTCGCCCCGCGGCGCGTCTGTTCGAGTCAGGCGAAGCTCCGACGCCACCGGTCGACGCGGGGTTCGAGGCCCTCCACAGCCTCTACTGGCTCGTGGTGAATCTCGGCGATGGCGGGCCTCTGCTCGTCTTGGTCGACGATTGTCAGTGGGCCGATCGCGAATCGCTGCGCTTTTTGAGCTACTTGGCGGAACGGATCGAGGGGATACCTGTCGCGCTGGTCCTTGCGGCGCGTCCGCCGGATCCCGGGGAGGCCGAGGTGGCCGCCTTCTGGTCGCAGATAGGGTCGCGTCCCTCCGGCAGCGCGCTGTATCCGCGGCCGCTGAGCGAAATCGCCGCAGTGGCCTTAGCAAGGGAACGCCTGAGCGTCGACGCAGACGAGGAATTCTGCCGGGCGTGTCACACCGCGACCGGCGGGAACCCGCTCTTTCTGCGCGAGCTGCTTCGCGCGCTACAAGCCGCGGGAATCGTGCCATCGGCGGTGGCGGCGAATGCGGTCCAGGCAGTTGGACCGGCGGCCGTGAGTCGTTTTGTCCTGCACCGGCTCGCCGCGCTCGGGCCGGCTGGGACCGAGCTGGCGCGCGCGGTCGCGGTGCTGGGAGACGGCAGCGAGCTGGAGCTCACAGCCCACCTGACCGGCTTGACCGAAGAGACGGCCCGCGAGGCGGCGGACGATCTGGTTCGGGCTGACATCTTCGTCCGGGGTGAGAAGCTCGGTTTCATTCATCCGATCGTGCGCTCGGCGCTGTATGAGGATCTGCTTCCAGGCGAGCGTCACGCTCGCCACGCCGCTGCGGCGGACGCGCTGGCAGCGCTGGGGGCTTCGCCTGAGCAGATCACTACGCATCTGCTGCTAACAACGGCAACCGGCGATCAAGCGCGCGTCGCGACGCTGCGTTCAGCTGCGATGGCCGCGGCCCATCGTGGTGCTCCTGGGGCGGCTGTCACCGTGCTGCGGCGAGCGTTGGCCGAATCTCCCCCAGAACAGGAACGAGCCGAGATTCTGGCCGAGCTCGGCCGCTGCGAGGTGGCGGCGATGGACTTCGAGGCCGCCGAAGAACATCTCCTGGACTGCGTGGCGTCGGACGCCAAGCTCGTGACGCGGGCCGAGGCGGCATCGATGCTTGCGCGGTGCGCGGTGGTATCGGGCGGTCGCTCGGCGGAGGCTGCGGTGCAAGCGCTGGCGTCGCTTGCGGAGATGGCTCGGCCGCGCGATCCGGAGCGCTCGCTCGAGCTCGCCTCCGAGCACTTGATAGTCATGACCGCGGTTCCGCGGCTGCGCGGTGGCCTCTCCGCGCAATTGCCGCGGTTTCGTGACCAGGCACGGGGCCATCCGCAGTTCGAAGCTGTCGCGGCCGTCCACGAGGCCCAGGAGCAGTTCGTCGCGGGTGATCCGGTGGCGGGTGTCGCCGACGCTGTGGAGGCGGCGCTGGCGGCGGGCCTCCCGCCGCGCGCGCAAACGGCTGCGGGATTCTTGGCGCTCCAGTTGATGCGTCATGGGGAGCGCTATGACGTCGCGCTTCGAGCGCTCGACGCCGTGCTCACGCGCGCCCAGAGCGAGGGCCACACAGCGAGACAGGGCCTCATCCACGCTCAACGCGCCGCGATAGCACTCGCCCGAGGTTCGCTTCAAGACGCGCAGGTCGAGGCTGAGACCGGACTGCGGCTGGTGCACGCAGCGCATTTCGCCGTGATGCAGCTCTTGGCAGTCGCGATCGTGGTGCACCTAGAGCGCGGGGCACTTGACGATGGGCTCGAACTGGCCCGCTGTGGCGAAGCCCTTGGGGTGACTGAGGATCGCGCATATGTCGTTGACTTCTTGACTGCGCGCGGGCGCCTGCGGATCGCTCGAGGCGAGGCGCAGGAAGGCGTCGCGGATTTGTTGTGGTGCGGTGAGCGGCTTGACGCACTGGGTACGCGGTGGCCAAGCGACTGGAAGGCGTAT
Source organism: Solirubrobacterales bacterium (assembly GCA_019247075.1). Lineage (GTDB taxonomy): Bacteria > Actinomycetota > Thermoleophilia > Solirubrobacterales > Solirubrobacteraceae > Palsa-465. The sequence goes on from JAFAPR010000354.1 coordinate 4,176, forward strand.
GCAGCGTCAGCGCTGGCAGCGCTTGACCGCAAGGCATTGGCAGCCACGCTTGCGCGCGAGCAGGTCGAGATGGCCCGACGTGTGGGAGCCCCCGGGCCGCTCGGACTCGCATTACGCGCGGCCGCGCTTGCCATGGGGGAAGACCAGCGGCTCGAGTTACTCCAGGAAGCTGTGTCGATCCTCGAGCTAAGCCAAGCGCGGCTTGAGCTGGCGCACGCGCTGGCCGAGCTGGGCAGCGAACTGACCCGACTCGGTCGCCGGCGGGAAGGCCGCGACGCCCAGCGCAGCGCGATCACCCTTGCCGATGAGTGCGGCGCAGTGGCGCTGGTGGAACGCGCTCGGGCCGAGCTGCAGGCGGGTCCGGGTCGTCGTGCGCGACTAGAGCTCACCGGGCGCAGCGCGCTAACCGGAGCGGAATGGCGGGTCTGTCGTCAAGCCGTCGACGGCCAGACCAACCGCGAGATTGCGCAGGCGCTATTCATCACCGAGAAGACCGTCGAGCGCCACCTGTCAAGCGCCTACCAGAAGCTCGGGATCCGCTCCCGGTTCCAGCTGACCTCGGCGATCGGCGAATAGCCAGGCGGTAATCGAGGGCCCCGAACAGACGCTCAGAGCTGTGCGGGCGTCCCGGAAAGGGCCCTCAATACCGTAGGGAAAAGACACGGGGTCCCCCTCTTGTGGGTGGCGAGGACCACGCGGACTATCTGCCCCAAGTCAACGAACGGCGGCTCGCCCGCCGAGGGAAAGGAAGGGGCAAGTTATGGCAGGTGTGCTCTATCGGATCGCGGGATCGTGTATCCGGCGCCGCTACGTGGTGCTCGCGGTGTGGTTGCTGCTGGCGGTGGGACTGGTCGCCGGCGCACAGAAGCTTGGCGATAACACCAACGACAACCTGAGCCTACCGGGGACCAACAGCCAGCGTGCCACGGACACGCTCACAAACCCGTTCCCGGATCAGGCAAACGGCACCAGCCCGATCGTGCTGCATGTGGCGCACGGGAAGCTGAGCGACTCGAAGTACGCAAGCGCCGTCAACAAAGCTGCGGCGGACGTCGCGAAGGCGCCGCACGTGGCCTCGGCCGTCAATCCGCTGACCCAACAGGGCGCCTCGGCGCTCAGCAAGGACGAGGCCACAGGCTACATCTCGGTGACCCTGTCCGAGAGCCCCGGAGCGCTTTCGGAAAGCGACGCACAGAACATCATCGATGCCGCCAACAAGCCCGCCCAGGCCGCCGGGATCCAGGTGGAGACGGGCGGTCAGCTTGGCCAAAAGGTGTCCAAGCCCTCGACGGAGTCGAGCGAGTTGATCGGCATCGTCGCTGCGATGGTGATCCTCACGTTCACCTTTGGGACCGTCGTGTCGATGCTGCTGCCCATCCTCAGCGCGATCATCGGCCTGGCCTCGACCCTTGCGATCATTCGACTTCTCAGCCACGCGATGACGATCTCAACCGTGGCGCCAACACTCGCGACGATGATCGGCCTGGGCGTGGGGATCGACTACGCGCTATTCATCGTGACACGCCACTTCCGCGGGCTGGGCGACGGCTTGGACCTGCATGAGTCGATCGCGAGAGCCGCTGCAACCTCCGGCGGCGCGGTTGCGTTCGCCGGTGGGACCGTGACCATCGCCCTGATCTCGCTCGCCGTGGCCGGCATTCCGCTTGTGACCACGATGGGCGTTGCGGCGGCGGTGGCTGTGGTGGTCGCCGTCCTCGCAGCGGTCACCCTGCTTCCAGCGCTGCTCGCGATCGTCGGGCCCCGGATCAACTCACTGCGCATCCGTGGCCGCAAGCCGCAACCCCATCCCAAGCAGGGCTTGTGGGCGACGTGGGCTCACCGGATCGCCCGCCGGCCCATCATCGCGGGCCTTGCCGCACTCGCGATCCTGATACCGCTCGGGATCCCGCTGCTCTCGCTGACCCTGGGCCAGAAGGATGTGGCAGCGCTCTCGACCACGACCACGGCGCGGCGTGCATACGACCTGATCACCAAGAGCTTCGGGCCAGGCGCGAACGGCCCGCTGCTCATCGCGGTGTCTCTCGGCTCGCCGGCAAAAGGAACAAACGACTCGCGGCTGAGCACCCTGGAGCAGGACATCTCCCGCACCTCGGGCGTGGCGGCCACCACCCCGATTGCGATCGACAAGGCCGGGACGACCGCGTACTTCAACGCGGTCGCGAAGAAGGCGCCGGCGGAGCAGGCGACGGCCGCTCTCGTGAACAAGTTGCGCTCGACCGTGATCCCGAGCGCCGAGAAAGGGACCGACATGAAG
>JAFAPR010000018.1 GCA_019247075.1 Solirubrobacterales bacterium
CGAGCTTGGACGAAAGGACTTCGTGTACGGACAGTTCGGCGAGAACTTCACCGTCGAGGGCCTCGGCGACGATGAGGTCTGCATAGGTGATCGCTACCAGATCGGCACCGCCATCTTCGAGGTCACGCAACCCCGCGTCACGTGTTATCGCGTCGGGATCCGCATGAACGACCCGCGCATTCCCGCCCTGCTCGTGTCACACGGTCGGCCGGGGTTCTACTTCCGCGTACTCGAAGAGGGCGACGTACAAGCAGGTGACGAGATCATCAAGCTCGCCTCCGGCCCTGAACGGATGCCCGTCGCCGAGGCGGACGCGCTGCTCTACCTCCCCGGCCATACGCGCCAGCAACTGCTGCGAGCGCTCCGGATCCCTGCCCTTAGCCCGGGCTGGCAGGCCTCGTTCCGAGCTCTGCTCGAGGGCGAACCCGGCAGCGGCAACGCTGGCCTTGCGGTAACGAGCCCGCCTCCCGCCTGGCCAGGCTTCCGCCGGCTAACCGTCGCCGCGATCACGCGCGAAAGCGACTCGGTGATCTCCATCCGTCTCCAGGACCCCAAGGGCGCGCCCCTACCAGCCGCCCGCCCAGGTCAGCACCTGACGCTGCGAGTCCAGCCCGACAACCATCAGAGATCGGTGCTGCGCAGCTACTCCCTATCCGGACCGCCCGACGCCGGCTACTACCGGATCACCGCGAAGCTCGAACACGACGGCGCCGCCAGCGGCTATTTGCACACCCGGCTCGCCGTCGGCGACCAACTCGAGATCGCAGCGCCCCGCGGCACCTTCACCCTCGACCGCACGCACGCACCGGTCCTGCTAATCAGTGCCGGGATCGGCGCGACCCCAGCGCTCGCCATGCTCCAGGCGCTGGCGAAAGAGCATTCCGATCGGGAGATCTGGTGGCTGCACGGCGCGCGCAATGGTCACGAGCACTCGTTCGCTGCCGAGGCCCAGGCCCTCCTGGCTTCGCTCCCGAACGTCCACACCCATGTCTACTACAGCCGTCCCGATCGGAGTGACGTCGAAGGCCGCGATTTCGACAGAGCGGGCCGTCTCAGCGGGCCACTGCTCGCCGAACTCGAGCCGCCCCGCGATGCTCAAGCATACCTGTGCGGGCCCGCCTCTTTCATGGAACAGATCAGCGCGGGCCTTGCGGCGTTGGGGATCGACGCCGCGCGCATCCACACAGAACCGTTCGGACCCGCACCGAGCACGACGCCCGGCATCGCACCCACACCTGCGCGGACGCCCCACCCACCCGCCGGCGAACCCGGAAACGGTCCAGCGATCGAGTTCGCTCGCAGCAATCTCGCCATCTCATGGAGCAGCGGCTACGGCAGCTTGCTCGAACTGGCCGAAGCATGCGACGTGCCCGTTCGCTGGTCATGCCGCACGGGCGTCTGTCACACCTGCGAGACCACCCTCATTGCCGGCAATGTCGCATACAGTCCTGACCCGGTCGAACCGCCCGCCGACGGAAGCGCACTCATTTGCTGCTCACACCCACGCGACGACATAGTGCTCGATCTGTGACCGGCATCAAGGGCGCATCGCGCGGCAACCCCGGATCCGTGGGCTCGCGATGGCCCGACGCCGTGAATCAGTCGTTGATGTCGAGCACAGGCATGATCTCCGGGAGTTGCTGCCCGTCAGTGGCGTGCTCGTTGCGCACGACCGCCGTGCCCAGCGCGAAGAACTCGATCACGTGGCTGCCCCAACCGTGGCTGCTCTCGTGCAGCTTGACCTCGACGATCCCGAGCACGCCATCGCCGATGTCTTCGGCTTCCTTCTGCATCCGCTCCATCGCAAGCTCGCGGGCGTCGTACAGCGCCTGGGTGTACCGCTCCAGCTCGACGTTCTGGCCGGTTTGCTTGAGCGACTGCATCATCCCTCGATGCGCGACGTGATACACGCAGTTGCCCATTACCAGGCCGACCGGGCGCTTGCCGGTCTGCATCAGCGTCCAGAAGGCTTGTCCTGACAGATCGCTTGTGAATGGCCGGCCATTCGGTGCGCGGTGGACCTTGCCTCCCTTGTGCTTGATCGCCGTGCCGATCGCGATGAACTCGGCCATGTCGGCGCCCCATTCATAGCGCCCGACTTCGAGACGAACACCCACCACACCGTCGGCGTCGAGCTGGTCTGCCTCCTCCTCCATCCGCGTCATCGCGAGCTCACGCGCCGAGTACATCGCTTGCGTGAGAACGTTCATCTCCTGATTCTGTTTCCAGCTTCCTTGCTGATAGCCGATGTGGTAGATGCTCGATCCGACCACGAGGCCGACCGGCTCGAAGGCAGCCTTCTCGACGCACAGGTACTCGTTCACCGACAGGTCCGAGGTGAACAGACCGCTCGCGTTCATTCGCAGGCGCTCGCTCGCGTGGGCAGCCAGGCCTTCGGTGCTCGTCGGATCGTAAGTAGACATCAGATGGTCCTCCCTTGACTCATCGCCCAAGGTTGATCGACATGATCGGCGCCGCCATTGGTGCCGGGTGCGGGTCGCGGGCGCCAAGACGGATGGCGGTTCCCAAGACGTGCATGGAAACGATGAAGAAGTGGTGTGTGATGCCCCCGCCCTCGTACTCGTGGTGATGGATCGAGTGCGTGAGCGTCGAGATCACCATGTCGTTGGCGCCGGCGGCCCTCGCCTGCCGGTGCACGTCCTCCATCGCCAGCTGGCGAGCGGCGTACACCCCCCGCGTGATCTCGGTGATCTCGACGTTGGTGGCTCCAGCGCCCCAGAACCCCCTGGAGTTCATGATGTAGTTCGACCGCGGATCGAGTGCAACGGACACGACGCTCGTGTGGCCGATCACCCCAAGCACCTCGGCACCGATGCGGCGCAGCTTGTCCACATCCTGACCGGACAGAGCGCACATACCTATCCGCCCGCCGCCGCGGAGCGGCGGCGCGGTCTCGCGCACAGCGGTTCCGAACACGACGTACTCAACATTGTTCGGCTCGCCGAGCGCGCCCTTGGCGTTGACGTCGATCCCGACCACGCCATCGGCATCCGCGAACTGGGCTTCCTGCGCCAGCCGGTCGAACGCCCGCTCACGCGCCAGATTCCATGGTTCGGCGAAACTCGGCATTTCCTGCAGGCCGCCGTAGTACGTCGACCAGCCATAGTTACTCCAGCCGTGCTGGACAACCGAGGAGCCCATGATCTGCGCTACCGGCTGCAGGCCCGAAGCTTGCGCGAGCGCATACTCCTTAGTGGTGAGATCACTCGTGAAGAACGGCGTGCCGGCAGTCCCGATCCGCTTGAGCCGTTCCTCAGCGCCGAGCGGGATCCCGCCTCGCCGGATCCGATCGAGATCGACCTCCGCCGCTTCGCGCTGCTCCTCAGTGAGCTCCGGTGGGCGGTTTCTGCCGAACAGCGGCAAGGCTCCCGGATTCTCGCACAATCCCGGTTGGCCGCTAGACGGGATTGAGGGCCAGCGAGGGCCGCGCTAGCTGAGCAGTCGCTCGAGCGCAAGCCTGGTCGACTCGGATCGCTGGGCTTCGGCTCGCAGCGTGTCGGCCAAAGCAGCTAGCCACGCCTCCAGCGATAGCTCCTCGGACTTAATTGCGATCCCGCCGCTCGTTTTGGTGCGCTGGGTACGCGCCCGATCCCCTTCCATTCGGAGGGCATAGTTGAGATCCCCGAGGTGCACGTCGATGCGCGTTACCCGTT
>JAFAPR010000060.1 GCA_019247075.1 Solirubrobacterales bacterium
CGCCCTGCGCCGGCAGGCATACCCATTGCGGATTATATGTGCGGTATTAATGCCGCTCGTGGTGTTGAACAAGTTCATTCAACGGGGGTGACAGTGTCGGCGGAACTGCATCGCACGGCGTTCTACGGTGTTCAAGAGCAGGCCGGAGCGACCTGGACGGATTGGGAAGGATGGGCGTGGGCGGCGGGCTTTGGCGACGCGGTCGCCGAGCACGTCGCCACGCGCACGGCGTGCAATCTGTGGGACGAGTCGCCTCTGCGCAAGTGGGACATACGCGGCCCCGACGCGCTGGCGCTGGCCGACGCGTTGTTCACCAACGACATGGCCTCGCTCGAGGTTGGCCAGGTCCGCTACGGCCCGATCTGCGACGAGCAGGGGTTGATGGTCATGGACGGCACGGTGTTCAACCTCGGCGAGAACCACTGCCTCTCGATCACCAGCTACGACTCCGACCTCGATTGGTTCAGGCAGGTGGCGTCAGACCGCGGCCTCGACGCGCAGGTGGAGGACCGCACCGCCCAGCTGCCGCACCTGCAGGTCCAGGGCCCCCGCTCGCGCGAGGTTCTGCGGCCGATCATTGAGGGCGCCGACGTGGACGCGCTGCGCTATTTCCGCTTCGTCAGCGAGGGCGTCAAGGTCGGCGGCGTGCCCTGCTGGCTGTCGCGCACCGGATACTCCGGCGAGCTCGGCTTCGAGCTGTACTGCACTCCGGAGAACGCCGAGGACCTGTGGCACGCTGTACTGAACGCCGGCCGCACGCACCAAATGCGCCCGATCGGCCTCTCCGCGATCGAAACGATCCGCATCGAGTCGGGGCTGCTGTTTCCAGACATCGACTACTTCCCGCACAAGACGGACCCGTTCGAGGTGCGGTTGGACAAGATGGTCAAGCTGGAGAAGCCCGGGGACTTCGTCGGACGCGACGCGCTGCGCGCGATCGCCGCAAACGGTACGCCCCGCCTGCTGACCACGTTGCGGATCGAAGGCGACGAGGTGCCCGAGTACGGCGCCGCAGTGATGCTGGACGGCCGCGAGGTAGGTGTCGTGCGCAGCCCCTGCAACAGCCCGACGTTCGACATGGGGGTGATCGGGATGGCCGCCATCGACCGCGACCTTGTCGAGCACGGCCAGCGGGTCGACGTCGTGCTGGGCCAGGGGACCACCGTGGCGACCGTGGCGCCGTTTCCGCTGTACGACACCGAGAAGCGGCGACCGCGCAGTTGAGCGTGTGAGGGCCCGCCGGGCAAGCCGCTTCCGATAACGCCGTCAGCGGCGTTGACGGTTCTGACCTGCATCTGATATATCACGGCCGGGTGAGACCGCACTTTGGCTTTCCATGACGCCCCGGGCTGAGTCTTCGAAGGAGACGGCGCCGTCCGGGCGGGGCGTGCCGCCGTCGCAGCGTGTCGTGGTGATCGGCGCGGGGATCGTCGGCAATAGCGTCGCCTACCACCTTTGCCGGCTCGGCCAGACGGACGTCACGCTGCTCGACAAGGGACCGCTCCCCAACCCCGGCGGCTCCACCGGCCACGCCTCCAACTTCATCTTCCCGGTCGACCACTCCAAGGAGATGACGTTGCTGACGCTCGAGAGCATGCGCCAGTACAAGGACCGGGGCGTCTTCATCGAGAGCGGCGGCATCGAGATCGCGCGCACCGAGGAGCGGATGCAGGAGTTCACGCGCCGCATGGCATCGGCGTGCTCATGGGGGATCGAGCCGGTCTCGCTGCTGCACCCCGAGCAGGTCTCCGAGCTCGTGCCGTTCATCGACCAGCGTTTGATCCGCGGCGGCTTCTACACGCCCGGCGCGGGCGTGGTGGACTCGCTCCGAGCCGCCACCATGATGCGCGAGGAAGCCGCGAATGACGGCTTGACGGTCGCCGCCAACACCGAGGTCCTGGGGATCGACGTGGAGGGCGGGCGCGTGAGGCGCGTCAGAACGACGCGGGGGGACATCGAGACCGAGCACGTCGTCATCGCGTGCGGGGCCTGGAGTCCGCGCCTGGCGGCGATGGCCGGGGCGTCGATCCCGCTCACGCCGATGGTCCATCAGATGATCGACATCGGGCCGGCGCCGCGGTTTGCCAACGCCAAAGGGATGATCGAATACCCGATCGTCCGCGACATGGACACGAACATGTACGAGCGCCAGGAGGGCACGAACCTCGAGATTGGCTCCTACGCGCACCGCCCGATCGCGCTCGACGCCGATGAGATCCCCTCGATCGAGGAGGCGGCGCTGACGCCCACCGAGCTCCCGTTCACGCAGGCGGATTTCGACCCCCAGATGGAGATCGCCCTTGAGTTGATGCCCGAGATAGTCGGCGACGAGACTGTCGGCGTGAAGTACGCGATCAACGGCGTGCTCTCGGTCACCTACGACGGAATGCCGCTCCTGGGGGAGACCGCGGAGGTTCCCGGCCTGTGGTCTGCCGCGGCGATCTGGATCAAGGAGGGACCCGGCGCGGGCAAGACGATTGCCGAGCTGATGGTCCACCACGAATCGGAGATCGATGCCTATGAGTCAAACATCGCGCGCGCCTATGCTTGCCAGCGCACCAAGGCACACATCAGGGCTCGGGCGTCGGAGGGGTTCAACAAGATGTATGGGATCGTCCACCCCTCCGAGCAGTGGGAGTCGGACCGCGGTGTGCGTCTGGCGCCGTTCTTCGAGCGCGAGCGGGCGCTTGAGGCGGTGTTCTTCGAGGCGGCGGGGTGGGAGCGACCGCACTGGTACGCGTCCAACGCGCCGCTGCTCGAGGAGTACGGGGAGCGCGTCGCACGCCGCGAGGCTGAGTGGGAATCGAGGTGGTGGTCGCCGATCATCAACGCCGAGCACCTGGCGATGCGCGATCGCGCAGCGATGATCGATCTGACGGCGTTTGCGATCTTCGACATCGTCGGGCCGGCCGCGCTGGACGTCGCGCAACACGTCGCTATGCGGCAGGTGAACGTGGCCATCGGCAGAGTCGTGTACACGCCGCTGCTTACGCCGAGCGGGGGCTTCAAGCAGGACCTCACGATCATGCGCCTCGCCGACGACCACTTCCGCGTGGTGACCGGCGGGGCCTACGGGATGTCCGACCTCAAGTGGTTGCAGGCCCACCTCCCGCCTGACGGATCCGCGCAAATTCATGACCAGACGAACGCATGGTGCACGCTGGGTCTCTGGGGACCGCGGGCGCGGGACATCCTCTCGAGCCTCACCGATGACGATGTGTCGCACGAGGGCTTCCCGTTCGCGCGCTGCCGCTGGATCGAGGTCGACTCTCTGCAGGTCCTGGCCTCGCGCATCTCGTACGTGGGCGACCTCGGCTGGGAGCTGTACGTCCCAATCGAGCAGGGGGCACGGCTCTGGGACGTCATTGCCGAGGCCGGCGCACCGCACGGCATCGTGCCCGCCGGGATCGGGGTATACGGGACCACGGGGCGGTTGGAGAAGTGTTACCGCGCCTACGGTTTCGAGCTCGAGGCGGATTACAACGTCGTCGAGGCGGGAATGGCGTGGGGGAAGGTCAAGGACGAGGACTTCGTCGGTAAGGAGGCGCACGTGCGCCACCGCGAAGAGGAGCCGGCGGCATTGCTGTGCGCGCTGACGGTCGATGACCACACCTCCTCGGCGGGGATCAAGCGCTACATGCTCGGCGGGGAGCCCATCCTCACGTCGGACGGAGATCCCGTGGTCGATCGCCGGGGCCGCCGCTCGTACGTGACGAGCGCCGGCGCCGGCCCCTCGCTCGGCAAGCACATCCTGATGGCCTATCTACCGCCGCAATACGCCGTGGTCGGCGAGCAGCTCAGCGTGCAGTACATGGGCGAGCGATATCAGGTCAGCGTCCAGACCAACGACTCGACCCCGGTCTTCGATCCCGAGAACGCGCGGGTTCGCTCGTGAACATCCTGGTGTGCGTCAAGCGGGTCCCGCTGACCGGCGGCAAGATCGTGTTGACCGATGATGCGCGGGCCATATCTACCCGTCACCTTGGCTTCACGATCAGCCCCCACGAGGAGTGCGGCGCGGAGGAGGCCGTGCGGCTCGTCGAGCAGCACGGTGGCTCTTCCACGGTGCTGACCGTGGGTCCGCCGGAGGCAGAGGAGCAGTTACGGGACGTGATGGCGATCGGCGTCGACCGCGCCGTGCACCTGGTCACCGACGACGAGGAGTGGGATCCCCAAGCCACCGCCGCGGCGATCGTCGATGCGATTCGCGAGGTCCCGGAGCCATACGACCTATTCCTGTTCGGCAATGAGTCCGCCGACGCGGGCAACTACCAGGTTCCGATCCGGGTCGCACACGCCCTTGGGCTGCCGTGCGTCACGGGGGTAAAGGGCATCGCCGTCAGCGACGGCCAGCTGCGCTGCGAACAGGAGGTCGAGGGCGGTCGCGACATCTACGAGCTGTCAATGCCCGCGGTTATAACGGTCAAGGAAGGCCTGAACCTGCCTCGCTATCCGTCCGTTCCCGGGAGACTGCGCGCCAAGCGCAAGCCGGTTGAGGACTCTACGCCGCCGCGCAGGCAGCCCCGGCTGGAGATGGTCCGGCTCCACCTGCCCGCCGGCTCGGGCAAGCAGGTCGAGGTGCTCGGCCACGGACCAGAAGCGGCTCCGGCGGTGGTGGGGATCCTTCGCGAGCTCGGGTTGGTATAAGCGATGGTCCTCGTGCTCGTGGAAAGCCTCGACGACGAGCTGTCCAGGCAAGCGCTGACGCTCGCGGCGAGCCTCGACGACGCGGTCCATGCCGTTTCCGGCGTTGGCGAGTATGCACCTGCCGGGTGGGGGCGGTCGCTGCTCGAGGTGATCGAGGAGCTCTCGCCCTCGGCTGTTCTCGCGCCCGGGACCGATCGCGGGAACGAGGTGCTCGCGCACGTGGCGGCCATGCTGGATTTGCCCATGGCGGCCAACTGCGTGGCGATCTCACCGGGCGATCCCGCGGCCGTGACCAGGATCCGGTGGGGCGGGAGCCTGTTCGAAGATGCGACGGTGCACGGCTCGCCGCTGCTTTTGACGGTCGCCCCGCACGCGGTCGCGGCCGAGCCGGTCGAGGTCGCGCAGCTCAGGGAGCTCGAGGCCGCCGGGGGCGACGGGATGGTCAGGGTCATCGAGCACGTGCCGGCGAGCACTGCCGGCGTGTCGCTCGCCGAGGCCGACGTGGTCGTGTCGGGCGGCCGCGGCGTCGGCTCGGCCGAAGGGTTCGGCGTGATCGAGGAGCTCGCCGACCTCCTGAGGGGTGCGGTCGGGTGCTCGCGGGCCGTGACGAGCGCCGGCTGGCGTCCGCACACCGACCAGGTCGGGCAGACCGGAACGAAGGTCGCGCCCGAGATCTACATCGCGTGCGGGATAAGCGGTGCCACCCAGCATCTGGCCGGCTGCAAGGGGGCGAAGAAGCTGCTCGCGATAAACCCCGACGGCGAGGCGTCAATCCTGGCGAGCGCCGACTACGCCGTGATCGGAGACCTGCACGAGATAGTGCCGGCGATCTCCGCCGAGATCCGGAAGGCGAGGGGCGCATAGCGTCGCTGCTCGCCGCGTCGCTGCTGGCCGCCGCCGTCCTGGTGAGCGGAGGCCTGTTCGCGCGCCGCGTCCAGATTCTGGTCGGTCGCCTGCGGGCGGCGCAACCGGTCTCGCGGTCAGGGCATCTGCCGCGTCGCGTCAAAAACGAAGCCACGATCGTGCTCGGACAGAGCAAGCTGCTCCGCCGGCTCGGCCCGGGGTTGGCGCACGCGTTCATCTTCTGGGGATTCCTGGTGCTGCTGCCGACGATCGCCGTCGCGATGATCGGCGTGGTCGACAAGCGGGCGACAGTTCCGTGGCTCGGACACCAGCGCTGGTATGCGCTACTCGTCGACGTCTTCGCCGCGCTCGTGCTGGTTGGCGTGCTGGGCGCGCTCTGGATCCGCAAGGTGAAGCGGCCACGCAGGTTCGAGGGCAGCCACCTGGGCGAGGCGGATCTGATCCTCGCTCTGATCGGGACGATCGTCATCACGCTGCTGCTCTGGCACGCGACCCGGATCGCGCTCGGGCTAAACGAGTGGCCCCCTTCGTGGTCGCCCGTATCCGATGCGCTGTCGAAGCTGTTCGGGCGCAACCAGGCCACCCGAGTGCTCGAGCGCGTGTTCGTTTGGGCGCACGTGCTCACGATTCTCACCTTCCTCGCCTACTTGCCGCGGTCCAAGCACCTGCACATCCTCGTCGCCGCCGTCAACGTCTGGTTCGGGAGGACCGGGCCGGCCGGTCGGCTGGAGCCGGTCGATTTCGAGCGCGACGATGCCGACATACGCTTCGGCTCTGGAAGCGCATCGGACCTGACCTTCAAGGAGGTACTCGACACCTTCGCTTGCACGGAGTGCGGTCGCTGCCAGGACGCATGTCCGGCGTTCGCCACCGGCAAGGTGCTGTCGCCCAAGCTCGTAATCATGGGATTGCGCGACCAGGTGCTGGCGGCGAGCGAAGCGCCGCTGGTGCCGCAGGCGGTGCCCGAGGACTCCGTCTGGGACTGCGTCACCTGCGGGGCGTGCGTAGAGGCCTGCCCGGTCTCGATCGAGCACGTTGATCAGATCCTTGACCTGCGGCGCCACTTGGTGATGGTCGACTCGAGCTTCCCCGCGGAGGCGGAGCCCATGCTGCGCGACGTCGAGCGCGCCTCCAATCCGTGGGGCAAGGCCCAGTCTGAGCGGGCCGAGTGGGCGTCTGAGCTTGGTGTGCGGGTGCTCGAGCCGGGCGATCCAGCGCCCGAGTATCTCTACTGGGTCGGGTGCGCGTCGTCCTTCGACGGACGTGCCCGGGAGACCGCCGAGTCGACCGCGAGGCTGCTGCAGTCAGCGGGGATCGACTTTGCGATTCTCGGACCGCGCGAGAGCTGCACCGGGGATCCCGCCCGCCGGATCGGCAACGAATACCTCTTCCAGGCCTTCGCCGAACAGAACGTTGGCGTCCTCAATGAGGCCGGGATCACCAAGATCGTCGCGAACTGTCCCCATTGCTTTAACACGCTGGCCAACGAGTACCCGGACTTCGGGGGACGCTATGAAGTCATCCACCATTCCGAGCTGCTGGCTCGCCTGGTGCGAGACGGCAATCTGGCGCCACTGGCGGACGGCCACTCGATCACCTACCACGACTCGTGCTACCTCGCGCGCCACAATGACGTGCTCGAAGGCCCCCGCGAACTGGTCGCCGCCGTCGGCGAGCCTGTTGAGATGGCTCGAAGGGGTAAGAGCACCTTCTGCTGCGGCGCCGGTGGCGCGCACATGTGGATGGAGGAGCGCGGCAACTCGATCAATGTCGAGCGAGTCCGGGAGGCGGCCCAGACGGGCGCCGACACGCTTGCTGTCGCCTGTCCCTTTTGCACCGTCATGCTCGACGACGGTGTGCAGACCGCGGGCGCGAACCTGCGGGTCGTCGACGTCGCGACGCTGCTAGCAGAGAGGATCGACGACGGGGCGCAAGGCCAACCTCCCGCGCGGCAGAGCGGGACTGATATATAAGTCGCATACATAAGCCCTCGAGCAAGAGGAGTCGACCCTTTGTCGCCCATCAACGACCACCCGGAGATCCTCCTTTACTCGCGCATCCGAAAGTCGCCGTACTTCTATGCCTCGCGCCGGCATGGCGTGGCGATGTACAGCGTCTACAACCACACCTATCACCCGCGACACTACGGCGACCCCGTCGAGGAGTACTGGCAGCTCCTGGAAGGAGTGACTCTGTGGGATGTGGGCGTTGAGCGCCAGGTCGAGATCACCGGCTCCGACGCGTTCGACTTCACCAACATGCTGGTGGCTCGGGATCTCGCCAAATGCGCGGTCGGACAGTGCAAGTACGTGTTCGTGACCGCACCCGACGGTGGGATCATCAACGACCCCGTGCTGTTGCGACTGGGCGAAAACCACTTCTGGCTCTCGCTGGCAGACAGTGACGTGCTGCTCTGGGCGATGGGCGTCGCCCACAGCTCGGGCATGGATGTCACCATCCGTGAGCCCGACGTGGGGCCGGTACAGGTTCAGGGTCCAAAGTCCAAGGACGTGATGGTCGAGCTGTTTGGGGACGACATCCTCGAGCTCCCCTACTACTTCCTGCGCAGCTACGAGGTGGACCACCTGCCCGTGATGGTCTCGCGCACCGGTTACACAGCTGAGCTGGGCTACGAGATCTATCTGCACGACGCGAGCAAGCACGGTGAGCGGCTGTGGGACGCGGTGCTGGAAGCCGGCAAGCCCCACGGGCTGGCGGTCACCGGTCCTTGTCACATCCGCCGGATTGAGGGGGGCATTCTCGCGTGGGGGGCGGACATGTGGCTTGATACGAATCCCTACGAGGTGGGCATGGGCTACGACTGGATGGTCGACCTCGAGCAGAAGGCAGACTTCATCGGCAAGCAGGCGCTTGCGCGGATCAAGCGGGAGGGGCCGACCCGCAAGCTCGCCGGCGTGGAGATCGCGGGGGCAAGCCTGGGCGCGTACAACGATGGCGCGATGGTCGATTTCTTTCCTGTGAGGCACCGCGGACAGCGCGTGGGCCAGGTCACCTCCGCGTGTCGCTCACCCCGACTGGAGAAGAACATCGGCTATGCGATGGTGCCGATCGAGCTGGCCGAGCTCGGCACCGAGTTCGAGGTCGAGGTCGACGGCGAGTCCAGGGAGGCCGTCGTCGTGGGGATGCCGTTCATCGATCCGAAGAAGGAGATTCCCAAGCAACGGCTCGCGGCCGAGCACTGACCGACGTCCCCGACGCTCGGGTCGAGTTCCTCGGGCATCCGCGCCTCGAGGTGATCCCGGTCGCTGGCATTGAGCAGGCCGTGGCGGACCACGTACCGCCGGGCCGCACCATTACGGTCACCTCGTCCCCGACGCGTGGCATCGAGGCCACCTTGGAGCTCACCGAGCGCCTGGCGCACCGTGGCTACCGCGTGGTTCCCCATCTGGCCGCCCGCCAGATCGCCGACCGGCCGCAGCTCGCCGAGTTGCTCGCGACGATCGCGGACTTGGGAGTTCGCGAGGTCTTCGTCGTAGCGGGCGACGTCGCGCAGCCGGTCGGGCCCTTCGAAGGCGCTGCCGCGTTGCTTTCGGCGATGGCCGAGCTGGGCCATCGCTTCGAGCGGATCGGGATCACCGGCTATCCGGAGAGCCACGCCTTCATCAGCGACGAGACGACCATCCGGGCGATGTTCGACAAGGTGCCGTTCGCGACGTACATCGTCAGCCAGATCACCTTCGACGCCGCGGTCATCGGCCAATGGATCCGGCGCGTTCGCGACCGCGGCGTCGCGCTGCCGATTTACATCGGCCTCCCCGGCCCGGTCGACGCCGTCAGGCTGTTGGCGCTCTCACGCCGTGTCGGCCTCGGTGAATCTGCGCGCTTCCTGAGACGGCATGGCAGCTGGCTAGGCCGCCTGATGCTCCCGCGGTCGTATCGGCCGGAGTCCCTGCTCGAGCGCCTTACACCTGAGCTGGCGCGAACTGACAACGGCATTGCGGGGCTGCACCTGTACACGTTCAACGAGATCGCCCAGACGGAGAGGTGGCGTCGCCGCGAGCTCGAGCGGCTGCGCCCGCGCTCGGAGCAAGGACCCCGCGCTGCCCAATAGTCGACGCTCGGCCTGGCCAAATACTCGGACGCACGGCAATAGTCCGGGGCGCAGGCTGACCCAATAGCCGGACGCACAGGCTGGCGGGGCCTACAAAACGGAGTTAGACTCCTGCGAGATGACTGATATATCAGTTGGCCGGGGGCATTCGACGAAGCCTGCTTCGGCGCGCGATGGCGCCCAGCGTCAGCTGTTGGCGGATCGCGCGTACACCGAGCTGCGAGACCGGATCGTGACGCTCGAGATCCCGCCGGGCGCGCCGATCGACGAGGACGTGCTGGGCGCGGAGCTGGAGATCGGACGCACTCCGGTTCGCGAGGCGATCAAGAGGCTGGCGCTCGAAAACCTGGTGACCGTCTATCCCCGCCGGGGAACCTTCGCCTCCGAGATCAACATCACCGACCTCGCGCACGTCTCCGACGTGCGCGCTCAGCTCGAGGGTCATGCCGCCTACCGCGCGGCGCAGCGGCTCACGGATGCCCAGCGAGCGGAGCTCGATCAACTGCTCGAGGAGCTGGCCCACAGCCGCGGCAGCGACGATGTCGAGAAGCTGATGGCGCTCGACGCGCGAGTCCACCGCTTCATCTACCGGTGCACGGGCAACCCCTATCTCGAGGGGACGCTCACCCGGTACTTCAATCTGTCGCTGCGAATCTGGCACTTGGTGCTCGACCGGCTGCCCCATCTGTTCGCCCGGGTGCACGAGCACGACGTGGTCTTGCGCGCGATCGCGGCGGGAGAGGCCGAACGGGCACGCGAGGTCCTGACCGAACACATCGCCACGTTCGAGCGCGAGATCCGGATGGTGCTGTAGTCGCGCCAGGCGTCACAAACCGCGGGCGTCGGGCGTTACCACCACGGTCTGAAGCTCCGTGAAGGAGTGCATGACGTGCGCCCCTCCGACCCGGCCGATGCCGCTGGCGCTACCTGCGCGGCCACCGAACGGCAGGTGCGACTCCCAGTAGTTGGTCGACTCGTTGATGTTCACCCAACCCGTCCGCACGTTGTCCGCGAACTCGAGCCCCTTCGCCAGGTCGGCGGTGAAGATCGCGGCCAGAAGGCCGTAAGGTGAGCGGTTCGTCAGCTCGACGGCCTGCGCGAGCGAGTCGATCGTCACGATCGGCGCGACCGGCCCGAACGTCTCCTCGACCGCAACCCTAGCTTCGGGCGTGACGTCGCTGAGCACCGTGGGCTCCCAATAGAGCGGGGTCGGAAAGCCGGTGGCGCGCGCGCCTCCGCTCAGCACCGCGGCGCCGCGCTGCACCGCATCGCCCACGTGCTCATCCATCTTCGCCGCCACGGGCTCGTTGTTGAGCGGTCCCATCGTGGTCGAGTCGTCGAAGGGGTCTCCCAGCAGAATCCGCTCGGTCACGGCTCGCGCGAGCAGCTCCACGAACTGATCTCGTACCGCGGCGTGCACCAGCAGGCGCTCGCCGGCGGTGCAGCTCTGACCGGCGCACAAGAAGCAGGCGGTCAGGGCGGCCTCGACCGCCGCCTCGAGGTCCGCGTCATCGAGCACGACGAGCGGGCCATTGCCGCCCATCTCGAGCAGCGTGGTCTTGCCGGCGGCTGCCTCGGCCACCCGTCGGCCCGTGGCCGTGGAGCCGATGAACGCGACGCCGTCGGTTCCGGGGTTGCGGGCGATCTCGTCGCCGACCACCGGACCCGGGCCGGTGACCAGGTTGAAGACGCCGGGTGGAAGGTCCGCCTCGGCGATGCAGCGTGCCATGGCAACCGCGCAGACCGCGGTCGACGGGGCGGGCGTCCACACGACCGTGTTACCGCTCCCGAGCACGGGCGCGATCAGCTCGCCGGGCATCGTGTAGGGCCAGTTCCACGGGCTGATCACGGCCACGACCCCTCGCGGGCGCCGCATCAACAGCACCCGCTTGCCGGGCGAGAACGAGTTCGGCAGCTCGCCGCTCAGGCGCTTGGCGTCCTCGGCCGCCATCCGCCAGTACTCGACCAGTTCGTCGACCTCGCCGAACGCCTCGGCTTGCAGCGGCTTGCCCTGGTCGAGTGTGAGCGTGCGCGCGAGCTCATCGCGTCGCGACTCGATGATGTCCCCCACCTCGTGCATCTTGGCGGCGCGCTCGAAGGCGGTTGCCCGCCCCCATCCGGGAGCGGCGTCACGAGCGGCCGCGATGGCGCGCTGGGCGTCCCCGCGATCGCCCTGGGGAATGCTTCCGATCAGCTCACCGGTGGCGGGGCTCATCGCGTCGAAGGTCTCATGGCTCGCGCTGGGCTGCCATTCCCCGCCGACGAACATCTGCTGCGCGGTGTTGGTCGCCATCACTCCACCTCCCCTGGCCCCGACGCTCTCACTTGGTTCCCGCCCGGGGGGCGCCGGGGGCCGTTCGCTGCATCGCGCCCAGGCTCGTTGACACAGTTAGACAACTGATATATAACAGCCGGACCAGGCCCGGGTCAATCGATGCGACGGGCGCGCCCCGGGGACGTGGGCTTGGCGTTTGAGGGACGAAGGGGCGCCACGCGACTGGAGGTTGATTGATGGCAACCCAAGAGGCTCCGCAACCGGCCACCGGAGGTGCTTTGGACAGCCAGGAACTGGCTGGCTTTGGCTACAAGCAGGAGCTTGACCGATCGCTGGGCAGCTTCTCGTCGTTCGCGGCTGGGTTCAGCTACATCTCGATCCTGACGGGGGTCACGGCGCTTTTCGGGCTGGCTTACAGCTTTGCCGGCCCCGGGGTGTGGTGGACCTGGCCAGTGGTCATCTTCGGTCAGGTGCTGGTTGCGCTCTGCTTCATGGAGATGGCGGGGCAGTACCCCATCGCCGGCTCGGTGTACCAGTGGGGCAAGCAGATCTCGGGATCCCTCGCCTCGTGGATGACCGGCTGGATGTATCTGATCGGCGCCATCGTGACGATCACTGCCGTCGCGATCGACTGGCAGGTGGTCCTTCCGCAGATCAGCAGTCACCTCCAGTTCGCAGGCACGGCCGCCGACGCCGGGTTCACCTCTACCAAGGGCGGGGCCCAGAACGCGCTCTTGCTCGGCGGCATCCTGATAGTGATCACGACGATCATCAACATGCTCGGCGTCAAACTCATGTCGAGGATCAACAACTTCGGGGTGATCGCCGAGCTGATCGGCTCCAGCATCCTGGTGATCCTGCTGCTGTTCCACCTTAACCACGGACCCGGAGTCATCTTCCACTCCCACGGTTACGGCGCGGGGCACCCCTGGGGCTACTTCGGCGCCCTGCTGCTCGGGGGCATCGTCAGCGTCTACGTGATGTACGGGTTCGACACGGCCGGGACTCTGGCCGAGGAGACCAACAACCCCCGCAAACACGCGCCGCCGGCGATCATCCGCGCGGTCGGCGCGGCCGCTCTGATCGGCGGCCTGGTGATCCTGTTCGCGATCCTGTCGAACAAGAACCTCGCCAACAAGAACATCGGGCTGCTCGGCCTTCCGTTCGTAATCAAGCAAGCTTTCGGCAACACCACAGGGAACATCTTCCTGGCCGACTGCGGGATCGCGATCTTCGTCTGCTGCCTGGCGGTGCAGACAGCCACGATCCGGATGCTGTTCTCGATGGCGCGCGACAACAAGCTACCGTTCGGGTCGCAGGTCGCGCGCGTCTCGGGGCGCCGCAAGGTGCCGATCGTGCCCGCGCTCCTCACAGGGATCCTCGCGATCGCGGTCGCCGCGATCAACGTCAGCAACCAGAGCGCCTTCGCCGCGATCACCTCGATCGCGATCATCATGTTCTACATCTGCTACATGGGCGTGACGGTGCCGATGCTGCTGCGACGCCTGCGGGGACAGTGGCCCAAACCCGACCACGGCCCGTACTTCTCAATGGGCCGCTGGGGACTTCTGGTCAACATCGTGGCGGTCTTCTACCAGGTGGTCGTCGTCGTCAACCTGATGTGGCCGCGCTCCGCGGTCTACAACGCGCTTCCGCCAGCACACTGGTACTTCAAGTGGGCCGCGCTGCTGTTCGTCGGCCTGATGTACATCATCGGCTTCATCTACTACTTCACGGTGCAGGTGAAGAAACCCACGGAGGTGCTGGCCGAGCACCGGGCCGACGTGCCCGATGTAACAGCGGCGACACCGGTCCCGGCGCCCGCGGGGGATGCCTTCCCATGATCGACGCCGGCGAATTCGATTACGTGATCGCCGGCGGCGGCACCGCCGGGTGTGTCGCGGCGGCGCGGCTCTGCCAAGACCCGGATGTCTCCGTGTGCCTGGGGGCGGAGGCTGTTGCCCCGCCGGCGCCCGTTTGAGCGAAGCATCACCGGCGCCGCCCGAGGTCACCCGCTTCCTGCGGGAGTACCCGCCATTTGACTCGCTTCCCGCGTCGACGGTCGAGCGCGTCGCCGCCGCTGCCGAGGTCGAGTTTCACCGCGCCGGCACGACGATCATTCCCGAGAGGTCCGGCCCCCTCGAGCATTTGTGGGTCGTGCGCAGCGGCGAGGTCGAGATCGTCCACGAGGGTCGCGTCCTCGATCTACTCGCGGAGGGTGAGCTGTTCGGTCACGCCTCGATGCTCTCTGGCTTGCCGACGGGATTCGAGGCGCGTGCGGCGGAGGACACGCTCACGTACCGGATCCCGGGTGCCGTCGCGCGCGAGCCGCTGGCGGCACCGGCGGGTCTGCGCTTCGTGGCGCGCTCGTTGCTCGAGCGTTCGGAAGCGCTCGCGGATCTACCAGACCGGAAGCCCGCGCCAGATCCCGCGCAGCAGCCAGTCGGCTCGCTTCTGCGCGACGGTCCCGTCGTGTGCACTCCCGAGACGACAATCCGCGAGGCGGCCCAGATGATGGCGGCAGCCCCCTCGACCTCGGTCGTCGTCGACCTCGGCAACGGCTCGCTCGGGATCCTGACCGACCGCGACCTGCGCGCTCGGGTGGTCGCCGGCGGGCTCCCCGGAGAGGCGCTGGTGTCGGCTGCGATGTCAGCTCCGGCTTATACCTCCAGTCCTGACCGGCTCGGCGGAGACGTCCTGCTCGAGATGCTCGACCGCGGCATCCGCCATTTCCCCATCGTCTCGGCCACGGGGCGGGTCCTGGGCGTGCTCGAGGACGTCGACGTGATCGCGGCACAGGCCCGATCGCCGTTCTTCTTGCGCCACCGGGTTGCTCGTGCTCAGACCGTAGACGAGGTCGTGGCCGCGGCGGGCGAGCTGCACCCGATGGTGGTCGCCCTGCACGATGCGCGCGTGGCCGCCACCGGGATCATGGCGGTCTACGCGGTGGTGGTTGATGCGCTCACCCGCCGCCTGCTTGAGCTCGCGCTCGAGGAAATGGGCGCGCCGCCTGCGCCGTTCGCGTGGCTCGCGCTCGGCAGCCAGGGGCGCCGCGAGATGCTGCCGAGCTCCGACGTCGACAGCGCACTGGTGTGGTTCGGCGATACGCCCGGGGCGGACGTCCGCTCGCGCCTGATTGGGATCGGGGAGAGGGTCACGGCCGGGCTGCGGCGATGCGGACTGCGCGAAGACACCCACGGCGCGTCGGGATCGAACCCTCCCTTTGTCCGCTCGTTCTCCTCTTGGCAAAGGGCCGCGCGCAGCTGGATCGAGGACCCCAGCCAGGAGAAGGCGATCATCCTCGTCTCGGTGGTGGTCGACAGCCGCCCGGTGTGGGGACTTCACGCCGGGACGCCGGTCACGGAGACGTTTCGGCTTGCCAGGCGCAGTGGCCCGCTGCTCCGCCTGCTGGCGAGATTCGCGCTCTCCTACCGTCCACCAACCGGCTTCTTGCGCGGACTGGTGGTGGAGCACAGCGGCGAGCACCGAGGCCGCCTGGATCTCAAGCACGGCGGCATGATCCCCATCGTTGACCTGGCGCGGTGGGCCGGAATGGCCGCGGGCGTCACCAGCGCATCAACGGTTGAACGGCTTCATGCCAGCGCGGCCGCCGGAACGCTTTCTCGGGCGGACGCGCAGACGCTCGAGGATGCCTTTGAGCTGGTCAACGGGCTGCGCCTAGAACACCAGGTGGAGGAGCTTCGCGCTGGCCGGGAGCCGGATGACTACATCGATCCCGCGGCGCTCAGTCGCCTCACGCGCACGCATCTGAAGGAAGCCTTTCGGGCCATTGCCGCAATCCAGAAGCAGGTTTCGTCGGAGCTGAACGTGGGCGTCCGGTGAGGCTGCCGCTCGCCGCGCGCCGCCTCGACCTGGATCAGGCTGCAAGAGCCTACGCCAGCGCCGCGCTGCCGCCGGGCCGGAGGCCCTGGCGCGAAGCACGCTGGTGTGCGCTGGATCTGGAGATGACTGGGCTTGACCCGCGCAAGGACGAGATCATCTCCTTTGGCGCGATCCCGATCGAAGCCGGACGCCTTCAGCTCTTCGCTGCGGTCTCTGCGCTCGTGCGGCCGTCGCGGGCGATAGGCGAATTGTCGATCCCGGTGCACGGAATCCGCGACATCGATCTGGAGTCTGCGCCAACCCTGCCTGCCGTGATCGGTCCACTGCTTGAAGCGATCACGGGCAGCGTGCTCGTCCTCCATTCGGCCGCGATCGATCGTCCCTTCCTGAAGCGGGCGCTGCGAGAGACCGGCCTTCGCCTCCGCAACCGCTTCGTCGACACCGAGTGGCTGGGCCGGCTCTGGCTGCACGAACGCGACGGCCGTCTGCGTGGCAGGTTGTCCTTGGGCGACCTGGCGTCGGCGCTGGGGCTCCCGGCCGACCGGCCCCACGATTCTCTCGGCGACGCGCTCACCACGGCGCAGGCGTTCCTTGCGCTCGCTACGCATTTGGACGCGCTGGCGAGCGAGACCGTCAGCAGCCTCGTGAGGGCTTCGGATCGAGTAGACGCAATCCGCATGTTCCAGGATCCTTTGCGTTATGACGGGTGACTGGCGCGACTTCAGGCCTGCGATCTGGCTGGCAATGCTGGGCGTCGCAGTGATGCTGCTCGTCTCGCCGTTTTACTGGGGGGCGCTGTTCATCGGCGCGGCGATCGGGGCGGCGATCCGGATTCAGCAGCGCCGACGCAGAATTGCCGCCGCCTCCTCGGCCAAGATCGAACGCGGCAGCGGGAGGCAGAAGCGGAAGCGACGCTAACGCGGCCGTTGCACGATGCGGACCTCGGCGTCCGTCGCGCGGCGCAAGCGTGCAGCAGCAGGATGTCCAGAGCCCCGTAGAGGACGGCGTCGCGCCGGCAGCAGCACAAGGTCAAAGCCTCCTGCCGCGATCCACTCCTCTGGAGAACGGTCCTCGCCTTCAACCAGGAGCTCAAAGCTCGTCCGACCGGCCGCTTGGCCGAGTCGCTGGCGCGCCCCGTCAAGCTCGTTGGTCACGCTCTCCTTGACGATCGCGTTGAACTCGAGCGCGGAGCCGCCGCACCGCGACCCACTCGCTGCCGTAGGTACCACAGCCACAACCGTGAGACTTGCGCCCTCTTGCAGATCAAGCTCGCGGGCGAGATCGAGCGCTGCCGTCCCCGCCGGTCCCGGTTCATGCAGCACCAACACGCGCGGACCCGCCGGCGCGGAGGCGGTGATCGACGCATTGGTGCGTGCCGCGGTCGACATACTTCTTCACCCAAATGTACCGCCGGG
The DNA here is from genome assembly GCA_019247075.1 of Solirubrobacterales bacterium. Taxonomy (GTDB): domain Bacteria; phylum Actinomycetota; class Thermoleophilia; order Solirubrobacterales; family Solirubrobacteraceae; genus Palsa-465. Next base: position 17,117 of record JAFAPR010000060.1, read on the forward strand.
CATTGCCCGCGGGCAGA